>CASDUO010000005.1 GCA_949284065.1 uncultured Bacillota bacterium
CGATGATACATACGTAACGCCTTTATTCTCTGTTCTTCTGAATACATCAATTACTCCTTTCAGAGCCCTATATGTGTCCAGGTTTTTGTCCGCACCCCCATTTTGGTTCGCTGAAAGATACTGTTTTTTCGTCCGGTCCTAGTGGATATGGAACGGATCTCTCAGATGTTCTTACTACGATAAGAGAACAGACTTTTTTTGATCCCATAAAACTTGAAGAAAAGTTTTGGGACATTTTTATTGTGGATGCATTGATAGGTAATTGGGACAGGCATAACGGTAATTGGGGATTCATAAGGGATGAAAAAACAGATCAGTTAAGGTTTGCTCCCATATTCGATTGTGGCAGTTGCCTTTTACCGCAAGCTGATGAAAGAATAATGAGATCCGTATTGACAGATAAGAATGAATTGAATTTAAGGATATTCGAGATCCCATTGTCTGCACTTAAGATAGATAATAAGAAAATAGGGTACTTCGACTTTATATCATCATTTGAGCATGAAGGATGTAACGAGGCGTTGAAACGGTTGACCCCTAAGATAGATATGGATGCAATAAACGATTTAGTAGACGGCACTCCATATATATCAGATTTACAAAAGGTTTTTTACAAAACTATACTGTCTGAGCGTAAAGAAAAAATATTGGATTATTCTTTAGGAAAGCTGTTATCTGAAGAAGAAAGGTCCCCGTAATGGAGCGAAGGCAGATTTGCCATCATGAGATAGATATGGTAGCATAAAGGAAATACTGTCGCTTCCCGGGTATGGCGACTGACAAATGGCCCGGTGCGAATGTATTGTCGCTTCCCGGGCGTGGCGACTAACAAATGGCCCGGTGTGAAATCGGCCCCTGCCATTATGACAGGGGCTTTTTTTGGAAAAGTGATCATTCCGTAGAGTTCACGATGAAAAACTTTTAAAAAACAAAGGAGGAATTTGGCTGTGTTTAAGGTGGAAATAAAATTTAACAGCAAAACGCTTTCTGAAAAAAATATGCAAAATATCTGTAATAGAGTAGATGATATATTTGCAAGGGAAGGACTCCCTTGCAGCAAAAATGCGTTTGGTGAAAGAGTGTATGAGGATCGTGGTAGAAAAGATGACTACGGCCGGTTTTGGGCCGCATTCTTTTCTCTAAAAAATTCAAAGTGGATCGTTAATAATATGACGGATGCTTTTTGGTACAATCAGGGGGAGAAAAAAGAGCTTCTAGATGGATTTCTGAAAAGCTAAAATTACGATACGCAAAGAAATCCATTCTCTTCTCATCCCGTTCAAACAAAAACGATCTTATCCGACTGCGGCTCATGGAGCAATTTCCTTCGCTCCGATCAGTCTCTGGTGCTTCACATCCGGAAATATGGTACCTGCCATCTACAAACTGAAATCCTTTGCGAGCCCTCCCAGAGAGGTCTCTTTATACGCCTCGTTGAGATCCTTTCCGGTCTCATACATGACTCTTACGATCCTGTCGAAAGATACCTTGTTCTTTCTGAACTTGCCCAGTTCACCGGCATAGTGAGCCGCATCAGTGGCCCTCAGGGCTGCAAAGCCATTGCGCTCTATACAGGGTATCTGCACATATCCGCCCACCGGATCGCAGGTGAGTCCCAGATTGTGCTCCATGCCCATCTCAGCAGCGTATTCTATGAGATCATCGTTCAATTGCAATATATGTCCGTAAGCCGCCGCAGCCATGGCGCAGGCGCTTCCTATCTCGGCCTGACAGCCTCCATCTGCCCCGGATATGGTGGCGTTGGTCTTTATGCAGTTCCCGAAGAGACCTGCCACGGCCAGGGCCTCTATAAGCCTGTCTCTGGAAATATTCAGCTGTCTCTTCGCGTAATAGAGCACTGCGGGGATCACTCCACACGAACCGCATGTGGGAGCAGTGACAACCTGTCCCGCCCTTGCATTTTCCTCAGCCGCCCCGTAGGCATAGCTCGATATGAGCATCCTGTCCCGTTCGCCGCCGCCGCCAGCTACGAGGGCGCTTTCGTACATATCCTTTGCCACAGAGCGAAGCTGCAGTTTCCCCGGGATCACATCTTCCGCGGAAAGGCCCCGCTCGATGGAATCGAACATGGCCTCCAGCACCTCTTCCAGATACTCCCGTATGTCCTCCCCCTCGCATTGGAGCACATACTGATAAAAGGACATCCCTTCTTCGCTTATGTATCTCCTGATGTCCGTCATATTCCCGTGTCCATACACGGTACGCTTTTTTTCCGGCTCCTCGCCCTCGAAAACTATGGTCCCTCCTCCTACGGAGTAAACCGTCTTGCTGTCTTTCAGCTCTTTTTTCCCGGCATCGCTGCCATCATATATGCGGAACACCATCCCGTTGGGATGGAAAGGCAGGTTGATATACTCGAATATTATCTCTGTCCTTTCCCTGCCCAGTTCCTTTTCTATTATGTAGTCCGTCATATGACCCTTACCGGTGAAGGCCAGGGAACCGTATAGCGTGACCTCATAAAAGCACCCGGGATATCTCTTCCTGATCTCCCGTGCGGCCCTTTGAGGTCCTATGGTGTGGGACGAAGAAGGCCCGGGGCCTATCTTATATAATTCTCTCAACGATTCCATTCCCCGCTCCTTTTCCGTGATTTTGTCCGCGGTCCCAGTCTTCATATCTCCGCAGCCTTCCCTATGCCTTCGGAAAATGTGGGGTGAGGGTATATGAAGTTGCTCATCTTGTCCACAGTGAGTCCGTTGGATATGGCCTGGGAGAACTGACTGATCATATCGGTCGCCCTCGCACACATCATCTGTGCGCCGAGTATCTGCCCTGTGTCCTCCTTGACTATTATCTTCACAAATCCTCTCTCCTGTCCGGTCAGCACAGACTTCCCGTTCGCACTCATGGGATATTTTTTTGATACCGCTTTTATCCCCGCCTCCTTCGCAGCGTCTGCGGAGGATCCCACCGAAGCGATCTCCGGGTCGGTATATACGCAGGCAGGCACGTTGGCCGGATCTAAAGGTGCAGGCTTCCCCGCCATATGACAGACAGCTATCCTTCCCCGGGCGCTTGCTGTATGAGCAAGCTGCATGCCTCCCGTCACATCTCCTACGGCATATATCCCTTCTACGGCAGTCTGTGAGTTTTCGTCCGTCTTTATATATCCCTTTTCCGTCTTCAACGAACTTTCAAGGTCCGCATCATCAAAGAGGCCGTCCATAACAGGGCTCCTCCCCGTTGCCATGAGCACCAGGTCTCCTTCTGCCCGAAATCCCTCTCCCTTCTTTTCACAGGAACATCTGAGTTTACCATCTCGGGTCTTTTCTATGGAGAGAAGTTTCGTCTCGGTATTTATGTCCACTCCTCTCTTTCCCATGACCATCGTCAGGCTCCTGCTTATCTCTTTATCGAAATTGAACAGCACTCTCTTGAGAGTCTCCACTACGGTGACCTGGCTACCGAGGCTGCTGAAAACCTGGGCGAATTCCATACCGATCACTCCGCCTCCGACTATTATCAGACTTTCGGGCACACGGGTCAGTGAAAGAAGTTCATCGCTGGTGATGACTCCCGGCAGGTCTCCTCCTTCTACAGGGATCCTTGAGGGCCGTGAGCCTGTGGCGATCAGTATGTTGTCGCCTTCCAGTATGTCGCTCCCTACCTTCACCCGTTTGTCCCCAAGTATGGTCCCCATGCCGTTGAATATATCAACGCCGGCTTTTTCCAAAGCCCCGGTCTGACCGGCTCTCAACTGTCCGATCACGTCCTCTTTATATGCCTGCAGTCCGGAAAGATCCACCTTCACATCGTTCCCCGATATCCTCCCTTCATCTATGGCATTCTTCATATCTCTGTAGAGATCCGCCGTATGGAGCAGTGTCTTCGTTGGGATGCAGCCTCTGTTCAGGCATGTCCCGCCCATAAGATCTCTTTCTATGAGCGCCACATCCATGCCCTGTCTGACTGCTTCTTCCGCCGCATCTGCTCCGCCCGGACCTCCGCCGATTATTATAAGATCATATTTGTTTTCCATGACAACTTCCTTTACAGCACTTCTTCAATAAGCTTTTTCACGTCACCGGCGATCTCCTTTGCCCTCTCGGCACCTGTGACTCCGGCCGGCGATCCGTCTCTCACATCTTCTTCGGTCGCCTGCGCTGTCTCATCTATCTTTTCTCCTATCCTGCCTTTCTCATAGGGGATACCGTCAAGGGCTTCTTCCAGCTTTATTATGTAATCATACTCCATGGCGTCAGAGAAAATATGCAGATCTTTTATGACTCCGTCTTTCACGTCAAAGGAAAGTTCTATATCTCCCCAGGGGAACCTTCTGCTGACATTCTTCGCGGAAAATTTCCCGCTGCCGAAATTCCACTCCTCAGATGCGAATCTC
Organism: uncultured Bacillota bacterium; assembly: GCA_949284065.1. Classification (GTDB taxonomy): domain Bacteria; phylum Bacillota; class Clostridia; order Peptostreptococcales; family Anaerovoracaceae; genus CASDUO01. Next base: position 4,364 of record CASDUO010000005.1, read on the forward strand.
TTTTCTCCCATATCTACAGCTTTCGTATCCAGATCCTCAACAGAGATTTCTTCCACCGGCAGACCATATACCTTGCCGAAGGCCTTCTCCAATGCAGCCTTCACCTGATCCACTGTTATATCTTCTTTGAAATCAGTCAGGTTCCCGACTCTGGATCTCACTGAGTCTATCCCTTTGAGAGCGAGTTTTTCCTTGGACACATTAAGATATTTTGCTATCTTCTCTTTATCCGCATCGATGAGCAGCGTTCCGTGATGATATCGCTTGTTTTTCTTTTTATGGAACGCATTTCCTGATATTTTCACACCGCCGATCATCAGGTCGTTACGGCCGCTTTTCTCCCCTTTCAGCCCCAGATCCTCTATGGCCGTCAATATGACAGAAAGCTGCCGGTCCACATCATAATTTTCGTTTTGCACGGCAAAAGTGAAATTCAGGTTCCCCATGTCATGAAAGACTGCACCGCCTCCGGAAAGCCTCCTGACCACATAGACCCCGTCCTCCTTTACGGCGTTCATGTTGCATTCCTTCATCACGTTCTGGTTACGTCCCACCACTATGGTGTTTTCATTTTGCCAGAGATAAAGGATACATGTGTCCGGCTCTACGTTTTCCGTCAGATATTCTTCCACCGCCAGATTTTTATAAGGCACCGTATTGTCTACGTCTAAAAATAAAAGTTTTTTGATTATGTTCCTACCTTCGCTTTCTGTTTTTCTTTCCTCTTCACACTTTATCGTACCAACATCGTATATGTCCCCCGTCTAAAGGTCTTTTCCGTCTTCAAAGACCAGTATGGGGTTCCTTGCCGCACCTACTTCGTCAGGTCTGCGTATCTGTCCCTTGCGGGGTGCCTCATGAAGTTTTTGAGGATCTGTATATGCCTCTTTCCTTATGTCCAGCAATATCTGTGACACTCTATCCAGGCTTTCCTTGGTTTCCGTTTCCGTAGGCTCGAACATGAGAGCCTCGTGCACTATGAGAGGGAAATACACCGTAGGCGGATGCACTCCGTTGTCTATCATGGATTTCGCGATGTCCATAGCCGTGATCCCCGTTTCCTTTTTCAGGTCCTCGGCGCTTATGACGAATTCATGCATACAGCCCTCATTATATGGGATATGGTAATCTTTTTCCAGCAATGTTTTCATGTAATTAGCATTCAGCACCGCGTTTTTTGCAACTGCGACCATGCCTTCTTTCCCCAGGGTGAGCATGTATGCGATCGCCCTTGCGGCCACTGCCACATTCCCGTAGTACAGCCCTATAGGTCCCATAGTCTCTTCATAAAGCCCCATAGTCATGCCTTCCTCGTCTTCCTCTATCTTTATCCCGGGCAGGAATCCTTTGAGTATGTTTTTACATGCCACCGCACCGCTGCCGGGCCCTCCGCCGCCATGGGGAGTAGAAAATGTCTTGTGCAGGTTCATATGCATGACGTCGAATCCCATATCCCCCGGCCGGGCAATGCCCAATATGGCGTTGAGGTTTGCTCCATCATAATAGCAAAGTCCTCCTGCTTCATGGACCATCTCCGTGATCTCCAATATATTTTTGTCCGATATCCCCAAAGTGTTCGGATTGGTCAACATCAGGGCCGCCACATCGTTTCCGAGCACTTTGGAAAGTTCTTCCACATCGACACCGCCTTCAGAGTCGGAAGGTACGCTCACGACTTCGTACCCGCACATTGCAGCAGTTGCCGGATTCGTCCCATGGGCAGAATCAGGAACTATCACTTTCGTCCTTTTATCATCGCCGTTCTTCATGTGATATTCCCTGATGAGTCTGATCCCTGCATATTCGCCGTGAGCTCCCGCCGCAGGCTGGAAAGTCACGGCATCCATCCCGGTCACTTCCTTGAGATAATCTTCGCCTATCTTCAATATCCGGAGCCATCCCTGCACCGTGGAAGCCGGCTGCTGAGGATGTATATCCGTCAATCCTTTCAGAGCTGCCACCTCTTCGTTCACAGCAGGGTTGTATTTCATCGTACATGAACCCAAAGGATACATGCCGTCGCTCACACCGTAGGCTCTCTGTGCCAGCTGGTTATAGTGCCGGCTCATTTCCGTCTCTGATATCTCCAGCAGCTCCAGTGCAGCCGATCTTGTCAGTTCCTGTGGGAAAGTCACTTCAGGCAGGGTACACTTCGGGATGATATCCTGATATTTCCCCTGTACGCTTTTTTCAAAAATCGTTTTCATATCATTCACCTGCCTTTCCCATCATTTGCTTTACCGTGTCCGCAACGGTCCGTATCTCCTCCTCGGTATTCACCTCTGTTGCACACCAGAGCAGAGATCTGTCGTCCAGCTCCAGACCGCCCAGTATGTCTTTCTCGTCCAGAGCCTTCAGTATGTCGCTGCAGGTCACACTGCTTCCCTCCGGGATCTTCGTCACGAATTCGTTGAAGAAAGGCGTGTCCGCATCTGTTTCCAATCCAGCCTCCGTCAGTTTTTCTGCCAGATAATGGGCCTTCGCAGTGCAGTGACCGGCCACTTTCTTCATCCCTTCCGTACCCATGGCCGCCATATATGCTCCTGCCGTAAGGGCACAGTGAGCCTGGTTCGAGCATATGTTCGAACCGGCTTTCTCCCTTCGTATATGCTGTTCTCTGGCCTGCAGGGTAAGTACGTAGGCTTTGTTCCCGTCAGCATCTTTGGTTTCACCCACCATCCTTCCGGGCAGCTTCCTCATCATATCTTTTTTCGCCGCCATGAATCCGAGATAGGGTCCTCCGAAAGAGAGAGGCAGTCCCAGAGGCTGTCCCTCGCCCACTGCCACGTCGGCTCCGTATTCTCCCGGTGTCTTGAGCATTGCAAGAGAAACCGGTTCACAGCCCATGACAAGCTTTCCTTTTGCTCCGTGTACTATTTCTTCCATCGGTCCTATGTTTTCTATGATGCCAAAATAATTCGGCTGTTCCACATAAAGACACGCGAATCCGCTTTCTCTTTCCACCATTTCCTTCAGCTCATGTATGTCGGTCATGCCGTTTCCGGTCACGGGCACTGTCACAGTCTTTACGTTCTGACCGTCGCAATAAGTCTCTACGACCGCTTTCACTTTCGGATCCACCGTGCCGGAAATGAATACCACGTCCTTTTTCCTGTCCTTGCACATAAGGACTCCCTCTGCCGCTGCAGTGGCTCCGTCGTACACTGACGCGTTGGATACGTCCATTCCGGTGAGCCTGCATATCATGGTCTGATATTCGAATATGGACTGGAGTATCCCCTGGCTCAGCTCGGGCTGATAGGGCGTGTATGCCGTTTTGAACACTTCTTTTCCAACTATGGATCTCACGATAGCCGGGATATAATGCCTGTATGCGCCGGCGCCTCTGAAGCATGTCTTGTATACCCTGTTTTCGCCTGCAGCTTCCTCCATTATGGACATGACTTCCTGTTCGCTCTTTCCTTCAGGCAGATCTGGGCCTTCCGAAAGTCTTATCTGTTCAGGGAGTCCCGCAAAAAGCTCCTCCACAGTATTACAGCCGATAGTCTGCAGCATTTCCTGTCTTTCTTTTTCCGTACCGGGAACATATGAACCCATGTAATACCTCCTGTCTTTACTTATACGAAAATGCGTCCTGCCGTTTCCTTAATCGCATGTCTTTATGAATTCCTCATATTCTCCTGCGCTGAGCAGTTCTCCCGTTCCTGTGACGCCTTCCATTTTTACCAGCCAAGATCCGTAAGGATCGCTGTTGATCGCCTCCGGACTGTCCAGGAGTTCTTCATTCACTTCCGCTACCGTACCGTTTACAGGCATTATGATGTCGGACACCGCTTTTACAGATTCAACGTCACCAAAGACTTCATCTGCTTCAAAGCTGTCCCCCTCCTCAGGAAGGTTTACGAACACCAGATCCCCAAGAGCGTCCTGAGCATAATCTGTCAGACCTACGAGAGCAGTGTCGTCATCCACCATCTTCACCCATTCGTGGGACTTTGAATATTTGAGTTCATTCGGAAAATTCATTTTACTACCTCCATTTTTTTCTCGATTCAACTTATTTTTCATATCTATCCGCACAGGGGGCTCATATACCCAGTTCACCGGCCAGTCTGCCTAAAGCTCCCTCCACATCATCTTCGTCGAAACAATATCTCATTGTCGTGAACTGCTCTCTGAGCTTTTTCACTTCTTCTTTCACATCCTTCTCATTGAACACACACTCAGCCATGAGCTCAGCAGTTTTGGCGAATTCTTTTTCTCCGAACCCGTATCTGGTCATTTCCGCCACGCCAAGTCTCAAAGCTCCCGATGCAGTGAAGCCTTCCTCATAAGGAGTAGCCTGATAGTTGCAGATGAGATCGTTGTCCTCCAGTCTCTGAGCGACTCTTGCGCCTGAAGCATATCCCACCTCTACGATCACCTGATGGGTCTGCGTGAATCCTAAAGCCGGATCTCCTGCCACTGTGAATCCCGCTTCTTTCAGACTCTTTGCAAAGCTCTTCGCGTTGTTTATCACTGCTTTCTGATACTCGTCTTTGAAGGTGTTCATCTCATAGGCGGCCATCAACAGGGCCAGCTGCGTCCCCAGATGGTGGTTGCTGGTGCTGCCCGGGAAAGCTCTCGACTGTATGGTCTCCCAAAGCTCATATTTCACATCGTCTTTATCCCAGTTCACACCTACGATCCCGCGCTGAGGTCCGAAGAAAGTCTTATGGGTAGACCCGGTCACTATATCCGCTCCATCTTCAAATGGCTTTTGGAAATAGTCTCCTATGAGTCCCAGCACATGAGCCATATCGTACATGATGTTCACGTCATATCCGCCTGCTTTTATAAAATCGCTGATCTCTTTCACAGGTTCTTTATACAGTACCATGCTCTTGCCGAAAATGATGAGTTCCGGCCTGTATTCGTCTATCACTTCTTTTGTCTTTGCCACATCTATCCTGTAGGGATCTTCTTCGCACACAGGGAAATTCACTACAGCTTTTTTCTCCGTTACAGGGTCTGTTGCCACATAGTCTTTCAGGGCGCCCATGGGCTGCGCGGAAAGATGTCCGCCTTTGATGATATGGTTGTTCAAGATATAGCCCAGACGGCGAGGCTCCACTTTTCTGTTCAGCCTGTTCTTGAAGTCCACCAGAGACGAGAATACGCAGGTGTTAGACATCTGTCCGCTCAGCACTCTGGTCTCCACTTCTTTACACCCAAGGAACTTTGCCATCTCATCTACCAGCATTTCCTCGACACGGCTGATGAAACCTGTTCCCTGATAATAGAATATCTCTTCGTTATAAAACGATTCCACCTTTCTGTGTTCTGCATATCTCAAACAGGGGTCTGCTATCTGGAGCATCCTTACCGCCTTGGAGGCTGCCATCTCTGAAGGTATCATATTGATACATTCCTTTTCCCTCCACACGGTGTTGTCTATAGTATCTTTTATCAGGCTCAAAGCCGACCTTTTTCCAGGAGTCCCTGAAGTCTTTTCTTTCTCCGTATCCCTTTCGTTCTGTCTGGTCTCTTCTTCGCCATATATTATCACCCGTGTATAGGGAGGCGCATCGTTTTTCATATGGGTTTTGGGGATCACCGCGTCGAGCAGTTTTCCTCTTACATCCACCTGCACCCTGGTGTCGGTAACTATCCGGCTGTCGATATAGCAAAAGCCTATGCTCCTCTTTTTCACCTCTTCGGTGATCACAGTTTCGAGACCTTTGCCTTCGGAAGCATAATATGGCACCATGGTACCGCTGGTCACGTATCCGACTTCCTTGCCGTCTACGAGCACAGGGCATCCGGCTCTCATGACGCCTCGTCCCAGCAGAGTGATGGGCATGATCCTTTTGGGCAAGGCGGCGCAGTCGGAAAAGTCCCCGTTGTTTATCCTTATGAAAGCTTCCTGCTGTGCCTTGAGCTTTTCTCTGCCGACATAGTCCTTTTTCCTGTCTGAAAAGCTCACTGCGAATTTGGCAAGAGGAACGGCGAAAATAGGTATCTTCCTGCCGTCTTTATCCTTGCCCAGTTCATGTCCGTGAAGGGGCATCCCCGCCTCTAATCTTGTGGTGTCTCTGGCGCCCAGTCCTGCCGGCCTGGCGCCTTCCTCAATGAGGAGATCCCACAACGGCTCCGCATATCCACTCTTTATATATACTTCGTATCCTATGGGCTCACCTGTGTATCCCGTCTTTGCCACCTTCAGTTCTGCATCATCCAGTCCGGGAACAGTCAGGGTGTTCAGTTCGTTCCTCATAGGTTCGGTTATCTGCACATCCTCTCCGAGGATCTTTTGTAATATGTTCTTTGACTCAGGCCCCTGGATGGCTATGGCTGCCCATTCCTTTGAGATGTTCTCCATAGTCACGTCGAAATCAGAGATGTATTTATTGAAGTGATCCACCACCAGATCTGTATTGGCGGCATTGACGACCACAGTGTATCTGTCCTCCTCAAAGCGATATACATAGGCATCGTCCAGAGCTCCGCCTTCCTCGTTGGGCACTATGGTATACTGGGCCTTGTTCACTTCCAGGGCCTCCACATTGTTTGAGAGCACGTGCTGTAGGAAGGCTTCTTTGTCGGGCCCGGATATGACCAGCCTCCCCATATGTGATACGTCGAATATGCTGCATCGCTGCCTGGTATAGAGATGTTCGGCGATTATCCCGGTAGGGTACTGGACCGGCATTTCCCATCCTCCGAAATCCACCATGGTGCCCCCTGCCTTCAGGTGAGCATCATATAACTGAGTTCGTTTCAATTGATCCATTCCTTCCTCCTTTGGTTCCCCTGAGTGTACTGCTCCGGCAGCCCTTCAAATCAAAAAGCGCGCCAAAGCAAATCATTGCCTGCGCGCTCTGTCTCGTTACCTGAAAGATTCAACTTCTTCGGTGCATTCCTGCTTTCCAGAGTGTCGTCCAGACTCAGTCCTTTTGCCTGAGAGTTTATTCGCACTTCACCTTCGGCGCCGCAGCTGCAAAGCTTGCAACCGCAGTCTCTCCCGAGTCCTTCACCCAACTTTTATTCCTATCCGTACCGTATTTCCCTCGGATATTTTTTTAGATTGTAGCATAGACTTCTTGGCTCTGTAAAGAATATTTTTCCCGCTTTTCGGAATAGATTCTTAACTGTCAAGACCTTGTCCATAGATTGTGGATTGACTGCAGGATATTGATGCCTCGGATCTGCATTGACCGATCGAGAACGGTCTTGCCTTATATAATGAAATAGGAATCGAAGAAAATCCCCGACCTTATGCAGCCATCGGCTGTTTGCACCTTATTTCTTGACCAGAGTCGTCGGGGATTTTCATTTGTCGTATTCCAGATCTGCGATCTCACCCATGTCAGGCAGCCATACATCGGAGGCATCGACAAACTCGTTTCCTTCCCCGCTCTGCCCCCTGATGGTGGATGCTATCTCGCCTGTCAGCTGTTTTCTTATGCTCTCTGACCTCAATGTGCAGAAATCGCTGAACGTTTCAACCGCCTTTTCAAAATCCTCATAGGAGCAAAATGCCGTAGGATCCTTCTTTACGTAAGGTCCTATCATTTCGAGCGTCTTCCTCACATCGACTGCAAATTTGCCGTTTTCGAAATGATCTTCCAAAAATCTGTCATAATATCGGTGATAGGTGTCGTAATACTCCTCATGCTGCATCAGATTGTGGAACAGAGGTCTGTTCAGCATGACTTCTCCCCATGCCGGTGTGTCTATTGGATAATTCACATACAGATCGGGATCGTTTACGGGATCGGGCATCCCCAGAGAATACGTGCCGTATGCCAGATTATAGTCCCATGGCAGTATACTTATCCTGCCGTCTTTTTCATACAGAAAATAATTGTGTCCCGTAGGACCCAGGTAGCTGTCCAGGTTCACGACGAATGTCTGCACTACGAAATACCTGATCACCTGATCCACATCTACGGCAGACTCTATATCTTTGTTCTCATCAAGGATCTTCAGAGCCTCTATCAGTCTCTTCCTGTCAGCATCGGATGTTTCGAACTTTTCATTCCTGAATATGTTATCATAGCTGCTCACTTTATCATCGGTATACTTCAAGGCCACATCGGCATTTTCGTCTTCCAGACTCTTGTAGTCCGGCTTATACAATTCCCCGTGGCCGTTACCGTACACTCTCTTGGCGAAACTTTCCTCCGGCTCTTCTATGGCCAGGAACAGGCCCCGATCCTCCCCGTTCACCTTGACCCATGTATAGCTGCACAAGGGTACAGGCACCTCCATGCTGTCCATCATTTCATAGGTCATATAATTCTTCATATAGCTGTTGTCCTGAAACGAAGCATCAAGAGACATCTTGTCCAATCCGTGATATGTGTTTCCCGGACCGTAATGATCGAACTCTATTTTCAGGCTGTACCTGTCCGATCCGTATCGTTCCACCAGGCTCAATGAATTATTGCCTTTGGCCCTGAGGCCGATGTCGGTGAACTCTTCACCGTCTATGACTGCGTCACAACGAATGTATTCTTCTTCGGGGGCCTCATCCAAAAACTCATCCCAGTCATCCACAAGCAGATCTATCTCATGGACACGGCTGTCGTCAAACAGTTTATATGCGTACGGAGGTTCCGACGACATCCTTGTAAGGCCGAGACTCTCGCCAAACATGAGCAATACGGTCAGAACCACCGCCGCCACAGCAGCTGCGATGCATATTTTATCTATATGCCTGTGCTTTATCATGACCCTACCCCATATAGTCTCCGTTGTAAGACACGAGGACAGCGTTAGAAACACCCTCCATCTCTGCAAGATCGTTTATGAATGCGGAGTGGCCTTCTTTGAGTCGTACCTCATAATTCAGTTCTATATCTCCCTTTGTAACGCTTTTGCTCTTTACTGACATTTTCTCCACTTTGTCGGATATGAATTTACGAGCCTCCTCTTCTGTATCGCTGTCACTGCAATGGAGCACAAGTATATACGGTCTGTCGAACGTCTTTTTTTCCGAGAACACCAGCAGTACGATGCCTACGAATATACTTCCGAACACTGCAAGCACCATTAGACCCGCTGCCAGCACTATTCCCACGGCGATGCTCCAAAACAGGAAAACTATATCCATGGGCTCCTTCACTGCAGTTCGGAACCTCACGATGGAAAGGGCACCTACCATACCTAATGACAACACCACATTGCTGCTCACCGCGAGTATGACCAGGGTCGTTATCATCGTCATCCCTATGAGGGATATACCGAAGCTTGGAGCATACATCACCCCTGAAAAGGTCCTCTTGTATATGAAGAATATGAACGATCCCAGCGCGAAAGCCAAAGCCATGGCGAAGATCGTATCTATGATGCTCACCGAAACGACGCTGTCCAAAAATCCGGATTTGAAAATGTCCTGAAACGTCATTTGTTTTCTCCTTTTACCGTAAAATATCCACTCTCTGCCCGTCAGTCATATCGCCTGCACATAGCATATTTTGAAAAAGCCGTCCTTCTCCGGTCAGGTCCCTGCATCGCTATCTTGACGATATCCGGCAGGAAACTGTCATACTTCACTTCCAGCACCCGCAGGTCGTCAGACATGCTCACGAGTTTTTTTCTGTCTGCCGGGAAAGCGGCGTCCGCCATACCGGAACGAAGGTCTCTGTCTATGGTTATCCTCACATTGCCCGGGGCGTACAGAAAAGCTTCTCTCTCATATGTGACCACGGTTTTCGGCTTCAGGAGCTGTCCTTTCAGTTTGCTATAAAATTCTACCAATAACCCGTCTTCTCTTTCGGCCAAAAAAGCTATCCTGCCTTTCATGATATCTCTTACCTCTTCATATGTGAGTGCGGTACTCCTCTTGGCGCACAGATCGCCGTTTTTATATTTCTTTTCCAATCTTATGAATGACATATCATCCCCGTAATACCTTATCCGGAATTTTTCACGGCTTTTTACTCCTGCCATTTTTTCTTTCAGCGCTTTATCATAGGGAGTATCAAAATACAAACTGCTCACACGATATGAACCGTGTGAGTCAGCGTGTCTGTCATGTAAGAACAGTTTTCTTAGCCTTTCAGACAATATCCTGTCGTCTATACTGTTTATGTTGTATTTGATTTCGTGCCGCATCGCCTTCGGCTCTTTTTCATGAACTTTTATCTCAGTCGTCATACCCGCTGTCACCGTCATACCCGCTGTCACCGTAGTCGCTGCTGCCGTAATCGCTGTTCCCTCCGCCGTAATCACTGTTGCTGTCGTAGTTGCTGTTACCGCCGCCGTAATTGCTGTTGCTGTCATAATTCGTGTTGCCGCCGCTCGTTCCGTTGTAATCGGAATCGCCATAATAATCGGTATTACCGTTATTGCCTGCATTTGATTTTTTTATGGTTTTCTTTTCATAGCTGCTGTTTCCGTAAGGAGATACCGAATAGTTGCTCATGCCGTAGTTGCTCTCTCCCTCTATAACGATCTTCCCTGTATATTTTTTGTTGCTCATCTGTTTCTTCAATGATTTGACTATATTTTGGAGGAAATCATCTGAAGGCATGTGAGACCCGTCTTCTACCTCTATGGTTATCTTCCTGCCTTTATTACCTTTCTTGAGATAGCCTTCTTTGTCCATCATGGCTACCAGTTCCCTTATCACTTCTCCTGAAGTCTTTCCCTCATAACCTGTATAATCCGCAATAAGTTCTCTGCCGTCGTTATTTATTCCCTCTATGCCCGTAACGTTCCCTTCCTCATCATAATCCACGGCCACCTCCGGATTCACTTTGACTACCAGTCTGCCTGTCTCGGCTGCCGACGCCGTATCGCCACATCCTGTGATCGTTCCTGCCATCATTACCAGCACCAGTATCAGCGCCATTATTTTTGCCAAACTCTTGTTTCTTATTCTTTCCATCTTCATATCCTTTCATCCTACGTTTATCCTCAACATCTTACTCCAAGCCGGCTTTTTTATTTACGCTACAGAATACGCAGGATGTTTATCAAAAAACGGGGTCGCAGATGATTTTTTTATTTTTTATCTATGAAATGTATCAATCATCATATCCCGAGTCTCCATCGTCATCGCCTCCGTACCCGCTGTCTCCATATCCGCTGTTACCATAGTTGCTGTCTCCGTACCCACTGTCTGACGGCTGGCTTGGAGTACTGTTGCCTCCTCCCTGATCCGTTCCCGGCTGATGATCGTTATAATATGACCCGCCGTCATGATCGCTTTGCCCATATGATCTGGTATCCCGGCTTTTATTTTTATTGTCCGGCGCAGATATCACTGCCCGCTCTATATAGCCTTCACCGTTTATCCTAATGATGACAGAATACTTCCCCTTGCCCAGACTATCTATCGAATCGGCTATTCCGGTCCCCAAAGTTTTACCCCATTCCTCATCCTCTGCATTTATGTCCACAGATATCTTCTTGCCGTCCTTCAGGAATCCCATCTCCACTGCCCTTGCCAAAAGGTCCGCCGTCACTGTATCTATATGTTTCTCCTCATAGGTATATCCTTCTATGAGCGCTTCGCCATCTTTGTTTTTTGGATCAAGACCTGTGACCTTATCATCTTCATCTACTCTTATCTCCACCTTGGGGTTTATATTCATGATGATCGTCGCTTCCGCCGACATTATGATGTTCATCATCGGGATCAGGGCGAGCATGAGGCATGCAGCCACCGCCACGATAGATGATATCTTTCTGACGCGTGATATCCCGGTTTTCCTTTCGCATCCCTCAAAGAAGCCTTCCATCATCACAACATCCGATACTCGTTCGCCGACCTCATATCCCAGATTTGCCACTCTGTGGAATGCCCCGGTTTCATCCAGTACCACACTGTAGCTCAACCGGCTTTCCATTACCAGATATGTCATGCCTCTGCACCTCCTTTCTCCGTATTGAACACCTGTTTGAGATGCCCCCTTATGCTTTCATATCCGTTGGAATATATCAAAAGCAGGGTGACTATATATTTCCTATGTCTGTCCATGGTCTTCCTGTCCACACCTGTTCCTTTCGATATGATCGAAATAGGAAGTTTTTTGGTACCCTTCAGGGTCTGTATGATCTTTGGATTGCTCCTTGCGAATCCAAGCACATTTTTGCATGCTTCCATAGTCCTGTCCTGTTTGGGGCAGTTCGTCGCAACATCGCTCAAAGTTATATCAAAGCTCTTCAGCTGTTCCGATAATTCCGCTATCTCCGCTTTCACAGCTTCCCTTTCGTTTATATCGTCATGGGGCCTTTCCGGGCTCTCCAAAGTGTCCGCTATCGATATCTCCTCGTCTTCCGAAACCGTGGCCGAAAGGGACACCTCCGCTCTGAACCTGTTTTCTCTTCGATGGTGATCCGCTATGCGCCTTTTTATGACAAGAGATGCAAAGCTCACAAAAGCACCTCTCTCCTTGCTGTATGTCTCTATGGCTTCATGAAAACCTATCATGGCTATGCTCAGTTCATCGTCATTCCCCTCTATGGGTGCACGCCCTATGGCCTTTGCCGTTTCGCTCTTTATGAACGGGATATAATCCAGGATCAGATCCTCTGCTGCAGACAGATCCTTTTTCGCCGCATATACCCGATGGACGATTTCAGGCTGTATGCTCATAAATTAGCCTCCGTATCCTCTATAGTATTCGTGTCCCGTCCCCTCACAATCGGGGTCACCGGAAAGCGGATCCCTCTTTTTCTCGATTCGTAAAGTCATAGTCGATTTTATACACAAAAAAACAGAAATCCTGCAAACACACAAGAGATTTTACTATCCAGCCTGCGGTTTTGGATTTCCTGCTTGTTAAAAAAATGTTAATTTTTCGTTAAACTTTCCCCTGCGATACAAGCGGGTTCAGAGCCCGTAAGACTTTATATCCAGGACCGGAGTCCCGTCCACCATATCCACTCCGGAGAACCTTATGCTGTTCCCGTCTATCTCCAGCACTTCTATTATGGATATCCCTATGGGATTGGGCCTGTCAGGAGAATGGCTGTTGAATACGCCCGTTTCTCTGCCTGTCTCTCGCAGACGCACCGTCATCGGGGCTCCTTTCGACATATGGAAATGGAACAAGACTATGAGTCTGTCTCCCGGCTTTATGCCTTCCAGGCCTCCTGCATATCCGGGCTCCAGCCTGATCTCGCCTTCGGTACCCTCGGGGGCTTCTGACCCGTGCTTGGGAGTTCCCTTTCGTTCCGTGAACGGGCTGTGTATAAAACCTATGGGATGGAATGTGATCTCTTCCAAACCCCTGGATCCCTCTTTTTTTTCCATATCGACAGATTCCTCCAACATCTCAAAACACTCCTGATATAAGTATCCATATTACAGGGACAAAGAGAGAAGGCAGCATATTCAGTGTCTTGCAATCCTTTATATCCAGCAGTATCAGTCCCGATCCCACGATCATGAGTCCTCCTACGATGGATACCTCCGTCATCATTTCCTGTGATATGAAATCTCCGATCAACATGGTCAGTCCGTATATGCTCCCCTGCCATGCGAACAATATCCCTGCGGAAAAGATCATACCTACTCCGTATCCCGAGGCAAAAACCGTGGCGGTCACCAGGTCAAGCATGGCGTTCGTAAAGAGGAAAGTATTGTCGCCGTAAAGAGCGCTTTGCACCGGCCCCAGTATGGAAAGAGTCCCTACGCAAAACAGCAGGGACGCGGTCACTATGCCTGTGCCCAGGTTTTTCTTTTTGCCGTCATCTTCTCCGGGAGCTCCTGCCCCTGCCTTTCTCTCGGAAAGTCTCTGTACCCTTCCGTCCAGATCCAACGCCGTACCTATAAGGGTCCCTATAGCCATACTGGCTATGAACAGCACCGGATATTCGCTGTCCGGCATATTGCTCACCACTGTATTCAGTCCCAGTCCAACTACGCCGAGTCCCATGGCCGTGAACAGGGCTTTATTATATTTTTCTCCCAATACCTTTTTTGCTGCTCCTCCTATGAGACATCCCAATATTATGGTCCCTGTATTTACGATCGTCCCTAACATCCGAGCTCCTTAAAAATATCTTCGTTGTCAATTATGACCGGCTGTCCGATTGATACCCCGATGACCCTATATGGTGATCACAGGTTTGCCTTCCTGCAAAAGTTCCGTCAAGGCGGCTCCCCACCTTTTTACTTCTATGCCCATTCCCAAAAGCTGTTCAGTGGTCCCCATCCTGTCCGAACATGTAAGACAGGCGGAAAACTCCACTCCCAGTTCTCTGGCCTCTTCAAACACCTGCCTCATCTCCTGATCCTCACACAACAGTTCTCCCGGAGGCCCCCATATGACCACCGTCACTCTGTCCCACCATTTGTTCCTCTTGGAATTTGCCGCATACATCATGACCATGTTTTTTGATGTTCCCGGATCTCCGTTCGTCCATATTATATGAAGATGCCTTTCCATATTCTCACCTCTCTGTATCTGTCTGTTTTTCTTCCTCTTCAGTTTCTGATATTTTTTCGATCCAGCGCCCTATGGCTCCGCCGTCATCATATCCTTTGGCATACATCCTCTTTATACCGTCCACATCTTTAGAAAGAGTCTTTATGCCTTCTGTGTTGTCCGGAGAAACTATGAGCACTTTCCCCTGTGCTTCATATTTTTTCCCAAGCCATACCGATGCGTTGTACTTTTCGGTTCTATGCATCAGGTTTTCGGCGGAACGGGGATATCTCGCCCTTATCATCCTCGCTATGAACGGGTCCTGTCCCGGTGTGCGGGGTATGTCCGCCGGTTTCGTCAACACTATCACCACATGACTGCACCCTTCTTCGAAGGCCTTCTCCACAGGTACGGGATCGGCCAGGGCGCCGTCGAAATATTTCACTCCGTCGATCTTGAAAGGTCTGTTGACACCGGGTATGTTGGATGATGCCATAAGGGGCCTGTAGTCGTCCTGTTTGAAATCGTCTTTCGTAAAATATTTGACCTTTCCGGTTTTTGCCTCCTGGGCAACTACCAGTATATCCGCCGGGTTTTCCATCATTCCGTTGAAGTCGAGGGGATCTTCACCATCTGAATTCGTAAGGGTGCCGTAAATATATCTTACGTTTACATAGGATCCTGTTTTCAGGAAGTTTTTCATGCCCATGTATTCCTGACGGAAAGCATAGTCCTCATAGAATCTCATGTTCCTGTCCCTCTGCCCGGCCATGAATGATACCAGGTTCCCTGCTCCCGCCGACACTCCGATACACAGATCGAAACGGACCCCGTCATCCAGACACCGATCCAGCACTCCGGCAGAATATGAGCCTCTCAACCCTCCTCCTGCATCTATTATTCCCAGTTTCATAACGCTGTTCCACCTTTCGTCCTATTGTTCCTTCTTCTTTTTCTCTACTCTGATATTTTACTTCATCGGCCCTGTGATTTGTACCCTTTTTTCCTTTGACCGCAGAGAGTCCCCGTCGCTCCAACGACCTCGCTGAGCCCGTGTTGAAAACCGCCGTGAACTCTGATATACTGCTCACCGACCGGATGAAAGGGACGAGATATATGAAGCTCAGCAAATACAGTTACTTGATAATGTTAGGACATGTATGTGCAGATATGACCCAGGGCGCTTTGCCCGCCATACTGCCTTTTTTAGTTTCCTCGGGAAGCATCAGCTATACTTCCGCCTCAGGTTTAGTGTTCGCCGTAAGCGCCGTCTCCTCTCTGGTCCAGCCCGTGTTCGGCTACCTGGGAGACAGAACGTCTCGTCAATGGCTCATGTCTTTAGGGGTGTTCCTGTCAGGTGTCGGTCTGGCCATAATGGGACTCATGGATTCCTATTGGAAGATGTTCGCAATAGTAGCCATTTCAGGAGTAGGTGTGGCCCTATTCCATCCCGAGGGCGGAAAGTGCGCGAACTATGTGGCCGGTGAAAATAAAGGTGCAGGCATGGGTCTTTTCGGCGCCGGCGGAAGCATCGGTTTCGCCATCGGCCCCATGCTGGCTTCTTTTGCTATGGTCACCTTCGGCATCGAGGGAACAGTGATCTTTGCATTCCCCGCTGCTATAGTCAGCATCATGCTGCTCCTTTCCCTGAAAGGTTTGAAATCGTATATAGCCGATGGACATGATGAAAAGCCCCGTCAGGTGACCGCCCTTGAAAATGACTGGCCGTCTTTCTTCAGGGCTGTGACCATCGTATTCGTACGATCTATAATGAATTACGGTTTGGTCGTATTCATCCCTCTTTACTGGGTAGGCGTACTGGGCCAGTCCGAGGCCTCCGGAGGTCTGAGACTGACTATATTGGCTGCCTTCGGCATAATCGCCACCCTGGCCGGAGGAAAGTTCGCCGATAAGTACGGATATGTGAAACTCATACGCATCGCCAACTTTGCCATGCTCCCTTTCCTCATCATGCTGCTTATGGTCGATGATCCTACTATAGCCACTCTTCTGATAATCCCGCTGGCTTTTTGCAACAGCGGTCCTTACAGCGCTATGATCGCCCACAGCCAGAGTTTCCTGCCTAAATCTATGGGACTGGCCTCTGGCATCACGTTGGGGCTCTCTGTCAGCGTCGGCGGTATGGTCTCTCCTCTGATAGGATATGCCGCAGACACCTTCGGTCTGTCATCGGCAATGTACGCCCTCGTGGCGGTAGCCTTCCTCGGCATCATATTTTCCCTCATCATCCCCAAACAGCGTGATTTCACGAAAGGCCGTTGATATCCGATTTTTTGACTCCATACTTTTCCATAAGGATCCCGGCCACATATATGCCGCTGGCGGCTGCCTGAGATAGAGAATGGGTCACGCCGGCCCCGTCGCCTATGGCATAAAGCCCTTTCACACCTGTTTCCAGATTTTCGTCCACCTCCACGGTAGAGTTGTAAAATTTGACTTCCACTCCGTAAAGGAGCGTATCTTCGTTGGCTGTTCCGGGGGCCACCCTGTCAAGGGCATATATCATTTCGATTATATCATCCAGCTGCCTTTTGGGTATTACCAGAGAAAGATCTCCCGGAGTGGCTTTGAGAGTCGGCCTCGTGAAGCACTTGCTCATCCTTCTTTCACTGCTCCTCCTGCCTTTTACAAGATCTCCGAACCTCTGGAGCAAAACTCCGCCTCCCAGCATGTTGCTCAGCCTGGCGATAGACTCTCCGTACTCGTTGCTGTCTTTGAAGGGCTCGGTGAAATTATTGGAGACCAGCAGGGCAAAATTGGTGTTTTCCGTATGGAGGGCCGGATCGGAATAGCTGTGTCCGTTCACTGTGACGATGCCATTGGTATTTTCCGCCACCACCTCTCCGTAAGGGTTCATACAGAAAGTCCTCACCATATCATTATATTTTTCTGTTTTATAGACAAGCTTGCTTTCGTACACGTCTTTCGTGATGTGCTCGAATATCTCTGCCGGCAGCTCGACTCTCACACCTATGTCCACCCTATTGGATATCTGTTTTATCCCCATCTCTTTACAGGCCTCCGCCATCCATCGCGAACCGGAACGTCCTGTCGCAAGGATAAGGTCTTTACAGGCATAGGCGTCGCCTTTGGAAGTCTCCACGCTGAATCTGCCTCCCTCTTCATTGAAGATTCCGGTGGCTCCGGTATCATAGAGCACATCGATCTTGCTCTCTATGAACTCTGCCATTTTTTCAAGTATCTTCACGTTCCTGTCAGTCCCAAGGTGGCGCACTTTGGCATCCAAAAGATGCAGATCATTTCTGAGAGCCTGGGTTTTCAGACCGGAGTCAGCCGTAGAATAAAGTTTCGCCTCCGATCCTCCCATAGAACAGAGCACACTGTCCACATACTCCATGAGCTCCATGGCCTTTTCTCTGCCCACATATTTGTGAAGATCACCTCCGAATTCTGTGGTGATATTATATTTGCCGTCAGAAAGGGTGCCTGCTCCGCCAAACCCGTTCATTATGTGGCAAGGATCGCATCTCACACAGTCTTTTGTCTTTCCGGCCTTGATGGGGCAGATCCTCTCCTGCAGCTTCCGGCCCTTTTCTATCATGAGCACCTTGAGACCGGTGTCAGCCTTTGCCAGTTCATAGGACAGGAACACTCCGCCTGCCCCCGCGCCTATTATTATTATGTCGTAGTTCTTCATAATATTCCCCTCATCGCCTCTTTCGATCACCTTTCTGCCTTTGTCCTGCATAAAACAAAAATACAGGATATGCATACCTTGACTAATGATAACATATCCTGCCAATGTATCCAAAATACCTGACTCATTGTCCCTTTTGTTTTTTCAGTCCCTTGATCGTCAGCACGCAGACATTTGCATATGCTTACCGCATAGATATGTTACGGTCAAAAAAAGGAGCGGCTCGAAGCCGCTCCTTTCTGGTGCATGCATTTGCCTTGCTTATCCTCTGAATTAGAGGTTGAACTCTGCCTTTGCATCTGCAATGGACTCTTCCAGTTTTGCCAGAACTTCGTCCATCGTTTCTTTTGTAAGAACTGCAGGGGGTTCGATACGAACTGTCTTGGCATTTACCAATGTTCCTGCTGTCATTACGTGTCTCTCGAAGAGACCCTTCGTTACCTTGTATCCGACTTCTGCTTCCGGGAATTCCATACAGATCAGGAGACCTGCGCCTCTGTATGCCTTGAGGACTGTAGGATACTTGTTCTTGATCTTCTCAAGACCTGCCATGATGTAATCACCCTTCTCAGCACACTGTCCGGGGATATCGTTCTCCAGCATATACTTGATGGTGGATATAGCAGCTGAGCAAGCCAGAGGGTTGCCGCCGAATGTAGGGGAACCCAGGATCCAAGGATTGTCTATGAGCTTCTCTACCCACATCTTAGGTCTTGCTATTATACCTGTGATAGGCATAACGCCGCCGCCGAATGCTTTACCGTAAGTCATGATATCGGGAGTAACGTCTTCATATTCGCATCTCCACATGGTACCTGTACGTCCCATACCTGTCTGGATCTCGTCAGCGATCATTGCTACGCCATACTTATCGCAGACTTCTCTTACTGCCTTGAGATATCCTTTAGGAGGGATAACTACGCCGGCCTCACCCTGGATGGGCTCGATGATAACACCGGCAACCTTCTCGCCTACTGTCTGCAGGTTCTTGATAGCAGCTTCCATGGCATCGATGTTGCCATATTCAACGTGCTGTACCTGCTGGATCATAGGGATGTAGTCCTCTCTGTAAGCGCCTTTTCCGCCCATGGAGATAGCACCCATTGATTTTCCGTGGAATGCTCCTACTGTAGAGATGTACCAACGTCCGCCTGTAGCCAGTCTTGCCAGCTTCAGAGCCATTTCTACGGCTTCAGCTCCACCGTTTGTGAAGAAGCAGTACTGCAGATCTCCAGGTGTGATCTGAGCCAGAATATGAGCGAGGTAACCTCTCAGCGGGTCAACCAGTTCCTGTGAATGGAGGGCATATTTATCCAACTGACATTTTACTGTCTTGAGGATAGCGGGATTTCTGTGTCCGCATGTGTAGATACCGAATCCACCCAGACAGTCGATGAATTTTGTTCCGTGCAGGTCTTCAAAGTGCTCCTCGGAGTCTGTCCACTCGATGAAAGCAGCATCGTTGGATACAGATTTTCTGTATTCCAACCATCCGGGGTTAACGTTCTCATTGAAGTTCCTGATGGAATCATCATGGATCGCCTGCTTATCCGCTTCGGATAATTCTTCGCTCTCGATATAACCAACAACTCTTCTTGCTTCTTCTAAAGCAGCCTGTTTGTTCATTGCAGTCATTTATAGACCTCCTAATTCTTGCTGTGCCACCTGCACCTGATGGCACTTGCTATAATATAACTCGCCTTATAGTATTCCAAGTTCCGTGCCAATAATCTTGTTTTATCTGACAATTATATAAAACGTTGCTATTCCAACATTTTTCGTTGATCAAAAATTTACTTGTCACTATTTTTATACAAAATTGCTCTAATTTTCTCTCATTTTCTATACACAATCAAAAAGGTTGTCTCATATTTGAGATAGCCTTATCCCCCGCTGTGTTTCAACGGCCTTGATCGATTCAGTTTTTCTCATTTTTAAGACAGACACTGTACCCGCAGCTCTGCACAGTCAGTTTTCAGCCGCAAAAGCTTTTCACTTTTTCCTATCGTAGAGTATTTCCTCCACTCCCTGATAGATATGGGGCAATATTTCCTTATTTACCTTTTTCAGGCTTTGCTGTCCTTCTCTGGTCACTGTCATCTGCGAGTAGTGGGGCAGAGGCTGTACGCACACTTTCTTTCTCTGGGTATAGAATACCACCATATACCACGGATCCGCCTCCACACCTATGAGAGGCTTATCATGTATGCTCATAAGGGAAGCTTTTCCGTACTTTTCCTCGTCCCACCTCTCTTCTACGAGAGCCAGCAGGTCGCTCATGCTCATAGATTCCTTCAATTTTACGCTCTTTATCGCCATTTTTCTCTCCGCTTCGATCCCTTCCGGCCAAAAGTCATTCCGGCACTCTATTTTTTGGAGTAGATCGTCTTGGTTTCCACACCATCGATGGATCCTAACTTTCCTGCCAGCGCACTTATTATGTCGTGGGCTGCATCCATGGTGATACTTATTACGGATACGCCCTTCTCATGATATGGCACACCCATACGCCCTATTATATACGGACTGTACTGATGCAGCAAGTCGTTGATCTCCTGTACCGAATCGGGCTCCTCCACTATTATGCCTATCAAAGCCAGTCTCTTGTCCATCTTCTATCTCCTGCGTCTCCCGCCGCCTTCGGCAACTTTCATCCTTATTATAGATTTGGCTATGGCGATCTGTGCGCGGGCGATATCGTCCGGCTCATGCTCCTTTTCTTCGGCAAGCCAGCCTTCCGCTCTGGCTTTTTCCTGTGCGGCCCTTTCCTTGTCGATATCCTCCTGCCACTCGGCGGCGTCTGTGAAAAGTATTATGCTCTCTTTTACATCCACATATCCGCCGGCTATGGCAGCGACCTTAAAGTCTTTTTGTCCCGCTTCCTGCACCCAAAGCTCGCCTATATCCAGCAGTTTCGTGGCATAAGCATGCCGGGCCATGAAGCCTTCATCTCCTTCATATGTGGGCACTATTACAAGCTCCACATCGCCCTTATAGAACACCTTTGACGGTGTTATGACTTCCAGTTTTATACTATTTGCCATTTTTGCTCTTTTCGTATTTCTCTACAACTTCATCTATGCCGCCTGCGAACAGGAACATGTCCTCGGGGATCATATCGTGCTTGCCCTCCAATATCTCCTTGAATCCTCTCACTGTCTCCTTGAGAGGCAGATATTTTCCTTCCATGCCCGTAAACTGTGATGCTACGGAGAAAGGCTGGGACATGAATCTCTGTATCTTCCTCGCCCTGTTCACCACCAATTTGTCGGAATCGGACAGTTCGTCCATTCCCAATATGGCTATGATATCCTGGAGGTCTTTGTACTTCTGCAGTACTTCCTGTACTCCCCTTGCAGTGTTGTAATGCTCCTCGCCTATGATGAGAGGATCCATTATCCTGGATGTGGAATCCAGAGGATCTACAGCCGGATATATGCCCAGCTCGGTTATGGACCTGTCTAAAACAGTAGTGGCGTCCAAATGGGCGAATGTAGTCGCCGGGGCCGGGTCTGTAAGGTCGTCGGCCGGTACGTATATAGCCTGCACCGACGTTATGGATCCTTTCTTAGTAGAAGTGATCCTCTCCTGGAGTGCTCCCATTTCCGTTGCAAGGGTGGGCTGATATCCTACAGCCGAGGGCACTCTCCCCAATAGGGCCGATACCTCGGAACCCGCCTGTGTGAATCTGAATATATTATCTATGAACAGAAGCACGTCCTGTCCTTCTTCATCTCTGAAATATTCTGCCATGGTCAGTCCCGTCAAAGCCACTCTCATACGGGCTCCCGGGGGCTCATTCATCTGACCGAACACCATAGCTGTTTTATCTATTACTCCCGACTCGATCATCTCGTAGTACAGATCGTTGCCTTCTCTGGTACGTTCGCCCACTCCGGCAAACACAGAGATACCGCCGTGTTCTTTGGCTATGTTATTGATAAGCTCCTGTATGAGAACGGTCTTACCTACTCCCGCTCCCCCGAAAAGGCCTACCTTTCCTCCACGGGTATAGGGCGCTATCAGATCTATTACCTTGATCCCCGTTTCGAATATCTGGGCAGTGGTGTCCTGTTCTTCAAAAGGCGGGGCTGCTCTATGTATGACTGCTCTCTTATCCGTATTCACCGGACCCTTCTCATCTATGGTCTCGCCTATTACATTGAAAAGTCTTCCCAGCACTTCGTTTCCGATGGGAACGCTTATGGGTGCTCCGGTATCTTCCACTTCCATGCCCCTTCTCAGGCCGTCAGTGGAACTGAGCGCCACGCATCGGGCCACGTCATCACCGATGTATTGTGCGACTTCTGCCACGATCTTCTGTCCTTCATGCTGTATCTCCACGGCATTCATTAGATCCGGCTTTGCCTCATCGGAAAACTTCGCGTCGATCACGGGTCCTATTATCTGATGTATGATGCCTTTGCTCACCTTACATACCTCCTCATGTGGATTGTTGTGCCTCTGAACCGGCAACAATTTCAATCAATTCATTTGTTATAGCTTCCTGTCTTGCCCTGTTGTAGTACAGCGACAACTCACCCAACATCTCGTTGGCATTCTCCGCAGCATTTTCCATCGCTGTCCTTCGAGCAGCGTGCTCACATGTGGCGGATTCCACTATTGCCCCGTAAAGGGTTATCTCCACGAATTTGGGCACCATGTAGTTGAATACATCCTCCACCGTAGGTTCATATTCCACCGGTTTATCGTGTTTGATTATGTCAGGATCCGACTGTATATCAAAAGGCAAAAGTCTCACCGTTTTGACTTCCTGGGTCAGCGTGCTTATGAACGACGTATACACCAGGATCACCTCATCTATTTCCCCTTCATTGAACATGGTCAATATGGGTTTGCTCATTTTCTGGCTATCCAAAAATGAAATGGTCTCTGCCGGCGAGATATAGCTTTCCACTATCTCAAAATCACGCTTGGCAAAGTAGTCCCTCCCCTTCGTGCCTATAGCAACTATCATGGGGTGGGAATCGTTTTTCATTATTTCCCGCTCCGCCTCTTTTATAACGTTGGTGTTGAAGCTGCCGCAAAGTCCTTTGGTCCCCGTTATTACGATATAACAGGTGTTTTTTATCTCCCTGCTGCCTTCGAGATAAAGCTCCGGGACTTCTTCTGCGTTGTTGAACACCTCCGCTATAGAGTGGGTCAGGTACATGAAATGCTCATGGGTCCTTTCAAAGGTGGCCTTCGCCCTTCGCAGTTTCGCAGCGGAAACCAGCTTCATGGCATTTGTCACATGCTCCATGGTGCTGACGCTTTTTATCCTTCTCTTTACGGCTTGAATATCCGCTGAAGCCATATGTCATTCCCTTTCCTTACCTGCACATCTGACTGCCGGTCTCGTCCTTCGGCCATCTGTGCTGTTCCTCTTATCCATATCTCCTACTGATCCATATCATGTATGGTCACCTTATCCTCTTTGGCTATGTAAAGATCTCTTATGGAATTCTTGTACTCACCTATGGCAGCCACAAGTTCCTTTTCATCTTCTTCGGAGAGCTTTCCAGTGGACTCTATGTTCCTGCATATGTCCGCGTAATGAGTGTCCACGTAATCGAACAGTCCTTTTTCGAAATCTTTTATAGATTCCAGCTGGACGTCTGCCAGATAGCCATTGCTGGCCGCATAGATTATTATTATCTGATGGGCTACAGGCTGAGGCTGATACTGCCCCTGCTTCGTGATCTCCATAAGTATATGTCCGTGATCCAGTCTCGCTTTTGTAGCAGGGTCTATGTCCGATCCGAATTGGGAAAAGCTTGCGAGCTCTCTATACTGTGCCAGTTCCAGCTTCATCTTCCCGGCGACCTGCTTCATGGCTTTGATCTGTGCGCTACCTCCTACACGGGACACGGATATGCCTGCATTTATCGCCGGCCTTTGTCCGGAGAAGAACAGCTCGTTCTCCAGGAATATCTGCCCGTCTGTAATGGATATCACATTGGTCGGTATGTATGCGGAAATATCTCCCGCCTGTGTCTCTATTATGGGCAGGGCCGTAAGAGATCCGCCTCCCATTTCATCTGAAAGTTTTGCCGCTCTTTCCAGAAGCCTGCTATGGAGATAGAATACATCTCCGGGATATGCCTCTCTGCCGGGGGGCCTCCTCAAAAGCAGGGACATCGCTCTGTACGCCACGGCATGTTTCGAAAGGTCATCGTATACGACAAGGACATCTCTCCCCTGATACATATAGTGCTCGCCCATAGCACATCCCGCATAGGGAGCTATATACTGGAGAGGCGCCACGTCACTGGCTGTAGCCGACACCACTATGGTGTTTTTCATGGCGTCTTTATCCTCAAGGACCTGCACCAGCTGCGCCACCGTAGACTTTTTTTGTCCTATGGCCACATATATGCATATGACGTCTTCATCTTTCTGGTTCAGTATGGTATCCACTGCGATGGCCGTCTTTCCTATCTGACGGTCTCCGATTATGAGTTCCCTTTGTCCCTTGCCTATGGGTATCATGGAATCTATAGCTTTGATGCCCGTCTGCAGGGGCTCATTTACCGACTGTCTCTGCAGGACTCCCGGAGCCGGAGACTCTATGGGCCTCGTAGCTTCAGTATGTATAGGTCCCTTTCCATCAATAGGCTGTCCCAGGGAGTTCACCACTCTACCCAGGAGCTCATCGCCCACAGGCACCTCTATGACCCTGCCTGTCGGCTTGACGATATCCCCCTCTTTTATCTCCTCATCGGATCCCAGGACCACCGCTCCCACGTTGTCCTCCTCCAGGTTAAGAGCCATCCCGTATATCTCGTCCGGAAACTCGAGCAGTTCACCGGCCATACAGTTCTCAAGTCCGTATACTCTGGCGATACCGTCGCCTACCTGTATTACGGTGCCGAAATCCGATATGTTCAATTCGTTTTTATACTGTTTTATCTGTTCCCGAATAACTTCACTGATTTCTTCAGGTCTCAAATTCACTTTTCCTTCGCCTCCCTTCTACATCATACTGTTCCCCATATCGCTGAGACGCTTGCGAAGGGATGCATCTATTATCTTACCGTTGATCAATATTTTGACTCCTCCTATAAGCGAAGGATCTGTCTTGCCGGTCAGCTTTACGTTTTCCTTCAAAAGCTTGCCCGTTTCCTCTTCGAACTTTCTCTTTTGTTCCTCCGAAAGAGGTACTGCCGAATATATCTCTCCGTAAGCAAAACCTTCCCGTTGGTCACACATCCTGTTATATGCTTTTACCATCCCGGGGAAATGACGTGTCCTTCCTCTGTCCATGAGTATGCACAGAAAGTTCAGTGTCTCCTGTGATATCTTTCCCGAAAAGATCTTTTCGAAAACACTCTTTTTTTCGGGCAGAGGTATGGTTGGGTTGTTGAAAAACCCATTGAAATCGGGGATCTCCCTGAACAGATCTCTGATCCCGTTCAGTTCTTCTCTTATCTCCTCCGATTTCCCGATCTCATCTGCAACGGAAAACAACGCTCCTCCGTATGTCCTTTCGATGGTCAACTCTTCCATCCGGTATTACCTGCCTCTTCAATAACTCTATCAACTATACGCTCTTGCTCGCCCGGCATCTCCAGATCTTTCTCCATTATCTGTTCTGCAGCAAGAAGAGCAAGACTGCTTATTTCACGTCTCATAGTCCTTACCGCTTTGGCTTTCTCTCTTTCGATCTCTCTTTCAGCGGCCAGGATCATCTCGCTGGCCTCCTTGTTGGCGGCATCTATTATAAGCTTGGCTTCGGCTTCCGCCTTTTGCTTGTACGCTCTTACGATCTCGCGGCCCTCACTCTCGGCTTTGGCGATCTTTTTCTCGTAATTGGCCATCTTTTCATCGGCCTTTCTATTCACCGCCTCGGCGCTGTCAAATGCATCTTTTACACTTTGCTCCCTCTTTTGGACAAAGTTTCGCACCTTTTCGAAAAAGCATTTTTTCAATATGAGGTAAAGGACTAAAACGGTGACCAGCTGCATTACCAGTGTCCAGTTAAAACTGATTACCGGAGCTACCATTTCCATACGACCGCCTCCTTTCCTGCTCCATTATATTTTCGCGTTTACAGCATTCCGGGGAAAGGATTTGCAAACAGCAAAACGATAGAAACGATAAATGCGAATATACCTGTGGTTTCCGCTACTGCCTGACCTACAAGCATTACCTGGAGCACATCGCCTTTTGCCTCAGGCTGTCTTGCCACTCCTTCCACAGCACGGCTGGCTGCCAGACCCTGGCCTATGCCTATACCAAGTGCCGCTGTTCCGATACCTAATCCTGCTCCTATGGCAGATGCTGCCAAAATCAGTCCCAATGGGGTCATTTTCTCTACCTCCTCTGTTTAAAAGTGTTTATTCCTCATCTCCGTGGTCATTCACCATCATCTCCATGGATATGAATACCATGGTGAGCATGGTGAAGATGAACGCCTGGAGTATCGGCTCAAATATATCAAAGAATGCGTTTGCGGGAAGCGGTATCACCGCTTCAAGCAGCGGTATTGGCAGATTCAGGCTGTGGCATAAACTTCCCAGCCCGGTAAATATCAGCGCCATGACGATGACGCCTCCCAGTATGTTCCCGAAAAGTCGGAATCCCAGGGATATGGGGAAAGATATCTGCTCTATTATCTTCAGCGGGAACATGAATGCATAAGGTTCACACATCTCTTTCAATTTCCCTTTCACACCATAGGTCTTGATGGCCTGCCTCTGGATGAGACAAAATGTGATCAGCGCCAGAGCGAATGTGGTGTTCACGTCAGCTGTGATAGGTCTGAAGCCGAACAGTCCCAACATGTTTCCCAATATTAGGAATATAAAAAGCGTTCCGATATACGGTGCGTAATTCAGCGCTTTTTTTCCCATGGTGCCTTCCACCAGATTATATATGGTCGAAACTATAAATTCGGCGAAAACCTGCTTGCCTGTAGGGATGGCCTTCATGTTCCTGGTCAGCCACAGAGCAAGCACGATCAGCACCAACGCGACTATCGCCCCGAATACAACGCTCTCCGTAACGTATACGCCACTGTCTCCAAATCTGAATATTATCCTCGGTCCTACGTTAGATACATCATGCATAGCCTGATCATCTCCTTAGAATACTCTTTTTTCTTCTCTTTCTTTTCTTTCTTTATCAAGCTCCTTATAGTATGCCTTCACGTCCTCCGGCACCTGTCTGGATGATTTTACATCTACTTTTTTTACCACGTGCAGATAGAAAAGTGCCATCTTATCAGTCATGAATCCTGCACCGCATCCTATAGCCGCAGCGTATGAGGATTTGATTGACAGAAAAAAAATCAGCCCGTATATGCAAAGTCTTCCGATGGTGCTCATGGGTATTATGGCCGCCCGCAAATTCCTCAGGGCATACTCGGTAGCCAAATACATAAGGTTGAAATTCATCACCGCAGTGGCAGTTCCCGCCGCCAGGCCTGCTGTAAATCCGATATCTATACCCAATATGGGCAATGATATCAGCTCTATGGCCCCTGCAGTAACAAGAGCCAAAAGGCATACCTTTTTTCTGTATCTGTCAAATCCAAACTCCATACAACAATATTATACAAAATTCATTTTTTCAAGTAAAGTAATGTTGACATTTTAAGGAAAGTTTTTTTCTGCATACCGCAAACTAATACTTTTTTGCCCCTTTTATATAGCAAGTCGCTTATTTGCCGTCTGCTTTTCCGCCTGCCTGTACGGTCTTCAGCCCATATCGTGTATCACCGTGCGCACCCATTTCTTCGATATGAATCTTTTGAACAGCACACAGCATTTCACAAGCTCTTCCGACTTTATGGCCAGGATCACCAGCCATACAGGCCACTGGAACACGAGGGCTCCCGCAAAAGCCATAGGCACACCTATGAGCCATACTGCGGAAACTTCCGTGATCATGGCGAAACGCGTATCTCCCCCGCTCCTGAGCACTCCTGTTATATTGATCCCCGAATAGATGGCAAATACCATGGTCGCACCGTATACCATTATGATCTGGTGAGCATATGCTCCTCCCTCCTCTGTGAATTCAAACAGCCCTATGATCGGGTCGGCACACAGTATCAGCGATGCTCCGAACAGGATCCCTATGAACACTCCCACCTTCACCATCCTCTTCGCCATACGATATGCTCTTTCTGCATTGCCTCTGCCCAGTTCTGCACCCACAAGTATGAGTATGGCATCTCCTATGCTGAAGGCTGCCATGGTGAACAGATTCTGTATGGACGTACATGCCTGCATAGCTGCGTATTCCGTGACTCCCATCCTTGCCACTGCAGCAACGTACATGCTGGTCCCAAGTCCCCATAGGGTCTCATTCAAAGTCGTCGGTATAGAGTTCTTGACGATCTTCTTCATGTAATCTGTTCCCCAGCCAAAAAATCCGTTGAATGTCCCTCCTATATGATCGCTGCCACGGAAGAGCATTATAAGGTTCAGACTCAGCTCTACGGTCCTCGATATAGCTGTGGCCAGTGCCGCTCCCTGTACTCCCATTTCCGGGGCTCCGAAGTTCCCAAAGATGAGGACATAATTCATGAAGGTGTTTATGGCGAATGCCGTTACTCCCGTCATCAGGGGTATCTTAGGTCTTTGTATGGATCTGAAGGCATATGATACCGGTACCGTTATGGATATACAGATGAAGCACCATGCCCCCGTTCTGATATACGGTATCCCCGCATCTATCACTTCGGGGATATCCGTGAATATCCTCAGCACCTGTGCCGGGAAAAACGTAGCTACTATGAAGAACAGCATCCCCACAGCAAAACAAACCGTGGCGTTGAATCCCAATGTCTTCCTTATGTTTCCCATATCGTCTGCACCATAGAACTGGGACATGAATGTGGAACATCCGCTTGAAAACCCGTACATCAACATCCACGCCATGAAATAAAGCTGCATGGACACTCCTACTGCGGCAAGTTCCAGTTCTCCCAGACTCCCCACCATAAGATTATCCACCAGGTTCAAAGAAGAGCCTATAAGGCTTTGCAGCGCTATAGGCAATGCTATCTTCCCCAGATATTTATAAAATCCTCTTCCTTCTATCTCTATGCTGTTCATTCGCCCTTGCCGAGTTTCACTATCTTCAGTCCCGCCTCTTCAAGCATCTCTACGGAAAGCTCGTCAGGGTAACCCTCTCTCACCACTATCCTTTTGATACCTGCGTTTATTATCATTTTGGAACATATTATACATGGTTGATGCGTGATGTATATAGTGCTGTCCTCTATGCTCTGGGCAAGTGTGGCAGCCTGAATGATGGCATTTTGCTCCGCGTGGAGGGCTCTGCAAAGTTCATGTCTTTCTCCGGAAGGTATCCCGAGTTCCTCCCGCAAACAGCCTCCCCTTTCCTCACAATGAGCCAGTCCCCGGGGAGCGCCGTTATACCCTGTAGCCACCACTCTCTTATCCTTGACTATGACTGCCCCTACCTGACGTCTGAGGCACGTGGACCTTGTGGCAGCGAGCTCTGCCATCCTCATAAAGTATTCATCCCAACTTATCCTTTCATTTCTGATGTTAGCCATTTCCATCCTCTTTCTATCTGGATCCTGCTCCGTGATGTGTCCGCGCTGCTGCGACATCACGAAGATCCACCCACTGTCTCAATAATAAACTTCAGCCAGATACAACCCCTGAGGCGGAGCCGTATGCCCTGCATGTCTTCTTTCCTTCCCTGCTATTATACTGCCCATGTCTCCCGGAAGCATCCTTCCGAGACCTATATCCACCAGTGTTCCCGCGATTATCCTCACCATATTGTAGAGGAAACCGTCGCCGACGATCTCCATGGTGATATCGGTGCCTCTGGCGTCTATACCTATCGTCCTGACCGTCCTGACCGTCGTTTCTCTCTCATATCCTCCGGCCGCCTGAAAAGCCTTGAAATCGTGTGTACCTGCCACATATTTGGCCCCTTCTTTCATGGCCTCTATATTGAGGTGTCTCTCTACATAATAGCTGCGATATCTTCCGAAAGGATTCAGGGATTCATTGACTATATGGTATATATATTTTTTCCCTTTCGCATCGAACCTTGCATGGAATCCCTTCGGGACCTCCTGCACTTCTTTTATCCTGATGCTGTCATCCATAAGGTTGTTCGCAGCCCTCATCATATTCTCGGTAGGTATACCAAAAACACCGGAGAATGTCGCTCTCTGTCCCAGAGCGTGGACCCCTGCATCGGTGCGGCTTGCTCCGTCTACAGTTACGGGACATCCGCATATGATCCCCAGGACTCGCTGGACTTCTCCCTGTATGGTAGGAGCGTTGGGCTGTATCTGCCAGCCTGAAAACCCTGTGCCATCATACTCGATGGTGAGGAGTATGTTCCTCTCTCTGTTTTCAATTTTGGGTTCCGTCTGTTTTTCCACCTATTTCTTTACCTTGAAACTGCTTTTCAGATCTACGATCCTGTTGAACACTTTTTCATCATCTGTCGTCAGCTTGCTGTCGGCGATATAGTATCCGTGCCTGAAGAACTGATATCTGTCACCGGGTCGTGAATCCTTCAGGGCCGGTTCTCCGTAACAAATTTTTTCTTCGACAGAGTCCGGATCGAATACAAGTTCGCCTTCATCATCCTCTTTCATGAGAGCCGTATAATTCCTCACTTTGACTTCCACTGCCGTGCTCGCCTCTACCCAATGTATGGTGCCCTTCACCTTACGACCTTCGAATCCACTGCCACTCCTGGTCTCAGGATCGTATGTGCAAAGCAGTTCCTTTATCGACCCGTCGGGATTTTTTACCACCTCGTTGCATGTTATGAAGTAAGCTCCTTTGAAACGTACTTCATTGCCCGGGAAAAGCCTGAAATATTTTTTTACCGGCTCTTCCATGAAATCTGCACCGTCCACGTACAACTCTCGACCGAAGGGGACTTTCCTGCTGCCCAGGTTTTCGTCGTCTCGATTGTTTTCCATTTCCATCTCCTCGATCTTTCCCTCAGGATAGTTGGTTATGATCACCTTTATAGGATCTTCAACTACGTTCCTGCTTTCCACCTTGGGTTTGAGGTCTTCCCGGGCACAGTGATCCAAAAGATCGGAGTCGACCATGCTATTGGCCTTGGCCACACCTATCCTTTCGCAAAAGTCCCTTATGGACTCCGGGGTATAGCCTCGTCTTCGCAGTCCCGCTATAGTGGGCATACGCGGATCGTCCCATCCTTCTACCGTCCCATCATCCACCAGAGCCTTGAGCAGTCTCTTGCTCATGACCGTGCCGGTCAGATTGAGTCTTGCAAATTCTATCTGTCTGGGCTGTGGATCCCACCATCCCACGTTTTCGAGGCACCAATCGTAAAGAGGTCTGTGATCCTCGAACTCCAAAGTACAGAGGGAATGGGTTATTCCCTCTATGGCATCCTCTAAAGGATGGGCGAAGTCATACATGGGATATATGCACCACTTATCTCCCGTGTTGTGGTGAGTCACGTGGGCTATCCTGTATATCACCGGGTCCCTCATATTTATATTGGGAGACGCCATGTCTATTTTCGCCCTGAGTACTTTCTCTCCGTCTCCGTATTTTCCCTCTCGCATTTCCCGGAACAATCTCAGATTTTCGTCTACGGACCTGTTCCTGTAGGGGCTCTCCCTGCCCGGTTCTTTCAGCGTCCCTCTGTGCTCTCTTATCTCATCCGGAGAAAGATCACAGACGAATGCCTTGCCCTTTTTGATCAATTCCACTGCCGCATCATACATGGTCTCGAAATACTCAGATGCCCACAACAGTTTGTCCCATTGGAATCCGAGCCACTTGATATCGTTTTCTATGGACGCCACATACTCCATATCCTCCTTCACAGGATTGGTATCATCATACCTCAGATTGCATTTCCCGCCGTATTTTTCGGCAGTGGTAAAATTGAGGCATATGGCCTTGGCGTGTCCTATATGTAGATATCCATTAGGTTCGGGCGGGAAGCGGGTATATACTTCCCCTCCGTATTTCCCCGTCACATTGTCTTCATCTATTATGGTGTGAATGAAATTGTCTGCCACTTGCATTCTCCTTTTCCTACAGATCACAGCGATCCCGCATCGTCTGCACGCTACGCTTTGCTTCCTGCCGCATCAGATACCCTGACCGGCTATACGACAGGACTATTATAACAGATATTAGGTGATAAGAGGCGAAAATATCTGATGATCCGATCGTGCTAAAATAAAAAATCCGTAAAAGCAAAAGCGGGCCTTTCGACCCGCTCCGCTCTGTGTGTAAGCATTTTGCTAATTGAGAGGATGAGATATATTTTTAGAGGGGCTATGCCCCGTCTAAACTTATTTAAGGGGGAGGTGCCATTACACCTCCCACACAGTAGGATTGGAGGTTTTTTATTATTCAGATGTTGTTCTTTTTTCCTATTCCTATTCACTATCTCTTTTATCCTACGGGTCAAGTTCCCTCTTGACTTGGCCTTATATTAATCCTCCTTCCTTAAAAATAACTTAAAGCATCTTTTCAGTGTTATTTCAGCCTGCATTCCTACTATTTCTGTAAATTTTATGATTATAGGTATATAATGTTGGAAACAGACTTTTTCGGTGGAATACACCGGTATCAAGCAAGACTGAACCAGAAAGGAGGATCTCATGAGGATCCTGGTCGTAGAGGATGAGGTACGCCTGGCAAGAGCCTTAGAACAGATCCTGTCAGAAGAAAAATATATGGTGGACGTGGTCCACGATGGTGAGGAGGCTGTCGACTACGGTGAAAGCGACATATATGACGTCATCGTCCTCGATGTGATGCTGCCGAAAAAAAACGGATACGCCGTAGCCACTGAATTGAGAAAAGCAAAGATACAAACTCCCATAATAATGCTCACGGCGAAAGATGCAGTAAACGATAAAGTGAAAGGTCTGGACTGCGGCGCCGATGATTACATGGTCAAGCCTTTTTCACCGAAAGAACTCCTTGCAAGGATACGCGCCCTTACGCGCAGACAAGGAGAAGTCATACTCGACGAAATGAAATTCGGCGACCTCACCCTTTTGCCCGATACCTGCACACTGACCTGCGGCAGCAAGAATACCCGGCTCAATTTCAAGGAATGCGAAGTACTCAAACTTTTGATGAGCAGCCCGGGCTCAGCTGTTTCCAAAGAGGATTTCATCCTCAAAGTCTGGGGATACGATGCCGATACTTCCGATAACAACGTGGAGGCCTATATAAGCTTTTTGCGAAAGAAGTTCGCCTTCCTTGGATCTGATGTGACTATATCCACGTTGAGAAAAGTAGGCTATAAACTGGATTATGAAGAAGGGTGATCGATGGCCCGGCGTGACATGTGGAAAGGATACCCATGCTTACCAAATTAAAGAGAAAATTCATACTGATAAACATGGTTCTGGTAGGTGCAGTGCTCGTATTTGTTTTTGCCCTTATATGCTTGAATGTTTATCAGACCCAAAAGGACGCTGTGGATAAATCTTTATACAGCGGCCTGGTACAGCTCAATTATCCTTATTCGGATCTCCCGGACATGCCGAATGACTCCAGTATGCAGGACCGCTTCAACAGCGACAGTCAATCTGTTGCCGTTACGGCCGTGACTTTGAACTCCACTGCCACCACCGGCGGTAATTACATAATAATGCAGCGTCAGTCCATAAACTTTTCCATGGACGACACCCTTTTGATCGCTGCTATAGACAAGGTCCTGGAAGAGGGGCTGAGCGAAGGTCATATAAAATCCATGAATTTGTTTTACCTACGCTCTGATGATGACGGCAGCATCAAGATAGCATTCGCTGACGGCTCCCGTTTACATCAGACCGTGAAAAACACCATATCCGTGGCAGCATTGATATTTGCTCTCAGCATGATGGGACTGTTTTTTATAAGCGTGCTGCTTTCCACCATCGCTATAAGTCCTGTGAAAAAAGCATGGACCCAGCAGCGGCAATTCGTTGCCGACGCCTCTCACGAGTTGAAGACCCCCCTTACTGTGATCCTGGCCAATGACAATATACTCTTGTCTCATCCCGATGAACCTATCGAAAACCAAAAGCAATGGATAGAGAGCACAGACGCCGAGGCTCGTCATATGCACAAGCTCGTTGAAGATATGCTCTTTCTTGCCAAGTCTGATGCGGCAACTTCCCCTTTGGAAATAAAACTGGAGAATATCAGCGACCTTACATGGAGTACATTTTTGCAATTCGAACCAGTCGCCTATGAGCGCGGCGTCACTCTGTCGTCTGACATCCAAGGGAACGTATGCCTTCTGACAGACGCGTCAAAAACCAAACAGCTGCTCCACATCCTTATGGACAACGCATGTAAATACGCTGAAAAAGGCGGGGAAGCCAAGATATCCCTCACAGGTATCAAAGACAAAGTACGCATAAGCGTGCATAACACCGGGCGGCCCATATCTCCGGAAGATCTTCCCCACATATTCGAAAGATTTTACAGAGCTGACAAGGCAAGGACCATCGGAGACGGATACGGTCTGGGGCTGTCCATAGCCAGGAGCATAGTGGAACAGCTGGGAGGTAATATAAGTGTCACCAGCTCAGAAAGCGAAGGCACCACTTTTACGGTGATACTGCCTAAAGTCAAAAATAAAACCAACGATAAACGCTCCAGGAAACGTCTTAGACGAAAAAACAAGAAAAAGGACCTGAAGGAAAACAGCCGGCCTTCCTTCAGGGACGATGAACTGTTGTCCTGAATGAGATACTATATCTGATAAAAGAAAAATACGGAGCCACGCTCCGTATTTTTCTGTGTCGCGTTTTTTGCTTTATTTTGGTTAGGATATAAACCTAAAACGACTCATACACAGAATTTGTGTTGAAGCTACTCGCTCCGTTACACGTTTATTGTACTTTCTCCCGTACAATCTGTCAAGCCACTAAATATAGTGTCATTATAGGCTATATATCCAAATCACACCTATTCCGCCACTTACAGGTATACTCTTAGTCTCTCTTCACGATAAGAGCCGTACCCTGTCCTCCGCCTATACAAAGAGTTGCAAGACCTGTCTTGGCGTCTCTTCGTGCCATCTCGTAGAGCAGGCTGATAAGGATCCTGCATCCCGATGCTCCTATGGGATGCCCCAAAGCTATGGCTCCGCCGTTCACATTGAGTATATCCTTGTTGAATCCCAGTTCCTTGCCTACTGCCACAGACTGAGCTGCGAAAGCTTCATTCGCTTCGATAAGATCCAGATCATCTACTGTCATACCTGCTTTTTCCAAGGCCTTCTTTGTGGAAGGAACAGGACCTATACCCATGATGTTAGGGTCTACACCTGCCGACGCGTAGGATACGATGGTAGCCATAGGCTTGATCCCCAGCTCATCTGCCTTTTCCTTGCTCATAACTACCACTGCAGCTCCCGCATCATTGATCCCGGAAGCGTTGGCCGCTGTTACCGCGCCATCCTTTTTGAAGGCGGGCTTGAGCTTGGCGATCCCTTCTGCCGTAACGCCGGGTTTGGGGAATTCATCTGTATCGAATACTATGGGATCTCCCTTTCTCTGCGGGATCTCTACGGGAACTATCTCGTCTTTGAACTTTCCAGCTTTCAGGGCTGCTTCTGCCTTCTGCTGAGAATTTGCCGCAAACTCATCCAGTTCTTCTCTTGTGAGTCCCCATTGCTCCACGATATTCTCAGCCGTGATGCCCATGTGCACTCCGGAGAAAGCGTCGCTCAGTCCGTCCCTGATCATCATGTCAGTCATGGGAGAGTTGCCCATCCTCGCGCCCCATCTTGCCGATTCCATGGCATATGAGGACATGGACATACTTTCTGTACCGCCTGCAACGATTATATCCGCATCGCCTGCCTTTATTATCTGAGCTGCCAACTCTACGGATCTGAGACCTGAGCCGCAGACTTTGTTGATGGTCATGGAAGGAACTTCCTGAGGGATGCCGGCATCCATGGACACCTGTCTTGCTATGTTCTGTCCAAGATTACCCTGCAATACGCATCCTAAAATAACTTCATCCACCTGATCCGGCGCTATGCCTGCCCTTTTGATGGCCTCTTTCACTGCTACGGCGCCAAGCGTCCTTGCACTTGTCTTTTTGAGAGTCCCGCCAAAACTTCCGATAGGTGTTCTTGCTGCACTTACTATTACAACTTCCTTCATTACTTCTCCTCCTTATGAGATACAGGGTGAATAACGTTTATCTGCATATCTGCAAGTTTTTTGACATACGATATGTGATGCTGAAAACAGCATGTGTTAATTGTTAATATTTTAACTATCTCTGTCTTCTTATGTTATCTCATATTCTATGGTATAAGTCAAGCACTTTCAAGAACATTTCCTCGTCATACACCGATTTACAGGCTCCGTTACACCCTGATATCCCGTCAGCGCTCGTATATCCCCGGTCACACGTTCGATGACCCTTTCACTTGAACGTCGCTATGTATTTTTCGATCATTTTGTAAGGCCTGTATGAAAGTTTTGCCCTCCTCAGATTGGGTATGCCCATGTCTTCCTCCCGGTTTATATATTTCACATTGGCCGCCATATGTTTGCAGAATTCATTGTTTATGGCCTGATACAGCCCCCGATAGTTCACGTTGGCCTTCTCCACATGTTCCGTCACTGTCTTTTTGTTCAGGTTCCCCCCTACTGCCAGCGCCTCTATCTTCCCTCCTATCAATATTGCTCCCGCTTTGTAATCCACAGCCTCGATGTTGTTGAACACGTCCACCATGGCTTCCTCTTCCATTTTGAGCAGTTCCATTTCGTGAGGCGGGGCTTCCTTTCTTTCGTTGAATTCCCTTATGAATTCCATGGCGTCCTCTGCCATGGCCGAAGTAAGAGGGACATATTCGTATTCAAAAGTTTTTTTGAAATAATTGAGGTGATTTTTCTTTCCGTGATATGCTCTCCCGGCAAGGTCTATCAGATCCCGTGTCCTGTAGACATAATCATAATTGGGCCTGTCCTCGATGAACTTCATCTCGCCCGGGACTGCCTCTTTTATTATATCTATCATGTGGAAGGGCATGAGCCTTATGGAAAATACATGACCGTTTCTTTCGAAGTGCTCCCTGGCCTCGTACAGTGTCTCTCTCAATTTCTTCGGGTCATATCCTCCCGTATCGGTCATCGGCGGGAACATAAAAGGCAGTTCTATGCCTTCTTCGAGTTCCAGATGAGATACTCCGGCAAAACACATGTAGTCCCCTATCATCTGCCAGCTGAACTGGTTTATATCCCTCCACATATACATGCCGCTGAAAGAGAGCCCTGATGTCTGATGATCGAATCCGGTCATATACCTGTCCAGCAGTTCTCTGTCTTCCAGTCTTATTCTGTTTTTGAACATATACATTTCGTAATTTGCCTTTCTTCAATCGATTGCGGTCATCGGTCCATTTGTCTACTTGACGATTTTTGAGATCGCCTTGAACCTGTCCCCTGATGCTTCACCGAGCATTTCGTAAAGTACGGCTTCATAGGTCACCGGTACCGCTCCGGCCTGCACCATCCTCATCACAGCTCCCTTCAGATCCTCTTCTTTTCTGGAACCTATACAGTCTGTCACCAGAAAGACGTCATATCCCCTTTCCAAAAGGTCCAGAGTCGTCTGTTCCACACATATATGCGCTTCTATACCGGTCATGAGGATGGTTTTTTTGCCCAGTTCCTCTACCTGTTTTACGAACTCCGGCTCTCCTATAGCAGAAAAGGATTTTTTCTCCACATGATCGAAATCACCCAGGGCTTCCTTTATCGGTGCTGTCGTATCTCCAAGACCCTTGGTGTATTGCTGGGTCACGACTACTGGAAGTTCCATTATCCTTGCTCCCGCAAAAAACCGGCACACTTTATTTTCCAGCGTACGGTCATCACTCATTGCTGGCAGCAGCTTTTCCTGAAAATCTATTGCGATGGCCACGGCCTCTTCTTTTCTTATTCTCTTTATCATTTCTTTCTCTCCTTATCTTCATGCTGTCCGCATCTTCTATATCCCATGCTGCGATCTCAACCATAGCTTCCCTGTCTGTCAAGAATCTGGAAAGGGGAGTTATGGTGGCGTATCCATGCTGGGCCGCTATCACATCTATACTCAGATCATCTGAGTCATACTCTATGGGCCGTCCCTCATATCTGTAGACTTCTCCCTCTTCGTCCTCCATGGGCACGAACCAGTCCTCGTATTCTCTCATTCCCAGTTTTGTTATTTTCAAACCCCTGACTTTTTCCGCAGGCATGTGAGGCACGTTGACATTGAGCACGATAGATTCTCTGAGCTTTTCCGCCGCCAGATAAAACACCTTTTTTATAAGGTCACATGTATATTCAAAATACTGCGGCTCGTGGGAATTCACCGACACCGCTACTGAAGGGATGCCGCAGAGGGATCCTTCCAGGGCAGCTCCTACAGTACCCGAATAAAGGGTATCGGTCCCAAGGTTCCCTCCGTGATTTATTCCGGAAAAAACCATGTCGATATCTATGCCCTTTGCCCCATAGTGGGCCATGGCTATCTTTACACAATCTGCCGGCGTACCCGTTACCGAAATGGCCTCCTCCGCCTCTTCGAATTCTTCCTGCAGGACTCTCAATCTGCCCCTTACGCTTATACTCTGACTGGTTGCGCTTTGCTGTTCATGAGGTGCACATACATATATCTTCACACCTTCTTCCCTGCCTAAAGTCTCCGCCAGTCTGTGTATGCCTTCCGCATCTATTCCGTCATCGTTCACCAATAGTAGATTCATTCCTTCGTTTTCTCCTTACGTCTGTTTCATTCGCTCATGGCCATGATGATCTCTTTGAATTTTCTCCTGTTCCATATTTCCGGTACGGGATAAAGGGGATGAGCCTCTTCCATTGCTCTGTCAGTTATAGTAAGAGTATCTTCATCTTTTATGTGGGGAAGTTTCTCAGGTATCCCCGTAAGGGTCTTCAATTCCCTTATCCTCCCTATGAAGTTCTTCGCCTTCTTGGCATTAGATCTTCCCTGGATACCACAAACATCTGCAAGTTCTGCCAGTCTGTCGTAAACCTTAGGTCCATAGCCCTCGAGCACATGGGGGAGTATTATCCCCACGGCCATCCCGTGGCCCATCCCATACAGACTGCCCACTCCGTGGCCTATGGCATGGGCATAACCCACACAGCCTCTGGTCAGCGCCCTTCCCGCAGAGAAGGCCGCCCTTTGCATGGCCTGTCTGCCTTCCACATCAGAGCCGTTCTCGTAAACCCTGAGGAGATTGCTGTCTATATAGCTTATGGCATCCTTGCAAAGCCTGTTCTCCAGTTTGCTGTTATACGTGTGATTTATATACGCCTCTATGGCGTGGCATAAGGCGTCCATACCCGTTTGAGCCGTGATCTCCGGCGAAAGGCTCAGTGTCAGACAGGGATCCAGTATCACATGATCCGGCATCAGCGCCATATCATTTACAGGTGCCTTTTTGCCTGTCCCGCTGTCGGTGATCACTGCCGCTATGGTCGTCTCCGATCCGGTCCCTGCAGTGGTGGGCACTGCCAGCAGGAAAGGTATCTCTTTTCTTACTTTCATAAGTCCCTGAAGTTCCGATATGCTTTTTCCCGGCCTTGCCAGCACCGCACCTACAGCCTTTGCACAATCCATGTGAGATCCGCCTCCGAAGGCCAAAAGACTGTCGCATCCGTTCTTGAGATATGCGGTCACTCCCTCAGACACGGTCTTGTCGTCGGGATCGGCCTTCCCCATGAATTTTATATAGTCCAGACCCTGCCTTTCCATTTCCGCCGTCATCTCGTCCAAAAGCCCGTCAGCATTTATGTGTTTCCCCGTCACTATCAGAGGATTGCTTTTTCCGGCATTTTTCAATATGCCGGCTGCTTCTGTCACCTTGCCGGGACCCTGTGTGATATCAGGTATCCTCCATCTCATCGCTCCCATTGCGGCTTTCATCATCAATTGATACTGCCTGCAAAAAACAGTTCCCATTTTCCTTCTCCTCTATCTTTCTTTGTCTCTCAATATTTCATGACCTTGCCTATGGAATCGTGTATGACCAAAGTGGCTTTATCATCATAAGGCGTCGCCGATTTGTTTATGAGCACCAGATCCTTTCCACGGAAATAGTTTATGAAGCCGGCGGCGGGATAGACCACCAGTGATGTACCTCCTACGATGAGCATGTCGGCAGACGATATGGCGTTGACTGCGCCGCTTATGACCTCTTCATCCAACGCTTCCTCATAGAGCACCACATCGGGCTTCACTATACCTCCGCACTTTTTGCACTTCGGCACATGTCCGTCGCAATTCTCTTCAGCCATGATATAATCAAGACCGTATTTTCCCCCGCATTCCATACAAGTGTTCCTGGCCACCGAACCGTGGAGTTCATATACGGTTTTGCTTCCTGCTGCCTGGTGGAGTCCGTCTATGTTCTGGGTCACCACTGCCTTCAGTTTTCCCTCCTGTTCCAGTTTTGCCAGAGAATAGTGAGCTTCGTTGGGTTTGGCTTCCGGGTATATCATGTTGTTTTTGTAATAATCAAAAAAGGTCTCTGTTTCCCGGATAAAAAAGCTATGACTTATCATCTGTTCCGGGGACATCCCGTATTCCTGCCGGGCATTGTAGAGTCCCTGCTCTGATCGGAAGTCCGGGATATTGCTTTCCGTAGACACCCCCGCTCCTCCGAAAAACACGATCTGTGAATTCCTTTCTATTATTTCTCTCAATCTTTCATCCATATGCCTATCCTGCCTTTCATTATGGTATAATTATAACATATCGGACCGGGTATTCTCAGACAAAATGCAGAGCCGGCCATATGCAGATGAACATTTTCAATGATGGATGTTTTTTCACGAGAACGAAGAACAGGAGGAAGGGCTTCCTGAAACAGGAAGTCCAAAACAAGAATGGATAAAAAAGTAACGAGGAATCTGTCCTACGGAGTATATGTGGTCTCCGCCATGGACGGTGAAAGACCTACGGGATGTACGGCCAACAGTGTGATGCAGATAACATCGGAGCCGGCTTCTTTGGCAGTCAGTATAAACCACGATAACTATACCAACAAATGCATAAAGGGAAGCGGTATGTTTTCCGTTTCCATACTGAACGAGGACTGCGATCCCTCTGTGATCGGTCACTTCGGTTTTCAATCGGGAAAGGACGTAGACAAATATGCGGACATGCCCTATGATATGATCCTCGGTGTGCCCGTATGCACCAAAGCAGGCAGCTACATGGTCTGCAAAGTCATATCTTCCATGGAGACATCTTCCCACACCGTATTCCTTGGCGAGGTCCTGGCTGCTGAGACCTTGACTTCCGGCACACCCATGACCTATGCGTATTATCATAACGTGATAAAGGGCAAGAGTCCCAAAAACGCTCCCACATATATAGCCGAAGAAGAAGGTGCCGCGACTGCCTCAGAGGGCAAATGGCAGTGCGGCGTCTGCAAGTACGTGTATGACGGATCTGACGGCCCGTTTGAGGAACTGCCCGATGACTGGAAATGCCCTGTATGCGGACAGCCTAAATCTGTATTTGAAAAGATAGATTGACAGATCATCTTCACAGTCTTCACCACAGCCTCAAGGTATTTCCCTCGGGGCTGTTTTATATTGAACATATGTTCTTTTTGTGCTATTATATGAACACATGTTCTTTTGGAGGTGGTACTGTGGAAATATCAGAAAAGCTCCGGATACTGGCTGACAGCGCCAAATACGACGTCGCCTGCTCCACAAGCGGTACGGACAGGAACAGGGGCGGCAGGATAGGTTCGGCCATGATGGCGGGATGTTGTCATTCCTGGTCAGCAGACGGCAGGTGTATCTCGCTGCTGAAAGTCCTGCTCTCCAACAAATGCATATATGATTGTGCTTACTGTACCAACAGGAGGAGTTCTTCCATAAAGCGAGCCAGTTTCTCTCCAAAAGAGCTGGCAGATCTGACCATAGGATTCTATAAGCGCAACTATATCGAAGGCCTTTTCATAAGCTCCGCCGTGGAGCGTTCACCGGATCACACTTCCGAAAACATGCTGGAATGTCTCCGCATACTCAGACAGGAATACGGATTTGCCGGATATATACATACCAAAATAATCCCCGGCACCGATCCCGTCCTCATACATGCCATAGGCCTCATGTCCGACAGGCTCAGTGTCAATGCCGAGTTCCCCTCGAAGGAGAGCCTTTCTTTTTTGGCGCCTCAAAAAGATCCCGGGTCCATATTAGGTCCCATGCAACAGATAACCAACACTCTCGTTGAAAGGAAGAGCCTTGTGGGGCCGGGCAGTATGTTCAAAGATAAGGACCTGAACGGTCCGTCATCGTATATAACCTCCGGAAGGCATATAGCCGGCTACGGCTCCCTGGAGAACAGGGCCTTTTCCTCTCATCCCGTCAAGAGCAAACGGGAGATATTCGCTCCTGCCGGCCAGACCACCCAGATGATGATCGGTGCCCGCAAAGAAAGCGACCGGGACATCCTGTATGCCAGTGAGCAGATGTACCGGATATTCAAAATGAAACGAGTGTACTTCAGCGCCTATGTAGCTCTTGAAGACTCTCCTCTGCTTCCCCCTCCGGGTACTCTGCCTCCTCTCAAAAGAGAACACCGGCTTTATCAGGCCGACTGGCTTTTGAGGTTTTACGGTTTCAGGGCTCATGAGTTTTTTGACGATGAAGATCCCGACCTGGATCCGGACATAGATCCCAAAGCGACATGGGCTCTCAGACACATGGATCTGTTTCCTGCAGAAGTCAACGAGGCCGACCTTTCCCGACTTTTACGTATCCCCGGTGTGGGCCCCGTTTCAGCCAGGCGCATAGTTCACCAGAGAAAATATCATTCTGTGGATCTTGAGGATCTCAAAAAAATGGGAGTCGTACTAAAACGTGCCATACACTTCCTTACCTGCAACGGAAAATATTACGGGGGTTCCTCCATGGATCCCTCTTCTATCCGAAGCCGGCTTCTTGACGGCCACGACGGCGTGCAGATGGATATGTTCTCAAATGACTTTGAAAGGGATCGTGGACAAACCTATGAAAAACTACCTCTATGACGGCACATTCAACGGACTTTTGACCTGCATATGGCACCATTATTACAACGATAAGGCAAAAGGTATTTTTGTGTGCGACGATTATCAGTGGGACATGCTCACCGCTGCAGAATCTGTGGAGACCGATGACCGAAAAGCCCTGAAGGTATATAAGGCCGTAAAAGAAAAAATATCCTATACCGATCTTGAAAGGATATACCGTGTACTCATGTCATGCAGAGACGAAAAAGAGATGATCATACTCCGCTATCTCGAACTGGGTTTCAAGACCGGTCCTGCCGTAAGCATGCTCCACGGTGATCCTGCGGTCCATGCTGCCCAGTCAGCCGAAACGGATATCGCCAATGAGATCCACAGATTGAAAGGGCTCATCAGGTTCAGGGATCTCAATTTCACCTATAACGGGTCCGACATATGCTACGCCGGCCCGGACCCGGCCGAAGTGCCGTCCGAAGACACCGGCTCCATCCCTTATCTCCCGTCACGGGAGCATCCCGGGACCGGTGCTGCCGGGGATATCCATATTTTTTACAGCGACATCGAACCCAAAAACGATCTAATCGAATTCCTGGCTCCTCATTTTTGCAGCCGTTTCAGAGAACAGTCCTTCATCATACACGACGTAAGGAGAAAAAAGGCTCTTTTCGCATCTAAAGGTTCCTGGTACATCGGCCCCCTCACAAGGGACCAGATCCCCTCTCCAAGAGAAGACGATATGTTTTTTCAAAAACTCTGGCAGGGATACTTTGCGTCCATCGCCATAAAAGAGCGTACGAATCCCCGCTGTCAGAAAAACTTCATGCCTATGAGGTACTGGAAATTCCTCACCGAATTACAGGATCAAAAATAAAACACACTTTTTTCTCTCGGGCCTTTGTCCGGCTTGCCCGTTTTTCACCTGTTGACCACGGCCTGAAGGACCTCGTTCGCTATGCTGCCGGCCGTTTCGCTTCCCCAGCCCCCGTGCTCTACCACTACTACGAAGGCATAGGGTGATCCCTCATTTTTTATAAAGCCCGTAAACCACGAATGGGGTTCCTGATCTCCTCCCAGCTGGGCCGTTCCGGATTTGGCGTAAAGATCCAGCCCGGGGAAATTGCTCTCTCCACCATAGCTCACTTCCACATTGTTCTTCATAAGCCTGCTCAAGGTGTTTGCTGTACTCCTGCCTATAAGCTCGTCTGTCTTCGGTTCCCAGGGAATGCTTGCCGGCCAGCCGTTGCTGAATTTCACACTGTCTATCAGCCTTGGCTGTGCCGCTTTCCCGCCGTTGGCTATGGCGCCGGCATATATCATCATGGCTGCAGGATTGACCAAATCATGATACTGGCCTATGCTAGCCCACGCCAGATTGACACCGCTTTCGGGGAATTCAGCACTTCCCTTTGCCGTCTTTATCCCATTTATCTTATACTGGCTCGTAAGCCCGGATTTTTTTGCGTAT
Organism: uncultured Bacillota bacterium; assembly: GCA_949284065.1. GTDB lineage: Bacteria > Bacillota > Clostridia > Peptostreptococcales > Anaerovoracaceae > CASDUO01. The sequence continues at coordinate 48,849 of CASDUO010000005.1, forward strand.
TCCTCCATGGTCGCTTGTCCTATCATTTCGGAAAGTTCCGCAAATGCACAGTTACAGGACTTTGCCAGCGCGCCTTCAAAATCCACCGTACCGTGGGCATATGGACACGACACTTTGTCCACATCTGCCGTAGCATATTGCTTCACGCCTGTACAGGTATATGAAAAGCTGTCAATATCTTCTATGGTATCTATGGCCGCCGCCGATGTGACCAGTTTGAATGTGGATCCCGGAACTATGGTGGCCGATATGAGCTTGTTCATATATATGCCGGAATCATCTCCCTCCTCTACCTGAGGCGGATCCTGCGGATCGTAATCCGGCTTGCTGACCATGCATATTATTTCTCCCGTCTCATAATTGTAAACGCCTATGGTTCCATCATGATCGCCCATGGCCTCCGAAGCCACCTCGCATATATCCGAGTCTATGGTCAGATAAAGAGACCTTCCCTTCTCGTTGGTGGAATAGACTCCGTTTATGAAATTATATCCCACCAGCTTATCACCGAAAGCGGTGTTGGCGCCTGTTGCTATGTTCCCCTCATTGTCCCCTACCGCATGGAGGGTCGCTACTCTCTTGCTGTAATCACTGTTATACTTCGGTCCGTCCTTGGTGTTTTCCAAAAGCAACGTACCATTGACATCGTATATAGAGCCTGTGGCAAGATGTCCGTCTTTATATATATGCTTATTGGCCGGATAGGCTGCCCAGTCTCCCCCGTCCCTGAACTGGAGGTATACGAAAAGCCCCAGCCCTATTATCAATACTGCTGCCAGACAGAGGCAAAGTATGGCTCTTCTCTCTAATTTTTTCATGACATGCCCCCTTCCTCCAAAGTGTTCTCTTTCCGCACAGCTATACTGGCATCCTGGCGCGTATCAGCCGCCTTGAGGAATGCCAGCAGCCCCCATGAGGCCATCATGCTGGTGCCGCCGTTGGAGACGAAAGGGAAAGTGACTCCGGTAAAAGGCAGTATGTTGAGGGAACCCAAAACATTCAGCGTCGTCTGGAATATGAACAGAGAAGTCGCCGCACATGCGGCTATGGTATAAAAGGACGATCTGCCGGCCATGATGGATCTCACGGCGAATACGCCTAAAGTCACGATGGACAGCACTGCAAGGACTGCGATCACCAGTCCCCATTCCTCAGACAGTATGCTGAAGACCAGATCTTTGTCAGACGCTCCCACTTCGTGGAACCAGCCGTTGCCTCCTCCCATTCCGAAAAGTCCTCCCGATGAACCTGCCGACATGGCTCTGGTCTGCTGATAGCCTAAATTATCTGGATCGTCCCAGGCGTGGAAACACGTGGTGAAACGTGTCGCTATGTACGGCTGGAATCTTATCATCAACAATATCCCCACTACGGATACGGCGCCTATCAGTACTAACTTGGAAAACTCTCCCGACCTCAGGAATGAAATTATCACGAATGTCACAAAGAATATGGCAGCTGTCCCGAAGTCTCCCATAACAGCGAGGCATCCCAGACAGAAAATAGAAAATGCGATGAACAGCGTAAGATTCTTTTTCTGATAAAGCTCATCCAGTGTGGCGGATCCTATAAAGATAAATGCTATCTTCACCAGTTCCGATGGCTGGAAAGTCCCCAGGCCCGGTATGCTTATCCAATTTGCGGCGCCGAACTCATTGTGTCCGAATGCCAGATTCACAAGGAGCAGCAGGGCCCCCAGGATCACCAGCAGCCTGCGTATCTTCAACCCTCTATCCAGATCTCTCAAATACCAGCAAAGCCCGAAAAACAGGATTATCCCCGCCACTATGGCTATAAGCTGGGTCATTATCCTCTCCGGACTTGCCGTGGCCACCACGCACAGGTTCAGTGTGCACAGGAAAAACACTATGGTCTCCATCTCGAATGCGGTGCTGCCCATGGCTCTGAGCACGATGCACGTGGTCCACATTATGACGGTGAATATCATGAATCCAAACAGCACAGGAGCGGGGAAATCCGCACCTTTCGCTGCTATGAACTGTATGCATGCCATGATCTGGAATATGGTCAAGGCTACGAGGCAGGACCAGGGCGCGAATCTTGTGGTAAAAGTTTTTCTTACCCGCAGATTTTCCTCTTTTTCCCTTACGCTGGCCGGCACCAGAACACAATCAGCACCGCCCATGGTTATAGTGTCTCCGGGTTTTACCCTTGTCGAACCTGTAACGGGCTTCCCATTCACCTCGGATCCTCCTGTGGATCCCAGATCGTTGTATCTCCAGTTCCCCGAGGCGTCTCTGCAAAGGGTCCCATGGTTCCTCGAAACAGTCATTATATCTATGTGCACATCGGCAGACTTGGCCCTGCCCAGAACATTCTCCCAGTGCCTCAAAGGTCTGTTGTTGCCATCGGGCAGCGCAAGATACGCCCATATCTCCGATGGGTTCTTCGATCTCAAAAGTGATAATATGGATCTTATGAGAATAAAAAGAGCCAGTGCCACGAATATCCATCTTGCCACTGTGGTGTAATATGTGGCAAGTATCGGGTAAGATTCAAATAGTCCTGAAAGCTTTTCCATTAGAGGCTGAGCTGCTGCGGAAAAGGATTCATACATAAAATACTCCTCCCTGTGTCCTTTTTAATATCTTTCGTGTCGCTCCCGGAACGATATGACACGCACGGACATTATATCATACTTTTCCTGAAATTGTTCTGTCAGGACATCCTACCACTCATTTTTGACTTTTTCCGCAAAACACATAAAGTCTCTTACTTGGATCGTCCTTCCGTCATCAAGAACAGCTTTACCGCTACACCGTCCGAAAACCTGATGCTGATTGGACGATATGATCTTCACATCGGTTTTCGAAGCTCTGTCTATGATAGGTACGAAATCCACTTCCAATCTCCCCTCATCGTCTGTCATCCGCCATGGCGCCATAAAATCCTCGCCGCCTATATCATCATCGTTCACTTCCATGCCCTGACGTGCCGGTATGTGGAACCTTACGTTCCCAAGCTTGTGAGCTTTCCCCTCGAAAAAGATCATGTTCTCACTGGCCGCCGATGTGTCGCCGAACCCGTATCCGAGATTCCATCCAAAAGCAGACTCCACACCTTTTTCATGTCCGCTGCCTACAGGTTTGGGCGGCACGCCATCGATGAGTCCGTTTTCCTCTGTCAGGCGGCCGGACGCGCTGGACCAGAACCATGTGTTCACTTTCGTCCATACGCCCCTGCCCCAATCCAGTACTCCAAAGGAGTCCTCCGCATTGAACCTGTACTCCTTTCCGTCATACTTCACCAGTCCCTCCGCCGGCATACAGTTTATTTTCTGATTGTAATAGAAGGCTTTTTCATCGTCCTCAAAAGGAGTCGCTATGACCATGGATTCCGTATCCGGACAGTACAGCGTCACATCGCCCTCTATGGCCTTTTTGCTGTGGAACCTTTCCATATAGAAACTGAGTTTGCGTGTATCTCCCCTGTTTTCGAAAGATATGAAATGCCGCTTGCCTTTGCTTTTTGCATCACCTTCATAGGTGGTATACGGCAGGTTCTTTTTTCCCATAGGCATGAGGTCTATGGAGCTTGTGGTCTTTTCCCACGGTCCCTCCTCTGCAAAAGTCAAAAGGGAAATGCTGTCCAGCCCCATGTAGCCGTTGTCCGCTACGGTAAGGGCGATCCCGAACCTGTCATTCCCCACATAATAATAGTCCCACTCCTTGATTCGTATGGCTGGGACTTGTATATGTTTCCTGTCATACAACTGGAGATACCTCTTTGAGTACCCAGGCTCCCTGAGGCTTCCGTCCTCCTTGAGGAGGCTCTGCCTTTTCGTCACTTCGTGCTGCATCTTTTTTCCTCTCGATCAAGATCCGTGTAGGCCGTATCAAATGATATGACCGTAAAGTACGTCGGATCCAGTCCTTTTATTTTTTTGTCCACAAGCTCACGTATTTCTTCTTTCTTTGACCTGCATCCCGGTGTGAGTACGAGATCAAAGATTATATTTGTGTGTGTAGGCCCCGATACGGCTCTGAGGTCGTGGAAACTCTCTACGCCGTCAATGTCACTGATGATATCCTCCAGCTCTTTCCTGAGCTTCTCTATTACAGGATCATCGACGTATATGGGATCCATATGCACCACTGCTTCTATACGGAGCTTTTCATTTATCTCTCTTTCCACAAGATCCACCATGTCATGGGTTGCCATTATATCCCCCTTTGCATCCACTTCCAAATGCAGCGATGCAAAGACTTTTCCCGGTCCGTAATTGTGGACCACCAGATCATGTATCCCCAAAACACCGTCATATTTTTTCGTTATGCCGATTATCTCTTTGACTATCTCCTCATCAGGCCCTTCCCCTAAAAGAGGGCTGCTGGTCTCCCGGATCAGCTGTATCCCGGACCATATTATGAACACAGCCACCAGCAGTCCCAGCCAGCCGTCCACCACTATGCCGCCGTATTTGCATATCAGCGTACCTGCCAGCACGCAGCATGTGGATATGACATCGTTACGACTGTCTACGGCAGTGGCTTTCAGGGTCAGGGAATCTATCCTCCTGCCTACCGCCACATTTAAAAAAGTCTGCCACAGTTTTATGGCTATGGCCAGCACTAAGATCAGTATGGTGACAGCCGAAAGATCGGGCATTTCCGGTTCTATGATCTTCTCTATGGAGGATCGCAGCAGGGAAACCCCCACTATTATTATGGCAACAGAAACGAATATGCCCGTAAGATACTCTATCCGCGCATGTCCGTAAGGATGTTCCTTGTCTTCAGGCTTCGCCGCCAGCTTGAACCCCATGAGAGTTATCACAGATGAGGATGCATCGGCCAGATTGTTGATACCGTCGGCTATGATGGCTATACTTCCCGCTACCAGACCTGCGCCTATTTTGGCTGCACACAACAGGGCATTGGAACATATGCCCACTATCCCGGCCATTTTTCCATATGCCTCTCTGACCTCCGGCGACTCTGTGTCCTCGTAATTTTTTATGAACAGTCTTGCAAAAAATCTATCCATCACTTTTCCTGCTTTCCTGCCTGCTCCTCATCATAAGCTTCACGAACTGCCTTTGCCAGCTGATCCACACATGAAGTGGATTTGGGTCCGCAGGTATTCCCGGAAAAAAGTTCCTCCACTCTGTCCACTGTCATTCCCTCTGTGAGCTTGCTTATGGCCTTGAGGTTGCCGTTGCACCCTCCGGTGAATTTTATGTTCTTTACTATATCGCCATCAAGTTCAAACTCTATTTTAGTGGGACATATCTTCCTCGGTATGAATTCGTGTTTCATAAAATGTTCTCCCTCATCTTCATACGACACTACTATATAAACCGTGTTATATCCATACGGTAACTTCCATAACTGTAAAACACTGCCTGACAATGTATTATATCATAAGTAATAAAAACTTTTCTCTGTTTTATTCTCTTCCCTAAAACATACTATGATTTCGCCCTCTTTTGTTTCGCGTTGCCATATTTCAAAACTCTCTTCACCTGTGCTGGTATAAACCGCATCAGTAGCTTTCCATCATCTGCTGTTTGATGATTCAAACGACAAAGCCGCCACTTGGTATGCCTACACCGTGACGGCTTGCCGTTTATTCTATATTCGGAGTCAAATTATTGATTTTTGAAAACAGGTTCAATTATTCCATAGGATTCAATCTTATATTCTCCATCTCTTCTTCAAAATCTGATCCCAGAAAATATTTTTTCGGCGGTTCTATTTTTTCACCCCTTGCCAGTCTATCTATACCTTCTTTGACTTTTTCCGGTCTTGCAGGAAGTTCATATATCCTTACACCAGTAGCGTTATATATGGCATTTATTACTGCCATATGTCCAGCAGATTGAAAAGCTTCTGATGCACCGGATGATCCATAGGGGTTTGTACTCCTA
>CASDUO010000006.1 GCA_949284065.1 uncultured Bacillota bacterium
ATATCCGGTATACTGGATAAGGTGGAGATCCCGCGATAGGGACCATCACTTTAACAAAAGCACTTTATCTAAAGAGCTTGCTGTTGATAGGTATGCAAAAGGGTTATATTATAGTAACAGATATCCTTCATTAAGTAGTGTTACTAAACGTACTATGTTAGAGAATTATAAAGCTATGGTATGGAAATAATTAATTGAAATCTCTTATAGCGTCTATAAAATATATAACCCATTTTTTAGGAGAGATTTGTAAACATATTAAACCTGTTATAAATTCTACTGTTAAGAAAATAGGGGCTACTAAAAGGAGTAATGACCAACTGTAATCTTTTAAGTCTATTAATACTGCACAACCACATGTATATGGTAGATTAAAAAATGTATTTAACCATCCGTAAATATTATAAGCCACAGGTCTTTCAAATTCATAAATTCCTGATTTATAAGATACAGTTAGTTTATACAATAAACATCCTAATAGTATTGATCCTATTGCAGCTAACAATCCTATACCTGATAATGGTAAAGGGTCTATATTGCTTTCACTTACTAAACCACCTACTACAGGAAAACTAAACATAACATCCTCCTTTTAAAATACCTCTGCTATACAGCAGAGGTATCTTTAATTTTTACACCGATATCGAAATCTGCTGGGCGTTTCCATTCTATTACGTTCCGTGTTTTGGTGTTTCATACGATCAGGCCTGGATTTTCATCAGTCAGTGGTCTTATATCTTTCTTTCAGCCGTACAATCATATTTGAGTGGGAAATTGCATATACTCACTGCCTCATGCCCGTCATCAAAACTTCATCCCATCCCCTCCTCTGAAACCCCGTTAGACAGATCTATGGCATTCAGGGCGGCGACTTTCCAATCGGGATCATAATACACATAGGCCTTGAATCCCAATCGTTGCTCTTTCTCATCGTTTTCGCCGATGATTTTCACCCTGCCAGTCACATATATGTCATACCCTTCGTAGGGACCTACGTTGCTTTCTCCCACATACTTATATATGGATATTTTTTTCGGTTTTGCCTCTGTCTCGAACTTCCCATCTTTATAATAGTACCAAAAATATTCCTCAACACACCTTCCCACTTTCAAACACATTTTTTTCACACTCATAGGACAGTAGTCCGCAAAAGTTTCCTTGTCTGTCTGGTACAGCGTCAGGGCACTGCCCTCTGACTCATCCATATAATAGTAGCGTGCCCTGTGTGTGGACATAAAATAATATACCTCCTCCCGGGACCAATCTCCCTCAGTAGCCAATGGTGCCGTTTCAACCCCTTTGACATCTTGTATGTCGTACCGATCCTGAGCTCCGATAAAATATCCATACAGCCAGTACCCCAAAGCTGCAAATCCGATGATACAGATCGCAAGTGCAATGGGCCCGGAATATCTTCTTTTTCTTTCCTCTTCTTTTTTCTCGTCCCCATCCTCGGGCCCGATCAGCTTATCTTCATCCAGAGAAAAACTTTTATCCAATATGTTTTCCCTTATCAAAACATCGTCTAAAAGTGCCCTGTCTTTGGTTATGCATACGACTTTGACCTTTTCCTCCCGGGTAAAAAGATCCGGATCGCCGAGGAATATCTTACGGTCACGATTCCCGTATTCCCCCGATTTCATCCCGAAAAATTCTTCACTGTCGTAAAAACATATTATCGCAGGAGCCTGAACTTTGGCATCTTCAAAAATCTTCTCAAAGCTCCTCTCTCTGTCATCTTTATACAGTTTCTCAAAAACGTCACTGCGGATCCTTATGATCCTGTATCCCAGTTCTTTCGCTATGAATTCTGCCAGCTCTTCGGCCCGGTCTTGTTTTTGACTTTCAATAACTATCCCCGAAAAACCGTTTTCCTTCAGCGTCTTCACTTTTTCTATTACAGAAACCGTGAACCTGTCTTCCCCTTTTATTCCTTTTGGGATCATGGCTGTAAAGTCTATTGCCCCGTCTTTCCTGTGCTTTGCTGTCCTTTTCGTCACCAGACTGGCTGCCACTTCGTCTACCGAAAAAGGTCTTGTGATGATATATGCTAAAAATGCGGAAAGGATTATCACCCCTTGATGATCCGCACATGCGTAACCCATGCCCGCTGAGACGGCGAAATTCACTCCTATGAGGACTATGGCCGATATTGCGAACATCAGCGCCTCGCAAAGGTCTTGATTTTTGATCTTGTTCCTCAGCCATCGGTTGCCGAAAATAAGCCATATGACCACCGCGCCTAATAATATCACCACTCCGATCTTGAATATGTCATTGAAATGTGCGAGAAAAACGTCTGCGTCTTTTACCAGATCAATTCCTGCAGCGAACTCCGTGATGTCCGAAACTTCGTTTTTCTGCAATGGGAATTTTCCGTCCGTTACCATCCCGGCCATGGCAAACCGCCCCAGCAACGCCATCAGCAATGTTAGGAAAACGGGATAAATAAAGCTTATCCATTTTTCTTTGCTCAAATAGGAAAAATACATGGCGATTATAAGCAATCCCCAGTACATGCCGTCCGTGATTCCTCCGATGAAGAATGCCGGGGTCATGGCCATGATGCTTACGGCCCCATAGCCCGAATTACAATATATCAATATTACCAAAAGTATTATAAGGGCCAATGCGCTGTTGAAATGGGCAATGGAAATGGTGAAAGCAGCTATAAAAACAAGGCCTGCGGCTCCCGGATTTCAAAAGCTGAGAACAGCCGCCAGCCCTATGGCGCCCCAAACGATACATTGGGACAACGGCCCCACTTGGCATACGACATATATGGAATAGCACAGCACCAAAGCCGTAAACGCTTTTATCATCCATGGCTTAAAAAAGCTGCCCACTATTTCTCTGAAAGCCTTCATGATAGACCTTTCCTCTCTCACACATATGCAGCCACTGTCCGACCGCTCCCACCGCTTGTGATCATGTATAGTTTACCATGTTTTGACATGTCGCGTACATTTGCTTGGCATTTTTAATATGTTTTAAATTGCTAAAGATTTTAACAAAACATCATAGTTGCTCTCAATACACTTTTGATCTTTCAACAATTCCATATGCAACTTCATCACAAAACACATTTCTTATAGCCGGCATATGCAACAAAATAAAAAACACCCCTGCCATTTTGTCCGGCAAAGAGAGTATATATCAAAAATAATGGTTTCTTTTTCAGGCAAAAATTTTGTTATACAACTCTGTTTTCTACTTTCCTTTGCCGGAATTGATTATAATATGGGTATTTTTAACAATTCATCAATATCCTAAATACCACCAAATCGAATCCCATAAAACTATCTTGTCGCAACGACAGTTCCATCGTCGCCCGTCTTATTGGCGGTATCAATCATAAGAAGCGGTATATTCTAAAAGCATACTGTTGAAGTTAAGGGAAAACCAGTGAGTCTGAGCAAAGCTCAGACTCAAATCTCTCAGAATACAATGACCTGGGATGATATATATCAGCATTCGTCATCTTGCTGATCCCTTGTCACATACTTTCTTATCTTTCGTGCCGCACTGGACTGGCTTATATTCAAAGCTTTCGCCAGATTCACAGAAGAGCCTTTTTTTTCATAAAAAGCTTTTATAATCTCTGCCTCATACCCTTCCAATGCTACCTTCAGATCCGTTATATTCAATATATCCACGTCTTCTTTTTTCGGACTGCCACATTCTACAGATGCTTCACTAATATAATTGGGCAAATCTTCTTGAGTGATGAGGTTGTTTGGTGAAATTATTACTAACCTGCTGACCATATTTTCCAATTCACGCACATTACCTGGCCAAGAATAATTTGTAAGACAACGTAACGCAGAGTTGCTGAACATCTTGTTGGTTCCATGCTTCTTGTTAGCCTTACTCAATAACTCCTTTGACAATGGTATGATATCATCCCTTCGTTGTCTGAGGGGTGGTATCTCACAAGAAACAGTGTTTATTCGATACCACAGATCCTCTCTGAAGTTCTTCTTCTCCACCTCTTTCTCCAGATCTTTGTTGGTCGCAGCAATAAATCTACATGTCACCTCTATATCCTTTGTGCCACCTACCCTTCTTATAATCTTTTGTTGCAATACTTGTAACAACTTGCCTTGAGAAGCGAGAGGTAAATCTGACACCTCATCTAAAAACAGGGTCCCATTGGCCGCCACCTCTATAAGGCCCGGTTTACCGTCTTTGTCCGCACCCGTAAACGCTCCCTTTTCGTATCCAAACAATTCAGATTCTATAAGACTTTCCGGCAATGCACTACAGTTTATCTCTACAAATTTCCCACCCGAAAACTTGGACATACTGTGACATTTCCTTGCCAGCAGACTTTTACCTACACCAGTCTCCCCTTCTATTACAATACTCACATCATATTGAGCCGCTTTCTTTATATTTTCTATAGCCTGCTGAAACTCTTTATTAGTGGTTATTATATCCTGGGTATCATCTTCAAATATAAAACCCACATCATTTAAATTCCGATTGCACAAGTCTATCTTTCTATTCAGCTCTTCGTATCTGTTGATGTATGCTATATATTCGTCTATGCCCCTAGTAAAGGTGACTACCTTCTTTATATCCCCTGCATCATCTAATATAGGGAAAGCCGTCACTATGACCTTTTGGCCATTCTGTAACTCTTGCACTACTGTGGCGTCTTCCTTTGTCCTTATCACTATGGCAGCTATAGACGGATTGAAGACTTTCTCTTTTTCCAAATCAAAAACAGACTTACCCACCAATGTCTCGGGGGGTAAGCCGTATGTATCATTGAAACGTTCTTCAACCTGTATAACTATTCCTTCACCGTCAGTGATCAGTATGCCAGTGCAATCAAATGCTCTGTAATAGTCATTTAATAGTTGATCCACAGCTACTCTCCTTGGTTCTAATTAAACCACAATGTAAGCAATAGTCAACTGTTTTTTTAGGGAATGACCCACTGATTCTCGCCCCTTACGGTAGTTATGTACTCAGGCCATCTGAAGTCGATGGGCGGCTCATAATCACAAAGACAAGGAATCCACTTATCTCCTCCTATGCCACCACCAGTTCTTTCCTTGAATTCCTCAGTGGCTGCTTCCAAAACATCTGGTTTCGTCATCAAATCTATAATAGTCATTCCGATAGTCTTTGACGCTGTAAGCAACGTAGGATCAATGCATTCGGGGATACCGCCCATCGCATTCATCACCCATGCAGGGTACGCTTTACCCGGTGCCGGTGGCCTCAGTGCCGGTCTGCCTATATACAGTCTTACTGTAGGTGCATGCCAGCAAAATTCTGTATAATCATCGGATGTAAAACATTTCTGCCATTCTGGAAGTTGCTTTCTCAACTCTTTTTCACAATCCTGCGGTGTGATCAGCTGTTGTATCTCGTCTATAAACGGATCATCCATAGGTTCAATGCCAAGATTTTTCTGTATTTCTCTCGCCTTCTCTCTTGCTTCTTCACTGTATATCGGGGGGCCTGCTATTTCCAAGTTCTTATACGTCACGTCTGCCATAACATGATTAGGTAATCCCGGCCTTGACTTGGCAATCCAGTCTTTTTTCCAATTGCAGTGAGTGGCCATTGCTGATGCAGCAGCATTTTGATCTAATATCTTTACCACCGTTTCTGCCATTTCAATTTCCGGAACTCTGATAAAGAAATATATCTGCCCTATTTGGGCCGGAATGTTGTCAGCAGTAGCCTGTCCGACATTGAGGATAGTCTCATTCATAGACCATCCCACGTTATTAGATATCATGTGCTCTTTAAAAGCTTTTGACATTGTATACATATTGATAACTGCATCTGTTGCCCCCGGACACCTTGTGGCAGAATGAGAAGCAGGTATAGGAGAATCATCCGGTGAAGATAACCATGTTTCAGGCTCATCACATGTAAATGTGTACATTACACCATATCCTACCCCACAATGAGTATCCCATCTGGTGGTGTTTGATAAAGGCAACATATAGAAAGGATGGAAGCTTATGGCTGCATCTAAATCGTCATAATATCCGGCAGCTGCATGTATGGGTTTTGATGCCCTGAGTTTTTCTGCAGGTTCTCCAAAAAACTTCAATGTACCTTTGATATCATATTTTTCCATGGCTGCTTTAGCAGCTAAGAATCCTCCAAAACTTCCCATACCCAGCACCGAATGAGGGTCCGTATGGCCTCCGGCATATGGGCTTAATCCATCGCGGGGTCGCTGTATCGTATCCGCTGCTTGACAGTTTCCGGGTATTCCATCGTATTCAGCATAACCACCAATAGTAGGTCCATCTCCATTAGACCATGTTGCACAAAATGCAGTAGGCATACCCCCACTACCTTCTTCAACTTCAAATCCCTCTTCCCTTAATTTATCTACATACCATTTCGCTGATCTGTATTCCCGCCATGCCGTCTCGCCGTAGTTCCAAATCACACTATGCCAATCCGAAAACTGTTTTTTTCGCTCTTCAATCCAATTGATTATAAATTGTTTATTTTCCATAATAGATCTCCTCGTATAATACTTTTTATGTTTTATCCATCCAGTCTGCTATATCAACTATTTGGAAATTGTTTCTTTTATAACCTGGCCATCCTTCACAACTTCCTGCACATATTCCACATTTTCTTCTCTGCCGGGAATAGCAAAAGAGAAAACCAGACCACATACTACAGAAACCAAAAATCCCGTGTAGAATGGGTCGTCTCCAAATCCCATATTCCCTGTTAGGTGCATAATAAACACGGTAATAAATCCGCCTAATATAGACATGGTAACACCCCATTTTGATGCCTTTTTCCAATATAATGCCATAATCATAGGGAATAGGAAAGCAGCTCCGGCGATGGAGAACGCCATATACATAAAGGTTGCTATGGATTCTACACCTAAAGCAATGTATGTCACTACAATACCATATACAGCAATGGCAATAGGAAGAACTTTCTTCAATGTTTCGTCCTTTATGTCAGGTTTTATAGCCCTGGGAGCATCATAAACCAAATGAGTCGTTCCAACTAATGTCATAGCACTTATCGTTGACATAACTGCTGCTAAAAGGGCCGAGATTCCTAATCCTTTTATAACAGGCGGAAAATAACTAATAATCATCATCGGAAATGCCGCTTCCGTTGTTCCGTATAGCTCAACTATATCGGGAATCAATACGACGGCAGCGCCTCCTATAAAAAGCAAGCCCACACCGAAAATAAGGCATAACACTGCTGAATACGCAAATGATTTTTGTGTTATTTTCGTCGTAGATCCGGCCAGAGCTCTTTGAGGTACTGTCGGGTCTCCAGGAGTTGCCACGATCAAAAGAATTGCCGCATAACAAATGTATGAGATGGGAACGCCTTCTACTAAACTGAAGAGTTCTGCTCCGCCGGTAGTATTTACTACCGCATCCGCCATAACATCTATTCCACCGGTAGTAGTTATGGCAATAATCGGCCCTGCCACTATAACGACGCCAATCATGATTACGAACTGAACTACATCAGTCCAAACTACTGAATAAAGACCTCCTAAAGCAGTATACCCGATTACTATTACGGCACATACCACAACCATTGCATCAATGCTGACATCCCATCCGCATATCCAAGCAACATAGCTGATTATCCTGCCCATCCCCTGTATGGTCAAAGCTGTAAGACATGTTGTGTAAACAACCACTACGACCGCCGCACAAAATCTGGGAAGTCTGCCGAACCCGTGACCCACAACTTCAGCCAATGTTCTCTTCCCTGTTCTTCTCATAGGCTTAACGAAGAAAATAGCCATCGCAGCAAGGCCTATGGCGAAACCAATATAATTCCACAGGATGCCTCCGCCGTAACTGTATACGCCACCAACCATTCCCAAAGTCATACCGGCACCCAAAAGTGCTGCCATAAGTGTGCCGACTAAAGAAAACATATTAAACCTATGTCCTGCGACCAGAAAATCATCGACTGACTTTATTTTGAATCGTGCATATACACCTATTCCAAGCATTCCTAACATATAAACTATTATGATAACAATATCGACAATACTCATATCATCACCTCGATTCTAGTCATAATGAATAAAAATAACATCTGATAAAAGCTGAATACTGCGCTAAACAAACGCAAAACTTATGCCACCCGATATTCTTTTTTGTGCCTGATAGATTTGTCTATTTTTGAATAAATTATCAGTGCGACGATGCCTATATTCATGCTCATGATGTGTCTTTACCCAAAAATGGCTAGTCAATTTTGAATGCTACCCAAATTTGACTAGCCATAGATTTGCATCCCGTCCCTCGTTATCTTGTTATCTACTATATATCTTTCTGCCGTCAAGCCATGTTTCGTTTATCGTTATTTCTTGAATTTTCTCAGCTTCCTCTAGATTTATATCGAGAGGAGACGAACTCAATATGGCAAAGTCTGCCAGCTTTCCTTCAGCTATTGAACCCGCGATATTACTTCTTCTCAACACTCTTGCGGGAGTTATAGTATATGCTTTTAAAGCATCTTCCACCGTGATCCTTTGTTCGGGACACAATGTGGTACCGTTAATTGTTTTTCTCTTTACGGCAGCATAAATAGCATTCATGGGATTAGGCGTAGTCACAGGAGCATCTGACGATATAGTGTATTCACAATGCTTTTTAAACCTCGCCATAGGCATAAATTCTTCTCCCTTTTCCTTGCCTATAGCATTTACCACTCCATCTCCATATAAGTAAAGAAATTCCGGCTGCGTAACTGCAACCATACCTAGCTTACCCATCTTCACGGCTTGTTCTTCAGTGGTAAGCCCTGCATGATCTACTCTATGTATTGCCTCCGGCCAAGGGTCCTGCTCTTGAGCAATTTCTATGGCTTTGATAATAGGATCAATTGCAGCATCTCCCGTTGCATGAGTTATAGTATGAAGTCTGTTTCTGTGAGCCTTTACCAAAATCTCAATGAGCTCTTCGGGCTCATGATAGTTGTATCCTTCATGTCTGTCGCTGTCCAAATATCCTGTGCTCACGTTAGCCGTACCGGACAGCAAAGATGCGTCAGAATAGAACTTTATGGTTCCAATAGAAAGCCATTCGTCACCAAATGTCTTTCTAAATCCCAGATCAATAACCTCGTCTAAATAGTTGGATAAAAACGACATCTCCAGACGCATTTTCAGCCTGTCTTGCTCCCTGGCATCTATATATGTGTTTAATTCTTGCTTAGTAAGTTGGACTTCATTTACCGTTGTGATACCGGCTCTCACAAAATAATCCTGGCCAACTTCAAATCTCCTCATCAGTGCTTTTCTGCTACCAGGCATATGAATATTAGGTCCGTGGTTTTGCGGCTTTACACCATCCATACCAGAAAGAAAATCGTTAGCACTATCAAAAAGTTGTCCATTGGGTCTGCCGTCAGGATAGCGCCCCAAAGCACCGCCGGGAGGATCAGGTGTATTCTCATCCACGCCAATATCTTTCAAAAGTTTCGAATTCACCACATTGCAGTGCCCACTAGCATGCATTATCTGCACATATCGATCCTTTGATACTCTGTCCAAATCTTCTGATGTGGGATGCCGTTTTTCAACTAACTGCCGCTGATCAAAATTAGATCCACATATAGCTTCGTCAGGAGGAAGTGTCTTTGCATTTTCCTTCAACGCCTCGATCAGTTGATCCATGCTCTTGACATTGGGATAACTTAAATCCGCCCATATCTTGCACATCCCCAGCATCATCGGATGAGCATGAGTATCTATAAACCCCGGAAGCATACATTGACCCTTTAGATCTACAATTTCACAGTCACCGCCTGCTTTCTCCTTACATTGATCATAAGTTCCCTTAGAAATAATCCTGTTCCCGTCTACATACACAGCTTCCACCTGACGATCATCTTCCATTGTCAAAATAGTTCCGTTTGTAAATATTCGTTTCATGCTTTCCTCCTAATTTAAAATGTTAACATCTTGTTAATTCCTACACCTACTTCTCCTAAGCAAAAGTTAAGCCATTTTATTTATAGATCTTGTTAACATTAAAAACTTTTATATATTATCCATCTCCTATATAATTCTGAAATCTTTTGGCCTTAAAGAAACATATTCCATTAGCTCATCACTAACTTGTATTTCTTCAAGATTTGCAGTGTTTTTTATTTTAACTATTTTGCACTTTGCAGAATCTGTGATTTTTAACATTTTTATAGCAACTTTTATAGCTTCTTCCTCGTTGTCCATCACTAACGGTATATATGCCGTACTGTAGCCGTCACCTACTGCAAGTGTGTTGGCATATGTGGCTTCAAAATCTATATTTTCAAGAACTTTCTTAGTTGTTATATCTGCACAACCTATGCCGCTAACATTGCCATAAGTCTTATCCGATAACCCCAATACTATTATTTTTCCTATATCGGGGACGGTATCCGCATTGGCTTTAGGACCGTATCTTCCTACCACGTTGGTATCCATACCTCCGCCGGATATATCTTTGCCCAACTCTTCCACTATTAGAATATCCATTTTAGGAACTTTTATACGAGCTACGGACCTTTTTGCTATTTCCAACAATTCAGGCTCTCTACGCAGAATTTCCTCTGTTCTTAAAGTTTCCATGATTTGTATTTTTTTATATGCATTCTCCACTATGGCTATTCCCATCGCTATGTTGGTCTTTCTGAATAGTATTTCCGCCATCTCAGGTATTATCCTATGAAAGTTTTCGAACCCTTTTTCATGCACAACAGAACATCCAATGTGTTTGCCTAAGCCTATAACAGCCATTTTGCAAAGTCCGCTTTCAATAGGCGCATTAAAATCAGTATGAGGTTTTACCCTATTTATGAGTATCGTCATATCAGCTTCATATGCATCCTTATCCATATATACAGGGATACCATTTTCTGTTTTACACACCAATACCACATCCATATCGCTTTTTATTTTTACTCCCAATGCTTCCTCTGTTATCCCAAACGATGCGAGGACTTCTCTATTGCCTTCCGAAGTGCCCTTACCATGACTTCCCATCGCAGGCACAATAAAGGGTTCGCAACCTTTTTCCTTTAGCAAATCAATAACTTGACTCACCACCAAAAAAATATTGTCTATCTTACGGCTTCCCACAGCAATGGCAACTCTCTTTCCCGGCGTCAATAGCTCATCTATCTCTCTGCGTTCCATCGAATGTCTGATATGTGCCCTTATATCGTGTATCGTTGTTTCTTCAAAAATTTGCTGTACTTTATGCATCTTTGGAAGCTTTATATTAGCATCTTTAGGTAATAGTATAGGCATATTAACCCTCCTCGGTTTTATAGATACATCTCCTCGTCAGTTAATATAGCATATATCACGCCACATTTCCTTTTTGCGAAAACTTCTTTATTACGCGTTCAGCTTACCTGTTGAATGATCCACTCTCTTCTATATGCCCTTTGTTTTACTAAGTTTTGAGCCATGCTATAGAAACTTCAAAGCATATTTACATCCTTTTTCCAAACGCCCTAATACTTGGAAATTTCTATTACACGTGTGTCCATGCGTCCAGGTTCATTGCAAATAGAATGCTGATAACCTCAACTTGCAGTACTTCCTTTCAATCCATGCATCCCTTGCAGAATACGACTAAACTCAAAGGCGTTAGGTCCATATGCAAGTGGAGTTCTCAAAAATCATTGATTTGCCACACATCGCATTATAATATATAAGTGAGGAACAGAAAGGATACAGTAAGATGAATGCTATCAAAAAAGCCCGACTGGCTGCCGGGTTATCCCAAAATCAAATGGCAGATTTGATGGAGATCCCGGTACGTACGATCCAAGACTGGGAAAATGACAGGCGGATACCGCCTCGCTATGTTGAACGCTTAGTCATAAAGGAACTGAATGAAATAGCCAAAAAAAGCGAGTCCGAAAGTCAGGATCTGTGAGCCTGTGAAACATAATGAAATGAGGCCTTCATCCGAACTCCATAGTCCCGGACTACTGCCTCGCGCCATCATATACGGTCACCGTTTATCGATTACTTCCCAATAACCTCCTCTATCAGAACCATGTCGAACGATCTTGCCCTCTTCCTTCAATCTCTTTATCATACGTTCGATCTGTCTGCTTGATAATCCGATTTTCTCCGCAATTTTCGCTGCACTGAGTTCCGAATCTTGTTGCAGGAGTTTCAGGATATATTCCCTTGTTTCTCCGACATTTCTCCGACACGTTGTGGCTTTTCCTTTATTTCAATCAAAGCTCTCTTCAAGAAATCCAAAAAACAATGGCTACTCGAACTCTATCGTCCCCGGGGGCTTCCCCGTACAGTCATACAGCACCCTGTTCACGTGGTCCACCTCGTTGACGATCCTGTTGGTGACCTTCTCCAGCAGATCCCAGGGCAGTTTGGCCGACTGGGCAGTCATGAAGTCCGACGTCTCCACGGCACGGAGAGCTATAGCGTAATCATATGTCCTGAAATCTCCCATGACTCCCACAGAGCGCATGTTGGTTAGGCCGGCAAAATACTGACCTATGGTCTTCGCAAGCCTGCCGTCGTCATATGTCTCCAGCTCTTCCCTGTATATGGCATCCGCCTCCTGCACGATTTTAACCTTTTCTTCGGTGACCTCACCTATTATCCTTATGCCCAGACCCGGCCCCGGGAAGGGCTGTCTGAACACCAGTTTTTCGGGTATCCCCAGTTCCAGACCGGCTTTTCGCACCTCATCTTTGAACAGCATCCGCAAGGGCTCTATTATCTCGCGGAAATCCACGTGGTCGGGAAGTCCTCCCACATTGTGATGAGATTTTATCACTGCCGAATCTCCCAGTCCGCTTTCGATCACATCGGGATATATGGTCCCCTGTACCAGATAATCAACCGCACCGATCTTCTTTGCTTCCTCCTCGAAGACCCGGATGAATTCCTCACCTATTATCTTTCTCTTTTTCTCCGGTTCCGTCACCCCTGCAAGTTTATCGTAGAACCTCTGCTGTGCATCGACCTTGATGAAGTTGAGATCATAGTGCCCCTCAGGTCCGAAGACCTGAGCCACCTCTTCGCCCTCGTTCTTCCTCAAAAGGCCGTGGTCCACGAAGACGCATGTCAGCTGCTTTCCTACCGCTTTGGACAAAAGCACCGCTGCCACCGATGAATCCACTCCACCGGAGAGGGCACACAACACCTTGCCGTCTCCTACCTGTTCCTTTATGGCTTTTACTGAAGATGTGACGAAAGAGTCCATCTTCCAGTCTCCCTTGCATCTGCACACATCCTTCACGAATGCACGCAGGACCTTCATGCCCTCCTGTGTGTGCATCACTTCCGGATGGAACTGAGTGGCGTAAAATCCCCTCTCCACATCCTCCATTGCCGCTACGGGACATACCGGCGTACTTGCAGTGACAGAGAACCCTTCCGGCGCCTCGGCTATATAATCTGTATGACTCATCCAGGCGATAGTGTGTCTCGAAACATCGTTCAATATCCTACTGTCTCCCTTTATGTCCACTTCTGTCCTGCCATATTCGCTGGTGGGAGCCGTTTCCACCCGGCCGCCCAATGCATGTGCCATGAGCTGGGCGCCGTAACATATGCCAAGTATTGGCAGTCCCAGACCGAATATCTCCTTATCGTAATCCAATGCGCTTTCACCGTATACGCTGTTAGGTCCGCCGGTGAATATTATGCCTTTGTATCCTCTGTCGCTTATTTCCCCTGCAGACATGGTATACGGCTTCACCTCTGCATAGACATTGTTTTCTCTCACTCTCCTGGCGATCAGCTGATTATACTGCCCGCCGAAATCCAGAACAAGGATCTTCTCCATATCGTTTCCTTTCCACGGTCCGCCTGTCCGTCATCGGTTACCCTGTGCCCCGGGTCCCGCACTATCTGTTCATATTTTGGCCGGTATCTTTCTTTATGACATCATGTGCTCCGCCTTCTACGATGGATGTGGCGGAAACCAAAGTGAGCTTCGCCTTTTCCTGAAGTTCGGGAACGCTGAGGACGCCGCAGTTACACATGGTAGACTTGACCTTTTGCAGAGACTGCCTCACATTGTCGGAAAGGTTGCCCGCATAAGGTACATAGGAATCCACGCCCTCCTCGAATTTCAGATCGCTGTCTCCTCCCAAATCGTATCTCTGCCAGTTCCTGGCTCTGTTACTGCCCTCTCCCCAGTATTCTTTCACATAGTTGCCGTTGATGTTCAGCCTTGCCCCCGGAGCCTCGTCGAACCTTGCGAAATATCTGCCCAGCATGAGGAAATCCGCCCCCATTGCCAATGCGAGCACCATGTGATAATCGTACACGATGCCGCCGTCGGAACATAAGGGGATATATATTCCGGTCTCTTCGAAATATTCGTTCCTGGCTTTTGCCACATCCATAACGGCGCTAGCCTGTCCCCGTCCTATCCCTTTTTGTTCACGGGTTATGCATATAGATCCGCCGCCTATGCCTATCTTGATAAAATCCGCACCTGCCTCGGCAAGGAACCTGAAGCCGTCTGCATCCACCACGTTTCCTGCGCCTATTTTGACGTCGTCTCCGTATTTTTTCCTCACAAAATCCAGCGTGCTTTTTTGCCATTCGCTGTATCCTTCCGAAGAATCTATACACAGGACATCCACTCCGGCATCTACGAGGGCCGGTATCCGTTCCTCAAAGTCCCTGGTGTTTATTCCTGCTCCTACCATATATCGTTTCTCATCATCTAGTATTTCATTGGGATGAGCTTTGTGGGAATCGTAATCCTTTCTGAAAACGAAATATGTGAGCCTGCCGTTATCATCGATTATGGGCAGTGCGTTGAGTTTGTGATCCCACAATATGTCGTTTGCCTCAGAAAGGCTCACGCCTTCCTTCGCATACACCAGCTTGTCCAAAGGTGTCATGAATTCGCTCACCTTTGTGTCTATATCCATTCTGGACACTCTGTAATCCCTGCTTGTGACTATGCCTACCAGCTTACCGTCAGCCGTCCCGTCTTCGGTGACCGCTGTAGTGGAATGTCCGGTCCGTTCTTTCAGGGCCAGTATGTCCGCCAGTGTCTGGTCCGGCCTTATGTTGGTGTTGCTTTCCACGAAGCCAGCCTTGTAGCTCTTTACCTTGCGCACCATCCTGGTCTGCGACTCTATGGTCTGTGAACCAAAAATAAAAGACAGTCCCCCCTCCTTTGCCAGGGCTATCGCCATGGTGTCGTCGGAAACTGCCTGCATTATTGCCGATACCAGCGGTATCTTCATATTTATAGTAGCCTCTTCTCCTTTTTTGAACTTAGTCACAGGTGTAGTTAGATCTACACTTTCCACTCTGCACTCCTTGGATGAATATCCCGGGATCAGCAGATACTCGTTAAAGGTCCTTGAGGGTTCTTCATAGTATTGCGCCATAATTCTTTTCCTTTCACTTTCTCTCACAAAATCCGTTCTTCATGCATCTATACTAAACTTCATTTTACAATAAAGCGGGGCGGTTTTCAAATCGTTTTCACTTCCATCATTCCCTCCTATGGCGCTGAGAAGAACCCTCTCGCAATTGACATGTATTGGCTGATCCTCTTTTCTTCTGACCTGCCCCGTATATCTCTACTTGAATCCCGGCATCCTTATTATTGCCGCTATCTGGCTCGTAGGCAGACTGTCTATCTCCACGCCGTCATAACTACCCGTGGTGGCGTGGACGTGCTTGCTGTTGCCGTAATATATGCTCGCGTGATAGATATTGCTTGTCTTCTTGTTCTTTGAAAAAAGTATTATGTCTCCGGGCTGTGCCTTGCTCAGGGTTTTGCCCACATTATACTTTTTATATTTGTTGTATATCCCCTGGGAAGACTTCCTGCTTATGGACACATCATCCACACCGCAGTTTTTCAGCGTCCAGTACACGAACCCGCTGCAGTCGAATGAATTGGGCCCCGATGCTCCGTATACATAAGGCTTGCCCACTTTTGAGACGCCCTTCTTCACTGCCTTGGCCGCATATGTGGTGCTGTATCCCGTGCTGTTCCTCGTAAGTCTGGACGGTGTCTTTCTCGTTGCCGTATCTGACATGGCTGTGTAAAGTTTCGTGGAGCTGATCTTTTTCCTGGATTCCACTTTGAAATAATATCGGGTCCCTTTTGACAGACCTGTGCACAAATAGGAATTTTTGGAATCTCCTACGGTCTTGACCTTGGTATAAGTGCCGTCCTCATCCTTGCTCTTATAAATAGTATATCCGGTAGCATCTTCCACTTCGGTCCACTTCACGTTTATCTTGGTCGTGGATTTCAAATATGTTTTGACCTCTGTTTCCTCTATCATACTTTCAGCTGCTACATCTGTACCTTTATCTCCCGATGTGGATACTCCTCTATCTTCCGTATTTTCTATACCGGTGTCGTCTGTCTCCGTTACCGATATCTTCGAAATGTCTGCAGTTCCTTCCTCAGCGGCTTCTTCCGTTCCGGCAGATACTGCATCCGGGTTTTCATTCGTAGTTCCATCGCTTCCAACTGCCGTCGTATCCGCTCCATAGGCTTCATATGGCATCATGCTCACTGTGCACATAACGGCTGTAAGCAATACGGCTGCAATTTTTTTCATAGTTAACATCTCCTGTCTTTTTCTGCTGATATATTGAAAAAACGTCTGACACGTGTGCATGTTAACATCCGTCTCTTCCCCAATCAACGCCGTGAGCCATACATCATAGGCCACTCACAATCTTTCATTTTCACCATATCTGCCCTTGACACCGGCTATACCTGTGCATCATATTTCCTGCACCTGACTCTCATAAAGCCTTCACTTTCATCGATATCGATATAATACGGTCTGACATATCTGCCCTTATACTGTCTTCCCTTTTCCCTGTATTCCAAGGAGTCTTCCATGCTGTCCCGCATGGCGGTACGGCCATTCTCATAGCGGCCCGGCCCCTGTTGCATTTTATCTCACGAGTAATATCATTAAGTTGTAGGAAGGCAAAGCCCCTGTATATGAAATGTGTGTACATATCGGAAAGAATGAAAAACGACAGTAAAACTACAAAACTTAAGGCAACAAAATATCAAAATCCGTGAAAGAACAGGAACTATCGAAAACGAAAGGATGGTGTTTCGAATGTTGAACGCAGTAACAGGATCAAGTGTAGCCAAAACAGCTAAAGATGCCGGAAAAGAAGCAGCCGCAAAAGTGAAAGCCGGTCTTGAAAGCCCCAAAATGGCTTTCGTATACAGT
The DNA here is from genome assembly GCA_949284065.1 of uncultured Bacillota bacterium. Classification (GTDB taxonomy): domain Bacteria; phylum Bacillota; class Clostridia; order Peptostreptococcales; family Anaerovoracaceae; genus CASDUO01. Next base: position 17,209 of record CASDUO010000006.1, read on the forward strand.
GGAGTCCAATATGACCAAAAGGAGCTACTGGATGCAATAAAATCAGAATTGCCCGGCACTGCCCTCATAGGCAACACCTCTTTCACCGGCGTCATCACTCCCGACGGATTCATTTCCGGGGATAACGGTTTCGTAGGTGTGATGGCCCTATGTGACGCCGACGTGGAAGTTGCCGTAGCCGGTATGCCTAAAGGAGATGATGCCCGGGCTACAGGTGCAGCCGTTGCGAAGGAGGCTTTGAAAAGAGCCGGAAAAGGATGTTCACCCGATTATTTCTACATGGTAGCCCCTCCCGGTGAAGAGGAATTCTATCTGAAAGGTATAACAGAAGTGATAGGCAGGGTGCCCTTCTTCGGCGGCAGTGCAGCCGACAACGCCATAGCAGGCGAGTGGCTCCTGTATACCGATGATATGGTGACCGCAGACGGCGTGGCAGTAGCTTTCTTCTATACCGACAAACCTTTTGCCAACAAATTCACCGGCGCATATAACGAAACTAAAAACGTAGGTGTCATAACCAAGCTGGACGGCCCGAGGACACTCGTCGAAATAGACGGTACTCCTGCCATAGAGAAATATGCTCAATGGACCGGTCAGCCCATAGAAAAACTCATGGGCGGCAATCTGCTGGCCACCACCATAACCGCTCCTTTGGGAGTCAAGGACAGACTGGGAGATCTCGTAGCCATAAGGCACCCTATGAACGGAAATGATGACTACTCTATGAATATAGGCAACAACATGGCCGTCGGTACGGCAATAATGCAGATGGAAGGTTCTGTGGACCAGCTCATAAATTCTGTAGGGGAGACTCTGGAAGAACTCAAAAAGAAGATCGACGGACCCATCGGTGCCCTTCACCTGGTACATTGCGGCGGCAGGAGAGCCGGTATCGATTCCAGGATCGATGAAGTCGTGAAGCAGATCAAGGACGCAGTAGGCGATGTGCCTTTCATAGTCGAGTTCACTTTCGGTGAATACGGCTATGAAGATGACGGTCTCAACACCTGCGGCGGACTCATGCTTTCCTTCACGGCTTTCGGTAAGTAGAAGCGCCATAAAATATCTGCCATGAACGATCGTCGATCATAACAGATAAGACCATGACACAAAGTCGATGCGGCGGAGCCTGTGCTTCCACAGGCCTCCGTACATCATTATCGCAACAAAGGCTACAGCGCCTGATTTTACGGAGGTGACAAAATGCAAATGATAATAAACGGCAAAAAAGCCGACAGCGCAAGCGGACAGACTTTCGATATAATCGCTCCGGCAACGGGGAAAGTCATAGATTCCGTCCCCAAAGCCAACGAACAGGATATCGAAACTGCCATCACCGCAGCAGTGGAAGGCCAAAAAGGCTGGGCGAAGACTCCCATTTCAAAAAGAGCCGAAATACTCTATAAGTTCCTTGACATCGTTGAACAGAACAGAGAATCCCTGGCACAGACCCTGAGTGCGGAAAACGGCAAACCCATAAACGAAGCCCGTGCCGAGATTGGAAACATCTTCATCGGTTTCTCAGGATTCATAGAACATGCAAAACACTATTACGGAAAGATAATCCCTCCCGGCACGGAAGCCGGACAGGACAACAATATGCAGCTGGTAACGAGAGAACCCATAGGCGTAGTTGCTTGTGTCATACCATTCAACTTCCCCTGCGACCTTTACGATCAGAAAGTTGCACCTGCTCTCATGATGGGGAATGCCGCCATCGTACTCCCTTCCAGCGATAATCCTCTGACCCTCATGAAGCTCACGGAGATGCTTACGGACGCAGGTGTCCCTGCAGGTGTGGTTCAATGCCTCACAGCTCCGGGAAGCGTCAAGACTGCTGCCACTTCCGATCCCAGAGTTCACCTGGTAACACTGACCGGAAGCACCGAGGTGGGTATAGAAACAGCCAAGATCTGTGCAGCCAACCTTACCCATACCGCTTTGGAACTGGGCGGCAACGATGCGTTCATCGTTCTGGATGACGGAGACGTGGACCTGGCAGTAGAAGAGATGATCTGGGGTCGCATGTACAATACGGGACAGGTATGCTGTGCCAGCAAAAGATTTATAATACATAATTCTCTCAAAGATGAGTTCGCCAAAAAGGCTGTGGAAAGGATCAAAAAACTCAATTACGGAGATCCTTCCCTGGAAAGCACCGAAATATCATGTCTCATAAGCGAAAAAGCTGCCATAAAGGTGGAAAAGCAGGTAGAAAAAGTTGTTGCCCAGGGCGGCAAAGTGATACTCGGCGGAAAGCGAAACGGCGCTTTCTATGATCCCACGGTCATCGTCGATGTTCCAAAAACAGCTGATGTGGCAATAGATGATGAGATCTTCGGACCTGTAGTACCCATTATCGGATTCGACACTGACGAAGAAGCCGTTGAGATCGCAAACAGCTCCAAGTTCGGTCTTTCCAGCTGTGTATTCACAGCTGACCAGAAAAGAGCATTCAGGATATCCAAGGCCATGGAAGCCGGCGCATGTGTCATAAACGGAGCAAGTTTCTTCAGAGCTTTTGAGGAACCCTTCGGCGGATGGAAACACAGCGGTATAGGCACCGAAGGCGTCATGTCCACATTTGACGAAATGACCAGAGTCAAGAATGTGATCCTCAAGAACATATATTGATAGATACAGTAATATCTGTTCGCGCTAGTGATCCTGATAAAAAGAGGGCGACTGAAAAAGCCGTCCTCTTTTTATATCTCTCATGTTATTTATGCTTCCTGTTTTCTCTCAATCTCCCGTGTATCCCATTTCATGAGATATCTGCATCCCTGTTTCCTTTACGTATTCTATGACCTCATCGAATCTTTCCTCGGTGAGCTGCCTGGACGATCCGCTGGCGCTTATGGCAGCGATTATATCACCTCTGTAATCATATATAGGCGCAGCGATACATCTGTGGCCGATCTCGAATTCTTCGTTATCCATGGCCCAGCCCTGCTTGCGCACTTTCCCCAGTTCCGCTTCCAGTTCATCCATACCTGCGATGGTATTCTCAGTGTATTTGATGAAACTGCAATTGGACATCCTGTCTCTCAACTCCGTTCCGGAATAAGCGGAAAGGAGTATTTTCCCGAGAGAAGAACAATATGCATGGACATGGGCTCCTATCTGTGAATAAAGTCTTACTGACGATATGACATCCATTTTTTCTATGTACACCACCTGGTCGCCGTCCAGCACTCCCAGATGTGCCGTCAGTCCAAGTTCCCCCGTCAGAGTGGCGAGGTGGGGCCTCGCCTGTGTCTGCAATTCAAGACTGTTGATATAGCAGCTCACGGCTTCTATACACTTGAGCCCTATCTTGCATCCGCCCGCCTCCGTCCTTTCCAGATAACCTCTGTCGGCAAGAGTCTTTATTATCCTGTGGGCGGTGCTCTTGTGCAGGCCGGCCTTTTCCGCAACCTCTGTGACTCCCAGTCCCTGAGGCTCGACGGACAGGATCTCGATTATGTCCAGCGCCCTCTCTACGGACTGTATGCTGTCATTTTTGTTGTCGCTTTTTTCCATCCTTTTCGTCCCTTTTTATATCATTGATGTTGAATGGCGTCGCCTGATAAACATAATAGTTCAGCCAGTTTGAAAAAAGCAGGCTGGCATGGCCGCGCCATCGGAACATTATCTCTCCGTCAGGATCATCATCTTTGAAGTAATTCCGGGGCACCTGTATGTCCATTCCCTTTTTTATGTCCCTGAAATACTCCTTGGCAAGTGTGTCCTTGTCGTACTCCTGATGTCCCAGTATGTATATCTGCCTTCCGTTTTCCGTGGAAAGTATGTGGGGTCCCGCCTCTTCACACTCGGCGAGTATCCTCAGTTCCTTGTGCTTCTTTATGTCTTTTTTCCTCACTTCCGTATGTCTGGAATGAGGCGCATAAAAGATCTCATCGAAGCCTCTCATCAGCGGGTTACGGGGTCTGGCCACCTTTTCCTCGAATACACCGAAAACCTTTTCGGGCAAAACATGTTTCGGGATCCCGTAGTAATGATAGAGCGCCGCCTGTGCTCCCCAGCATATGAACATGCTGCTGTAGACATTGTCCTCGGCCCAGTCAAGAAGTTCGGTCAACTCCTTCCAGTAGTCCACCTCTTCAAAATCCAGCAGCTCCACCGGAGCTCCTGTCAATATCATGCCGTCATATCGGTGGCCCATTATCTCGTCTACAGTTTTATAAAAACAATCCATATGCTGTCTTGAAACATTCTTGCTCTCATGGCTTTCCATCCTCACCAGAGTCATTTCCACCTGAAGAGGCGAGTTTGCCAGCACCCGGGCAAGCTGTGTCTCGGTCGCTACTTTTGTCGGCATTATATTCACTATAGCTATCCTAAGAGGCCTGATGTCCTGTGAAATGGCACGGGCCTTTTCCATGGTGAATATGTTGTCTGATTGCAATGCCTCTGCTGCAGGCAAAGCGTTCGGTATTATAAGTGGCATCGTATACTCCTAAAATCCTGATCCGCCCACATGGCGGTTTTTTTCCTGCTATCCTCATCACTGCCGCCATATGATCATATAGCAGCCAATCCGTCCTCGAAGTCCCTGATTATATCGTCTATGTCCTCGATGCCTACGGAAAGTCTGATGAGCTCCGGTTTGATCCCCGCCTCTATCTGCTGCTCCTCTGTCATCTGCCTGTGTGTAGAACTTGCAGGATGCAGGACACAGGTCCTCACATCTCCCACATGCACGGCTATGGATGTGAGTTCGAGAGCCGAGAGAAGCTTTTCTCCTGCCTCTTTCCCGCCTTTGACACCGAACGAAAGCACTCCGCTCTGACCATCAGGCATGTATTTCTGTCCCAGTTCATAATATTTATCTTCCTTGAGTCCCGGATACTGCACCCAGTCTACCTTGGGATGACGGCTGAGGAACTGAGCCATCTTCAGAGCATTTTCGCTGTGTCGCGCCATCCTCAGCGGAAGCGTCTGCAATCCCTGCCATGTGAGGTATGCATTCATCGGAGACATGGCGCATCCCAGATCCCTGAGCATCTGTGCCCTGAGCTTCACCGAGAAAGCACATTTGAGTTCCTTGTATTTCTCCCCGTATATCATACCGTGATAGCTCTCATCTGGCTGGGTCATGCCGGGATATTTATCCGTTGCGAACCAGTCAAATTCTCCGCTCTCTATTACCATACCGCCCACACAGTTGGCATGGCCGTCACAGTATTTCGTGGTGGAGTGGATCACTATGTCCGCTCCGTGCTCGATAGGTCTGCAAAGGACCGGTGAAGCCAAAGTATTGTCCACCACTAAAGGCACCTGAGCTTTTTTCGCTATTTTGGAAAACTTTTCAAAATCCAATATGGTAAGGGCAGGATTCCCGAGAGACTCTGCGAATATCGCCCTTGTCCTGTCGTCTATGCTCTTTTCTATTTCCTCAGCAGGAGCGTCCTGATCTATGAAACGACACTCTATGCCCATCTTTTCGAAGGTGTGATCGAACAGATTATATGTACCGCCGTATACACTTTGCGAAGCGACGAAATTATCGCCTTTTTCACAGAGTGCCAGAATGGTGATAAGCATGGCGCTCATGCCCGCCGATGCTGCAACAGCTGCAGAGCCGCCTTCCAGCAGGGCCATTTTCTCTTCCAGATAACCTACCGTAGGATTTCCCAGTCTGGTATATGCACAATTGAACGTGTCCAGGTTGAACCAGTCAGCAACATCCTGATTGTCATAATACCTGAATGTGGTGCTCTGTGCGATGGGTGGGGTCTGAGGTTCCGCCGGACCCGCCTTATATCCTCCGTGTACGCAATTGGTGTTTATTTTATATTTTCTGTCTGCCATTTTGCTCCTCCTGAATTTTCTATGTATGTCGCTTAATTATAGCAAAAGGCCCCTGTAAATTCAAACAGAAGCCCCGCATCGTCTCACACAGTGACAGATCATCATTCCCCTATTATCTTTATCAGCACTCTCTTGTCTCTCTTTCCGTCGAACTCGTAATAGAATATCTGTTCCCAGGTCCCGAAATCCAGCTTCCCGTCAGTGACTGCCACTACAGACTCTCTGCCCATGACCGTGCGTTTGATGTGGGCATCTCCGTTGTCCTCGAACCCGTTATGCCTGTATCTGTCATAGGGCTTCTCCGGGGCCAGCCACTCCAGCCAGTCTTCAAAGTCCTGATGGAGTCCGCTTTCATCGTCGTTGATGAATACGGATGCCGTGATATGCATGGGGTTCACCAGCACGATGCCTTCTTTGACCCCGCTCTTGTCGATGGCTCTTTGCACGTCTCCCGTGATGTTCACCAGCCCTCTTCTTGCAGGTATGTTGAAATGCAGTTCCTCTTTATATGATTTCACTTCGTACACCTCTCTTCCCCGATACGCGTATATATATATGATTTTTTTCACGCCCTCAGCAAAGAGTAAAACAGCCGGAACAGGCATCACACCTGTTCCGGCCCTCTATGTCCTGAGTCGTCGAGGTCGAATGTGCGGGCTTTACATCATGCCGCCCATTCCACCGCCCATTCCGCCTGCGCCGCCCATGGGCATTGCAGGTTCATCTTCTTTGATTTCCACTACTCCGGCTTCCGTAGTGAGCATCATGGCTGATGCGGAAGCTGCATTCTGCAGTGCGGATCTGGTCACCTTTGCAGGATCCACTATGCCTGCTCCGATCATATCCATATACTGTTCGCTGGCTGCGTTGAAGCCCACGCCGGCTTTGCTGCTGAGCACTTTGGATACGACTACACTTCCCTCGAATCCCGCATTCTCGGCTATCTGTCTTACAGGTTCTTCAAGCGCTCTCATGATTATGCTTGCGCCTGTCTTCTCGTCACCGGCAAGGTCTTTTATGTATTTTGCCACTGCAGGGATCGCATTCGCCAAAGCTACACCGCCGCCTGCGACGATACCTTCTTCAACACCGGCCTTGGTCGCATTGAGAGCGTCCTCTATGCGGAGTTTCTTTTCCTTCAACTCGGTCTCGGTGGCTGCGCCTACCTGTATGACCGCTACGCCGCCTGTGAGTTTAGCCAATCTTTCCTGGCTTTTCTCTCTGTCAAAATCGGAATTGGTCTCTTCGATCTGCGTCCTTATCTGTGCTATCCTTGCGTTTATATCCTTTTTCTTTCCTGCGCCTCCCACTATGGTGGTGTTGTCCTTGTCCACTTTTACAGATGCTGCCGTTCCCAGCATATCCAAAGTGGCCTCTTTCAGGTCATATCCAACCTCTTCGGAGATCACTACGCCGCCTGTAAGGATGGCTATGTCTTCCATCATCGCCTTTCTTCTGTCGCCGAATCCGGGAGCCTTCACCGCAACGCAGTCGAATGTTCCTCTGAGCTTGTTCACTACTATGGTCGCAAGAGCTTCGCCTTCTATATCTTCTGCTATGATCAGCAGTTTTCTTCCTGTCTTCACTACCTGCTCCAACAGAGGGAGTATCTCTTGGATATTGGAAATCTTCTTGTCGGTAAGGAGGATGTAAGGGTCCTCCAATACGGCTTCCATCTTATCCATATCCGTTGCCATATACGCGGAAAGATATCCTCTGTCAAACTGCATCCCTTCCACTACTTCCAGGTTGGTGTCCATGGACTTGCTCTCCTCCACAGTGATGACACCGTCTTTGCCTACCTTTTCCATAGCTTCGGCTATGAGGTCGCCGATCTCCTGATCCGATGCGGAAACAGCTGCTATCTGGGCTATGCTTTCCTTGGTCTTGACAGGTCTGGCTGTCTTTTCGATATGAGCGACCGCAACGTCTACGGCTCCCTGTATACCTTTTTTGAGGATCATGGGGTTCGCTCCCGCTGCCACGTTCTTGAATCCTTCTCTGATTATGGACTGGGCTATGAGTGTCGCCGTAGTCGTACCGTCTCCGGCAACATCGTTGGTCTTGCTGGCAACTTCCTTGACCATCTGTGCTCCCATGTTTTCCGTAGCATCCTCAAGCTCTATTTCCTTGGCGATGGTCACTCCGTCGTTGGTCACCAGGGGAGCGCCGAATTTCTTGTCCAAAAGCACGTTCCTGCCCTTGGGCCCCAATGTTATTTTCACTGTATCTGCCAGTTTATCCACTCCCGCAAGGAGTTTCTTTCTTGCGTCTTCTCCGTAAAATATTTCTTTTGCCATGATTTTTCCTTTCTTTTTCTTTATCTTTATCTTCTTTATGGTTTCCTGTTCCCTACTGTATTTCCCAATGCCCCGTGAGAATCTTTATGCTCCCGTGTATCCTTTATTTGGCCACCTTTGCGAGAATATCTCTCTGGCTCAGTATAGTGTACTCCTCACCTTCATACTTCACTTCCGTACCGGCATACTGGGAAAAGATGACTACGTCCTTGACCTTCAGTTCCATCTTTTCATCTTCGGTCCCGGGGCCTACTGCCACGACTTCAGCCATTTGAGGCTTTTCCTTTGCCTGTCCGGGAAGGACGATGCCGCTGGCGGTCTTTTCTTCCGCTTCCATTTTTTTGATCACTACTCTGTCGCCTAAAGGCTTGATTCCAAAACTCATACTTAATACCTCCGCTCATTCATATGTTGTTTATTTATATATTGCATTTCTTGCTTTGTTAGCACTCGCTATTATCGAGTGCTAATTACATTCTAACCAAAAAAAAACTCTTGTCAAGAGTATTTTGAGAAAATCAGCAATATTCCGAGCCTGCGACGCCCATCAGACGCGGCCGGCCCCCTTTATGGTCCTGTCGCGCATATAGTAAAAAAGATACTGCTGGGCCAATCCCGCGTTTTCACCGAATTTTTCCCGCGCAAAGCCCTCTATGGCTTTTTTGTCGTTTTCCGGCAGCCCGTAAAGTTCGTGCATGAGTTTTTTGACCCATGTGTCGACGGGAAAGCATCTCGTGCCCTCCATGGAAAACAGCTTTATGCAATCGGCCACCTTCGGCCCCACACCACAATAGGACAGGAGCCTGTCTTCCCGTATCCCCTCTTCACATATGCTGCGTGCTGTCTTTATGAGATATCCTGCCCTGTATCCCAGTCTGCAGCAGGCCAGATCCTCCTCCGTCAGCGTGGACAATACCTGGGGCGAAGGGACCTCATAAAAGTCCTCACCTCTGTATGTCGCCTTTTTTTCCCCGAAATTCCGGGCAAGGTCTTCTATGTTTTTCTTGATCCTGGGTATATTGTTATTAGCCGATATGATGAAGGACACTATGGTCTCCCACGGCTCCTGCTTCAATATCCTTATTCCCCAGCCGTATTTCACCGCTTCCTTCATGACCGGATCTTTTCTTGCCAGTTTCCTCTTTACGACTCCGTAATCTTGGGAAAGATCGAAATAATCCTGCCATACTTCTCTCATATCCTTTTCGGTACAGTTGTCTATGGTGAGGACCCCTGCGGAAGGCAGCTTTCCGTCGGCTTCAAATGAAACGTTCACGGCCTTGCCGAAGGCAAATCCCGTGTAAGTCCCGTCTTCCTGTCTGTTCCAGCGGAAACACTGTCCGCATTCAAAAATATGTTCCGGATAAAAATCCTCTACTCGCACATCTGTCTTCATGATCGAAAACCGTATCTATCCTTCGTCTCTTACGGCTGCAACTGTTACTCTCTCTCATCGCCGGGGGCTATATCCCTTACCTCTACATTGACCGCCTCCAGATTATATGCCGTCATCCTGTCTATGTCCCGGGCCGATCTTCGCTGGAGTTCCATGGCGCTTTCTACGGCCGGATATCCTTTGACTGTGGATATCAGCACCGTGAGTTTGAAGTCATTTTGATATTCCTCGGCAAACACGCTCAGCACTTTGTTTATACCCGGGATGGTCCCGCCTATATATTCTATTATATCCCTGAAGACTTTATCGGACACTGTATAGTCCCCGAGATAGCTGTAAGTAGGTCTCACCACTGCTCTTTCATCGCCGCTGCCTCTTGTGTTCTCCGCCCAGCCTTTGAATATTTTTATGGGTGCGATGAAGTATCCGCTGAACTGTCGTTTCAGCTGCATGGTCGGTGCCGGTATTACATGCTTGCCCTGACCGTGGCGCTGTTTATGGGCCAGCTCCCTTTCTCCCTTGGTGGTTATATCCTCTATATCTATATACCGGTCTATCTTCCCCAATTCCAGTCTGTCGCATATTTTTTCCACCATACCTGTGGAAGTCCCTATGAGCAATATGGCCGACGGAGCTTTGTCTGCTATGGCTTCCCTGACCTCTTTAGCATGTTCATCGGACACGAAAAGAGCCGTTTTTATGGCTCCCACCTTCGTGGGGGCCCTTTTTGCGGATTTCCCCGCTATGACTTTGTTGTTCTCTATGAAAAGCCCGTCATCGACGATGGCGGGTATATCCAACTCCCGGCATATATTCATGGCCTGGAAGCTTTTTCCCGTACCGCTTTTCCCATGGAGTGCATAAACAAACATTTTTGACATTTCCTATTCTCTTTGATATACTCAATCCGTAAAATTTATAAGTTATTTACATACACAAGGAGGAAAACACGATGGCTTATAAAATTGGCGAAGAATGCATCAACTGCGGAGTATGTGCAGGCGAGTGCCCCACAGAAGCTATTGCTGAGGGAGATGGCATCCATGTTGTTGACGCAGAGAAATGCATAGACTGTGGAAGCTGTGCAGAGGCTTGCCCTGTAGACGCACCTAAGCCGGAATAAATCCGTAATATCAATCAATAACCGTTTCTTCTCAGAAACGGTTATTTTTTTACTTATTTTCCTTTTTCTTCTTGCTCATGTGGTAAGCCAGCGAGTGAAGGCTGTCGCTGAGATGGACATTTTCCAGCGCCACTTTGCCCGGCACCTCTATGTCCACGGGAGCAAAATTCCATATGCCTTTGACTCCCGCGAAAGAAAGTCTGTCGGCCACCTCCTGGGCCGCATCCATCGTAGTACAGATGATGCCTATGTCGATATCGTTTTTCTCCACATATTCAACCATTTCCTCATAATCCAGGACCATTATATTGCTGATGGTCATTCCGATAAGTTTAGGGTTTATCTCGAATATGGCTTCCACCGGGAATCCCGATTTATAGTATTCGGTGTAATTGCATATAGCCTGTCCCAGGTTGCCGGCGCCTACGATTATCATCTTGTGCTTTTGATTCAATCCGAGGATCGAACTTATCTCATAGTAGAGCTCATCCACATTATAACCGTAACCCTGCTGGCCGAACCTGCCGAAATTGTTCAGGTCCTGCCTTATCTGGGACGCCGTGTACCCAATAAGGCTGCTGAATTCATTTGACGATATCTTTTCGACACCTTTTTTCTGCAGCTCCTGCAAATATCTCCTGTAGCGCGGAAGTCTCTTTATGACTACGTTAGAAATCTTTGCATCTTTCGCCATTGACCCTATACCTTCTCCTCTACATACTTGACCAGATCTTGTACGGTCTGGAATTTTTCCGCATCTTCATCAGGTACTTCAAATCCGAATTCCTCTTCGATAGCCATTATTATCTCAACGGCATCCAAAGAATCCGCTTCCAGGTCCTTGATCAAATGAGTGTCTATGGTGACGCTGTCTTCTTCAACGCCTAACTGTTCAACTATTATGCTTCTTATTTTTTCAAATACCATAATATACCTCCGTCATATTTTATACGTGATAATTATAAATAACATTATCTCATATTGCAACCTTTTGGTATCCACACGGCAAATTCTACACAATTCTGTAAATTCCGCCTTTATGACGCCTCTTCGCTGTCTTGTCACAGCTCGCACCACTCCTCATATTTAGCGGAAAGCTCCTCGTTACAGCGGTCCAATTCCCGGCTCAGTTCTCCCAGACGCAGGTGATCCTTCGCCACATCCTCTTCCATCATGGTCTTCTCCAGCCCCCTGATCTTCTCTTCCAGCTCGCTTATTTCGTTTTCGAGTTTTTCCCTGCTGCGCTTGAGCCTTCTTTCCCTGGCCTCTTTTTCTTTTTTCAGCCTTCGCTCTTCAGCCGGGGAAAGTCCTGCCTCCTCACCGGGTCCGTCCGCAGGATCCTCATCACAGGGGTCCTCGTCTTTTCCCTTCATCTGTTTGTCCATGTTTTCCAGATACTTTTTCCCCGAGGCCAGCTGTTCCTTTTTTTCGGTATAGTAATCGTATCTGCCCGGATATATCTCTATGCCTCCCGGTGTGAGTTCGGCTATTTTCGTGGGAACCTTCGAGAGGAAATATCTGTCATGGCTCACTATGACGGCCGTTCCGGGGAAATCTCCCAGGGCCTCTTCGAATATCTCCTTTGAATTTATATCCAGATGGTTCGTGGGTTCATCCAGTATCAGTGTGTTCGCACCGCTCATCATCAATTTGAGCAATGAGAGCCTCGCCCTTTCTCCTCCGGAAAGAGCTCTCACAGGCAGGAAGACCGTGTCTCCCGTGAAAAGGAAACTCCCCAGCAAGGTGCGCAATTCCGTATCGGAATAAAGGCCGTAGCTCTCCCTCATTTCCTCCAGCACCGTCATATCATCGTTCAGAAGTTCCTGCTCCTGATCATAATATCCGAATGTCACGTTGTGTCCCGGCTTCACATATCCCGATACGGGATCTGCGGCTCCCATGAGGATCTTAAGCAAAGTCGTCTTGCCTACTCCGTTGGGCCCCACTATGCAGAACCTGTCCCCTCTCTTTATATCCAAATCAACGTTCTCGAACAACAGCCTTTTGCCGCTGCCGTATCCGAAGCTCTTGGACAGATCCTCTGCCGTTATCACGTCGTTGCCGCTTTTGAAGTTTTCCCTGAAACGCATTTTGATCTTTCCCTGTTCCCCTTCCGGCCTTTCCACCGGCTCCATGTGTTCCAGCATCCTCTCCCTCGATGCGGCCCTCTTTGCGAGTTTTTCCGTTCCGTGCCCCTTGAAGCGCCGTATGATCTCTTCCTGTTTTTTTATCTCTGCCTGTTTTGCGTTGTACTTTCGCAGTGCTTCTTCACGTCGTCTCTTTTTTTCTTCCGCATAATATGAATATGACCCTTCATATATGGAAAGCCTGTGATTCTCTATCTCGAATATCTTGTTCGTCACCTTGTTGAGGAAGTATCGGTCATGGGCCACCACGATCAGCGTCCCGCCATAGCCCTTCAGATACTGCTCGAGCCAGTTCAGGGTCCCTATATCCAAATGGTTGGTGGGCTCATCCAAAAGCAGCACTGTGGGGTCTTTCAAAAGCAGTATCGAAAGGGCCAGTCTCGTCCTTTCTCCTCCGCTCAGGGTGTTTACCTTTTTATCGAAGAACTCCTCCCCCAGGGCCATGCTCTTGAGTATCCCTCTCAGTCTGCTCTTGTATTCATATCCGCCTTCCTTGCCGTACCTCTCCTCCAGGGCAGCCTGTTTCTCCACCAGGCTCCGCCGGTCGTCCGGAGCTGCTTTTTCTATTTCCTCTGCTATATCCTCTATTTCCCTCTCCAGCTTACGCAACCCCTCGAATGCCATCTCCGCCTCTCGGATCACCGTGCGTTCTGAAGAAAAAGTGTCTGCCTGTTTGAGGTAACCTATGTCCGTTCCTTCAGACACAAAAAAACTGCCGGAGTCGGGATCCGTCTCTCCCGCCAGTATTTTCAGCAGCGTGGTCTTACCTGCACCGTTTGTCCCTATGACACCTATACGGTCCCCCTTCTCCACATGGAAAGAGACCCTGTCCAGCACAGTGTCCACACCGTAGGATTTTGTTATTTCCGTTGCGCTCAGCGTTATCATCGTAAGATCACAGACTCAATCCGCTGACTCCGTCAAGGTCGAGCCCGTCAGGTCCCTCCGTAATATATTTATAATATGCCGCACAGCCTATCATGGCTCCGTTGTCCGTGCAGAGTACAGGTGAAGGGTAGTAGAGTTTTATCCCCTCATCCTCACACTTTTTTTTCAGCATTTCCCGAAGCCTGCTGTTGGCAGCGACTCCCCCTGCCATGACCAGCTTTTTGTCCTTCCTCTCCAAAGCCGTCTCCACGGACTTTGTAACGATCACGTCCAGCACCGCCTCCTGGAATCCCGCTGCCACATGGGCCACGTCAGGTTCCCTTCCCACCTGCCTTTCCGTGTTCATATAGTTGAGGACTGCAGTCTTTATGCCGCTGAAGCTGAAATCCTTGCTGCCTTTTTCCAAGAACACCCTCTTGAATTTTATCCTTTCGGGATCCGCCTTTTTTGCAAGTTCGTCTATGGCCGGTCCTCCCGGATATCCCAGTCCGAGGACCCTCGCCACCTTATCATACGCCTCTCCTATCGCGTCATCTCTGGTGCAGCCAAGTATGCGGCAGCTGTTATATCCCGTCACCTCTGCAAGATCCGTATGCCCGCCTGAAACTATTATGGCAGTAAAAGGCGGGGCGAGATCCCTGTGCTCTATGTAATTTGCACATATATGGCCGTGCATATGGTTCACTCCTACTAGGGGGATGTCTTTGGCAAGAGCATATGCCTTTGCAGTGGCCAGTCCTATCAAAAGGGCTCCCACGAGGCCGGGACCGTAAGTCACTCCTATCATGTCCATATCATCCATGGTCTTTCCCGCTTCCTCAAGAGCCTTGTCCACTACTCTGTTGATGTCACGCAAATGATGGCGCGACGCTATCTCCGGCACCACTCCGCCATAGTCCTTATGTGTCTCTATCTGAGAGGATATGATGTTGCTCAACACATCCCTGCCGTTTTCCGTAACGGCTGCCGACGTTTCATCGCAACTGGTTTCTATTGCCAAAGTCAGCAGTTTTTCTTTCTGTGCCATTTCCATACCTTCACTTTGCGGCTGCCGGTGCTCCTCATCTGGATCTGTCCTTGCCGCTCCTGCGCCACATTATTATGGCGTCTTCGTCTTTATAGTATCCGGGCCTGCGCCCTTCCTGAGAGAATCCGAAGCTCTCATATAGACACAGGGCCGCTTCGTTGCTCTCTCTGACCTCCAGAGTATAATCTGTGATACCCTCTTCGCCGGTGAAGTCCAGCATAGCTTTCAACATGGCCTTTGCCACTCCCAGTCCTCTGAAATCCGGGTGGACTGCCACGTTGGTTATATGTCCTTCAAAATCCAGCCACCAAAGTCCGGCATATCCTACCGTACGTCTTCCTATATCCGCCACCACATAAAAGGCCACCTGGTTGGTGGTGGTCTCCGCTTCGAAGGCATCAAGACTCCAGGGATCCTTGAAGCAAAGTCGGTCTATTTCCGCCATGACGGCAGCGTCTTCAGGTTCTGCCTGTCTTATCAGCAACTGATCCATTTTACTTTATCCCCTTTGGGCTCTCCGCTTTTCTTCCAACTTTCTCTGGGCCTCTGCCATACGCATATAGTCCGGCATCAGTTCCTCATATGTCACCGGACGCGTCTTACCGTTTTTGAGGTTTTCATATGTCCAGCGCGAAACGGCCTCGGCGCTCTGGTGCACCTCTGCCATTTTGCATCCTCTGCGTCCGGCAATGAACTCCTCCATCTGATCTCTATATGCGATACATCCGTCGCCTCCGAACAATACGTCCCTGTCCTTCGGAAGTTTATCCAAAAGTTCCTGCAGCATATACGGGCCTCCTGGCACTATGGCTTCCTCTCCCACATATGCACCGCCGTAAACCTGGTTTCGACGGGCATTTATCAAAGGACATTTCACGGTTTCCGTGCAGACTGTATCTCCTATGCCGTATATGCCGAAGGCATCCAGAGACGGCACCTTCACGATGCCTTTTCCGGTTGCCTGATCCAGGGCTCTTGCAGTGGAGACGCCTATCCTTATGCCTGTGAAAGACCCCGGCCCCGCAGATACGGCGATGGTATCCACATCTTCCATACTGTTGCCTGTGTCTTCCATGATCTTTTTGATCATCGGTGTCAGGCTCCTGAGGTGATTGAAAACCTCGTCTGTCTCTTCCTTGCCTATTATATCTTCATTTTCTCTGAGGACTACGGAACAGTATGGCCCCGTAGTCTCTATGCCCAAGATCTTCATCCTTCGTGCCGTTCACTCCTCCTGTTCCATAGGAGCCTCACATCTGTGCCCCACAGTATATATCCTTTTGTCTTCTCCTGCATATTCTATGTCCACCCACCGGCAGTCTCGGGGCATCACATCCTCCACCAGGTCTGCCCACTCCACCACAGTGAGTCCCTCGCCGTAAAAATATTCTTCATGACCCAGTTCAAACATCTCTTCACTGTCCGAAAGTCTGTAGACATCAAAGTGATACAAAGGCATCCTACCGCCCCTGTATTCTTTTATTATGGAAAAAGTTGGGCTCGTGATGTTTTCTTTTATCCCAAGAGCTGCCGCTATGTAGCGGGTAAGAGTGGTCTTGCCGGCGCCGAGATCCCCTGTAAGGGCGATCACGTCTCCCGGCTTTGCATCCCGCGCAAGTCTTTTACCCAAGGCCTCTGTGTCCTTCAGGTTTTCTGCGATCATCTTTTCAAAACACATGTCCGATCGTGCCACTCTCAATCTCCTTATCTGTGCAGAAAACTCGATATCCTTTTATACACCAGGAATGTCACGATGGAATTTATCCCCGCTTTTATGGCGTTGAACCCTATTATGAAAGGAAGCAATTCCACCACGGCCTGTCTGGGTACGCCCATGAAAACAGGTGTTATAAGAAGGTTTGCCGGTATCATCACCAGCACCATGGCTAGGGTGCCGCACAGCAGAGAGATCACGGCTCCTTTTTTCGTTTTTCTTCCCTTATATATGGTGCCAGCCACTATGACGAAAGCTCCCGTTGCGAGGACATGCATCAGGAATCCGTAAAGTCCGCTCTGGGCGCTGACTGTGGCGGCCTGCACCCCTGCTGTGACTATGGTGAGCAGAAGCCCGCCGCCGGGACCGAATGCGAACGTTCCTATGAATATGGGTATGTCCGCCGGATCATACTCCAGGAACGGCACCGCCGGGAAAATGGGGAAATGTATGAAGTACACCAGCACTATGGCTATGGCCACCAGCATGCCCATCTTTGCCAGTTTCACCGTGCTTTTTTGGGTGTTGGCACTGTTCTCTATGTTTACCGGCTGATCTTTTTCTACCTTTTTACCTTCTCTGTCCTGCTTGTTTCGCTCTTCCATCGTGTTCTCCTCATCCTACTCATTTTCCGATCCGCACCTGTCGGTTCTCTCTTGATCACAGGCAAGCCTGTACATGGCGTCTGCGATCATCACCGTTATCTTTTTGAAGTTTTCCAGACTTATATACTCATTTTTCTGGTGTTCCAAAGACGGCTGCCCGGGGAAACGGCACCCGAAAGCCACCATGTTCTCAAAGGCCCTGGCATAAGTTCCGCCTCCGATGACCAGGGGTTCGCTTTCCATATCACCTGTATTGTCCCGATACACATCCATCAGCCGGCTTATGAGGAAGCTGTCCTTTGCCTTGAATATGGGCTTTATATACTTCCTTTTGATCAGCCCCAGTCCGTATCCGTCAAGGACCGGCATCATGCTGTCATATATCTCTTCCATAGTCTTCGTTACCGGGAACCTTATACCCAGTGTGAGCCTGGCCGCCTTGGGCTGCATATCTATGATCCCCATGTTCACTACGGTCTTTCCGGACTCTGTGTCTTCCATACGACAGCCCAGAGAGGACCCGTCGGTTTCTGTTCCGATATGTTTGTTGTAGAATTCTATGAATTCGTTTATGTCATCATTGGCGAAGTCCACCCCCGAAAGAAAATCCATCATGAGGCTCACAGCATTGACGCCTTCCCAGGGTTTGGATCCGTGCGCCGCCTTTCCGGCCACGGTGATCTCCAGGTTCTTGCCCATGTTCCTGCAGCGTATATCCACGCCTTTTTCTTTATATTCCTCGGCCCTGTCTTTGATTTTGTCATAGAGTCCGGTTTTTTTGCTGTTGACCACCACTCTTGCAGAATCCGCTACCATGTTTGCAGCGACGCCTCCTCTGAAACTCCTCAGTTCCAGTCCTTCCGCCGTCGTCTTTGCGAACTTCTTCGCGATCTCGAATTCTATTATGCCTTTCTCGCCGTATATGACGGGAAAATCCCCATCGGGTGTGAACCCCATATCCGGCTCGGGCACCCTTTCGTTGTAGTAGGTCATGCCATTCCACCCGGTCTCTTCGTCCAGACCTAATATGAGCCTTATGTTCCTGTCAGGAACTACCCCTGCTTCGTCAAGAGCTTTCATGGCGAAAAGAGCCGCAACGGCAGGTCCTTTATCATCTACCGTCCCTCTTCCGTATATCCTGCCCTCGGAGATCTCACCGCCAAAAGGATCGTGATCCCAGCCGCTGCCTTCAGGCACCACGTCGAGATGACAGGCTATACCCACCGTCTCCGCAGCCTCTCCTGCCGGATCGCCTTCCTCATCCTTCTCAAATCCGGGGAATTCTATATGGCCTCCGTAATTATCTATGTTCACTGTGTCGAATCCTGATCCCCGTCCGCGGGCCAGCATATATTCAAAAGCCCTGTGTGTCTCCTTCCCGAAAGGAAGATATGCCTTCCCTTCGGACGTTACAGTGTCCGGCCCCATATCTTTTCCCTCTGCGGTCACGGCCTCTCCAAGGACACTTTTGAATGACAAAAGTTCCCGGAGAGCTTTTACCTGATTATCAAAATTTATATCAATCTTCTTTTTTATCGATTCCCAGTCTTTCATATGCCTCCTCTCTTGCCGCCTCGGCAAGGGATAAGTTTCCCGATGTATCGAGAGCATCGCTGTCGCCCAGATCGTCATCCAAGGGAACGATCACATATCGCGTGCTTCCTGAATAATATTTATCCACCCATACGGGCAGCGGATCCATCTTTATCCTCTCGACCCTATCGTCTGTTTTGTCATAAGTTATATCGAAGCTCGCCAGCAGTCCCCACTCGGTATCGCTGTTCCCCAGGGTCTCACGACGCTGGTTGGAGATCAGGTTTCCCACCGAATAATACACAGGCACCTTGGTCACGTCAACACCCTCGTCCGACCGGCTTTCCCTTTCCAGTACATCCGACGGCTGGACCACATGAGGATGTCCTCCGAATATGGCATCTATGCCGGTCTCATCCACCACCATATCAGCCAGTTCTTCCTGAAAACTGTTTTGTTCGGGCTGGTATTCCTGACCCCAGTGACAACACAATATGACCACGTCTGCGCCCTTTTCCCTCGCCTGCTTTTCATCTTTCGCTATTTCCCTGACATCCTGTTTCACAGTGTCGGGAGAAAAGGTATTCACATTTTCGATCATATCACCGCTTATGGGATTGTAGTTCAAAGTAGGCGCCTCCGGAGTCCCTTCTCTGTACGTATAGGCCAGTATGGCTATATCGACGCCTTTCCTCTTGAACATCATGTAGGGCGGATCTTTCTTTTCCTCCCTGATGCCGCTGCTCTTCAATCCGGTGTCATCGAGCACATCCAATGTGCGCAGGGCTCCGTCCCTTCCTCCGTCAAAAGCGTGGTTATTGGCGTTAGTCACACCATCGAATCCAGTCTCTTTGATATCTCCGGCCAGCTCAT
This sequence comes from uncultured Bacillota bacterium, assembly GCA_949284065.1. Taxonomy (GTDB): domain Bacteria; phylum Bacillota; class Clostridia; order Peptostreptococcales; family Anaerovoracaceae; genus CASDUO01. Next base: position 36,629 of record CASDUO010000006.1, read on the forward strand.
CGGGGCATCTCAAAAGAGGATATCCGCTGTATGGCCTCCCGCTGAATGTAGTCTCCAGATTAGCTACCGCGATATCGGCTCTTTCGACATAGGGCCGTATCTCACGAAACATGGGCAAAAAGTCATACCCTTCGCCTGTCTGTGCCGACTGGTATACTGGCATATGTATGAGCAGGTCCCCTCCGAACATGACGGATATCTTAACCTTTTCATGCTCTTTGTCCATCATTCCCGTTCCATAGGCTAAGATCGCCCCCGCTACTAGGACCACAAGTAGGCACAGTGCTATTATCACTTTGCCCCTTTTGCCCATCTTCGTTCTCTTTTTCCTCATATCCTTATTTCCCTCACACAACTGAGATGCAAAGTGTACGCAAAGGTCACTCTACTGTTTCCACCCTTTTTATTTCGGGATAACTCTCCTTGAGTATCCTTTCCACCACTCCTTTTATGGTCATCTGAGCTCCCGGACAGCCTGCACAGTGTCCCTGGAGTCTTACTTTGACCACATTGTCGTCGGTGTACTCGACGAATTCGATGTCTCCGCCGTCTCTTTGCAAAAAGGGTCTTATCTGATCGAGCCCCGCCTTGATTTTATCTTCCATTTTCTCCCTCTTTCTTCATCCTGAAATAATCGTCCGTTAGGATTATACCACATATTACAGATTTGCACTCCTTTAATCCCATTGTTTTTGCCCTTTTTATCGCGGCCCCTCCTCTTTACGTTTTTATCTTTCGATTTTTACAAAAAAATGATTACATCAACTTGACTTGGGTATACACATCATGAGAGTCTTATCATATAGGTTCAGTAGTACGAAGCGACAAGATTGAGCCGTGTACGATAAGGCCGACATTATCAAAAGTTTACAAAATCAAAGATAGTAAATACATACAGCAAGGAGGAAAACAACTATGAAATGGACATGTACGATTTGCGGTTATACTCACGAAGGAGCTGAAGCTCCGGAAGTTTGCCCTCAGTGCAAGGCCCCCAAGGAAAAGTTCACCAAGGCTGCCGAAGGAGAGAGATCCTGGGCTGCAGAGCACGTTATAGGTGTTGCAAAGGGCGTTGATCCTGAAATCATCCAGGGCCTCAGAGAGAACTTCAACGGCGAGTGCACCGAAGTCGGTATGTATCTGGCAATGAGCAGAGTCGCTCATAGAGAAGGATATCCCGAAATCGGTCTGTACTGGGAAAAAGCCGCTTTTGAAGAGGCAGAACACGCTGCAAAATTTGCAGAACTTCTCGGCGAAGTCGTTACGGATTCCACCAAAAAGAATCTGGAAATGCGAGTAGACGCTGAGCACGGAGCTACGGAAGGAAAATTCCAGCTTGCCAAGAAAGCGAAAGAATTGAATCTGGACGCCATCCACGATACAGTACACGAAATGGCAAGAGATGAGGCCAGACACGGAAAAGCCTTTGAAGGTCTTCTGAAGAGATACTTCGGCTGATCATCGAATATTACAGGACCGCCTGTTCGTATTCTTCGACAGTCTCGAAAAACGAGCGGGCGGTTTTTATTTGGTTCACACTCCTGCGCAAAGCTGCCACTCCGGGCTCGCCTTTGAAATACCAGCCTATGTGTTTTCTTATTTCGTTTACGGCCACTCTTTCCCCTTTCTCTTTATATATAAGGTCGAAGTGCCGGCAGATCATGTCTGCCTTTTCTTTTTTTGAAGGGGGCTCCGGTTTCTCTCCGTCTCTCCAGAGAGCCACCGCATCCCGGAATATCCACGGGTTCCCTAGAGCTCCTCTTGCTATCATCACCATATCACAGCCTGTCTCATCCATCATGGCGACAGCATCCTCTCCCGTGAACACATCTCCGTTGCCCATCACCGGTATATCCACAGCTTCTTTCACTGCCCGTATCATGGCCCGGTCTGCCTTTCCCGAATAGAACTGTTCTCTCGTCCTGCCGTGTACGGCTATACCGGAAGCTCCTGCCGCCGCCACTGCCTTTGCCACTTCCACACAGTTTACGGAATCGCTGCTCCAGCCTGTGCGTATCTTCGCCGTTACCGGTTTTCCGGCATCCCTTACCATAACTTCCACAAGACGGTAAACCAGATCGGGATCCCGCAACAATGCCGAGCCTTCTCCGTTCTTCACTATTTTGGGCACAGGACATCCCATATTGATGTCCAGTATGTCATTGTCCCTGCCTTTGAGTCTCCGCACCGTTTCTCCTATGACCTCCGGCACCGATCCGAATATCTGATATGCCACCGGCTTTTCCTCCGGAGTCACCTTCAAAAGCTGCTCCGTGTTTTCACTGCCGTATATTAGTCCCTTGCCGCTGACCATTTCCGTATACACCAAAGCAGCTCCCTGCTCTTTATAAAGAGTCCTGGAGGCAATATCCGTTATGCCTGCCAGAGGAGCCGCTACAAAAGGGTTATCCAGTTTTACATCCCCTATGCTTATCTCACCCATATGCCTTATTGCTTTTGTTGCCGTGGCTGTTGTTCCTTCTGCCTCCGGCCCTGTTCTTTTCATATATTATCCGCAGACCTTCCAGAGTGAGCATCTTATCCACCACATCTATACAGTCCAGCCCGTCGTCTATGAGATTCGCAAGACCTCCTGTGGCTATCACCTTCACCGGCCTGTCTGATTCCGTTATCTCCTCGAGTTCCTTCCTCATCTTTTTGACTATATGATCCACCACTCCCATATGTCCGTAGACCAGTCCGGACTGCATGGATTGTATGGTGTTCTTACATATGACTCTTCCCGGTTCTTCCAATTCCACTTTGGGGAGTTTGGCTGTTTTTTCGAAAAGGGCTTCTGACGATATCTTAAGACCCGGCGCTATGGTCCCTCCCAAATATTCCGCTTTTTCACTTACGGCACAAAAGGTGGTGGCAGTACCGAAATCTATGACTACCAGCGGACCTCCATATTTTTCATATGCCGCCACGGCGTTCACTATCCTGTCGGCGCCTACCTGCTTCGGATTGTCGTATTTTATGATAAGCCCGGTCTTCACTCCCGACTCTATCACCAGCGCACGTTTTTTGAAATACTTCTGAGAAAGGTGCTGTATGGTATACAGGACTGAAGGAACTACAGTGGAAACTATCACATCGTCTACCTTTCCCAAATCAAGTCCCACATAAGAAAAAAGCTGGTTTATTATCATCCCGTACTCGTCTGCGCTCTTGTTGTTATCCGTTTCAAGGCGCCAGTTCTGGATGAGTTTACCATCTTCAAACACACCTAATACTATATTGGTGTTTCCCACATCAAAAGCCAGTAGCATGGTCCTCTCCCTTCACTCTGCGTATGATATGTTTCCGTTTTTCTGTTTTATAAAAATAGGGCACTCAAAAGAGTGCCCTTTATATCATCGCTATTTCAAAGATACCAGTGGATCTCCCGAATTTACCGATGCGCCCTTGCTCGTCAGTACAGCGTCTACCGTTCCGTTTGCCGGAGCCATGATCTCGTTTTCCATCTTCATAGCTTCCAGGATCAGGAGGACTTCACCTTCTTGTACTGCCTGTCCGGGGCTCACTTTTATGTCCAGAACTGTTCCGGGCATGGGAGACTCTACGGTCTGTGCTCCCGCCGAAGGTGCTGCTGCCGCAGGTGCAGGTTCAGCTGCGGGTGCAGGTGCAGGTTCAGCTGCGGGTGCAGGTTCAGCTGCAGGTGCAGGTTCAGCTGCAGGTGCGGGTTTCGCTGCAGGTGCTGCAGGTGCTCCGCCGCTCGTTTCTTCTACTTCTACTGCGTATGTCACGCCATTTACTGTTACATTGAACTGTTTCATTTGCTTTCTCCTTTTACACAAAATCAAACTTTCCTGCTATCTATACATTCGCTGCGCCCTGCATTGAGCCACGCAGTAGTCTGTCCGGAAACCCTTCGTATTTTTCTCACCACCAGGTTGGACTTCACCTCGTCTCCGTCAAACGCGGCTATGGCTGCGGCTATGACCGCAGCTATGACGTCTCCCTGCTCATCCTTTTCCGTCACCGCTTCAGCCGACGCCGGCGCAGATGCTGCCGCAGGAGCTTCGGCTGCTGTCACAGGAGCCTCTGCACTTTTATCATCCTTTTTTTTTGTGGTTCCGTTCACTATCCTTCCCATGACCGCTATGAGGATCCACAAGAGTATGAGCACTAAGAATGTCATTCCCATCCCCATAAGTGCCGTGACTCCTGATCCCGCCATCTTCTCTCCAAAGGAGAGACTATGCATCAATTCGGGGTCGGCAAACTGTTCCATCAAACTCATAACACTGCCTCCTTATACAAATCTTACAGCGGGATATTGCCGTGCTTCTTGGCAGGCAGACTGCCCTTCTTGGTAGTCAGCATGTCAAACGCGCTTATTATCCTCTGTCTTGCCGTTGCCGGCTCTATTACGTCATCTACATATCCCATTTCGGCCGCTCTGTAAGGATTGTTGAATTTTTCCTCATATTCAGCGATCTTTTCTTTGGTCTTAGCTACCGGATCTGCAGATTCTTTTATCTCTTTCTTGACGCTGGAAATTATATTGGCGGCTCCCGATGCCCCCATTACTGCGATCTGAGCAGAAGGCCATGCGAGCACCATATCGGAACCCAGTTCCTTATTGCACATACCTATATAGGCACCGCCATACGCTTTCCTCGTTATCATGGTCACCAGCGGAACTGTAGCCTCACAGTATGCATAGAGCATCTTTGCGCCGTGTCTGATTATGCCGCCCCACTCCTGGTCCGTTCCTGGAAGGAATCCGGGCACATCCTCTATTGTCAGTATGGGGATGTTGAACGCGTCGCACCTTCTGATGAACCTTGCCGCTTTGTCAGACGCATTGATGCCTATACATCCGGCCTCGAATTTAGGCTGGTTCGCCACCACGCCTACGGTACGTCCATCCATCCTTATGAAACAGGTGATCATATTCTTTGCAAAGCTCTTTGCCACATCAAGTATCTCGCCATTATCTGCAAGACCTTTTATGATATCATACATATCATAAGCTTTGTTGGGATTGTCCGGTATTATTTCGTTGAACTCGGGGATCAGTCTGTTGGGATCGTCCGTGCTCTCATATTCCGGGGGATTTTCCATATTGTTTGAAGGGAAGTAACTCAGCAGATTCCTTACCTGCATGAGAGTATCCTCGTCATCTTTACCGATAAAGTGGGAGTTCCCGCTCTTTCTCATATTGGATTTTGCTCCTCCGAGATCTTCCGAGGAAACTTCCTCACCTGTTACTGTTTTTATTACCTGAGGTCCCGTTATGAACATCTGGCTCGTCTTATCCACCATGAATATGAAGTCGGTGATCGCCGGTGAATAAACTGCTCCGCCTGCACAAGGTCCCATTATTACGGATATCTGCGGGATGACACCTGAGGAAATGGTGTTGTTTTTGAATATCTTGCCAAATCCGGAAAGGGCATTGACACCTTCTTCTACTCTGGCACCGCCGGAGTCATTGAGCCCTACTATGGGAGCTCCCATTTTCAGCGCCATTCCCTGCACTTTTACGATCTTCTCCGCATGATATTCACCTAAAGACCCGCCTATCACGGTGAAGTCCTGTGCGAATGCAAATACTAATCTGCCGTCCACTGTTCCGTACCCGGTCACTACACCGTCGCCGTGGAATTTCTTTTCAGGCATATCGAAGTTGTTACATCTGTGAGATACGAATGTGTCTATCTCAACAAAGCTGCCTTCGTCAAATAATATGTCCAATCTCTCCCTGGCTGTCAACTTGCCCCTATCGTGCTGGGCCTGTATTCGCTTTTCGCCGCCGCCCATAGCTATTTTCGCTTTGTATTCGCGCAGTTGTTCAAGCTTGTTCATATACGTTCCTCCTTAATCCTTTGGATTATTTGTTTGCTCGGCAGGTAAAACATGCCGACATTATAACACACGCCCTTTTCATTTTCAACCCGGTTTCAGATGTATACATTACGCATAATCATTGATATTTACAGGGTTCTACGGGTTCTCTCCCCCGTCCCCGCCGGTCCGTTTCATATAGGCCTTCACACCTGTTTTCCGTATTCTTCCGCCAGCTTTCTGAACTTGTCTATGGAATCCCTGACCGTCTTCTCAGAGACACAATAGGCCAGTCTCACATAGCCGGGACCCATGAAAGACCTTCCGGGCACCATGAGTATGTTGTATTTTTTGGCAGCCTTGCAGAATTCCCTTTCATCTTCCACCGGGGATCTTACCCAGAGGTAGAAAGCCCCTTTAGGCAACGTACACTCGAAGCCGCAGTCTCTGAGTCCGTTATAGAGTGCCTTTCTGTTCCTGTCATAAAAATCTATGTCCGCTTTGCAGTCTGCGCATCTTTTGATCACACGCTGTATGAGCGACGGAGCGTTGACACAGCCGCTTATCCTGTTAGCTCCCGTAGCCGCCTCTATGAGGGTCTCAGCGTCATCGGCCTCATCGGGTATCAAAAGATATCCTATCCTCTCTCCCGGAAGGGACAGGGTCTTGCTGTAGGAATACCCCACCATCGTGTTGTTATAGAAATCAGGTATCCACGGCACCTTCGCTCCGTCATATACCAGCTCTCTGTAGGGTTCGTCGGAAATGATGTATATCTCTTTCCCCGTCTTCTCCTGGGCTTCATACATGACTTCCGCTATAGACTTTATCACATCTTCATCGTATACCACTCCCGTAGGATTGTTGGGATTGTTGATTATGACCGCCTTGGTCCTGTCGCTTATCTTTTTTCTAAGATCATCGACATCAGGGGTAAAATCCTCTTTCGTATCTACCGGTACGACCTTTCCGTCATAATTATCCACATACCAGTTATACTCCAAAAAATAGGGTGCGAAAATAAGGACCTCGTCTCCTCTGTTTATGACAGTCTTGAGGGCTACATTGAGACTGCTGCCTGCCCCCACGGTCATTATGAGATTCTTCCCGCTGTATGAAGTGCCCTTTTCTTTGTTGATCTGCTCAGCAAGAGTCTGTCTCACATCATCATATCCTGCGTTGTTCATATAGCCGTGGACAAAAAGTGAGTCCTCTTCTTCAAGTATGTCGAGTATAGCCTGTTTCACCTCTTCAGGCGCCGGTACGTTGGGATTTCCTATGGAAAAATCGAATACGTTTTCTTCGCCGTACTTTTCCTTTAATTTGCCGCCTTCTTCAAACATCGCACGGACTGTAGAGTTGTTTGCCACCAAAGGTTTTAGTTTTTCCGAGATCATTTCCGCTCCTTATTTTTTCTGTCAAGTTTTACGATCGTTTCACCATTACCGGACCTGCTTCCGGTCATTCCGTGAGATTCTTAGCCAGATTGCACACGAAATCCTGCACATTGGTCACTATGCCTCTAGACCCCAGGCTTCCCCTGTCGGAAAGTTTGTTCACCGCAAACTCCGTGGTGTCCACTATATAGAAGAATATGGGTCTTTTGACCCCTTCAGACGTCACTCTGAACACGGGAGTCATATTGCCTGTTGCGATGGTATGGAGAGTAGTCGCCATCCCTATGACCGTTGTGGCCTTTTTTATATAAGACCTCATAGTGTCCTGACCTATATATGTATGCTCCAACACTTCAGGCAGGGGGCCGTCGTCTCTGATGGAACCGTTGAGCACAAAGGGGACATTGTTTTTCACACAGCTGTATATTATCCCTTCATCGATCCCCTCTTCCCTGATGAATCTTTCGATGGAGCCGTGATAGTTCACTCTGTTGATAGTATCTATATGGTTATAATGGCCGTTGTAGTGATGGCGCTGGTTATATATGTCAGCTCCCAGAGCCGTCCCGTGATATGCCGCCTCCAGGTCATGGGTCGCCAGAGCATTCCCCGCAAGGACCGCATCGGCATATCCGTTATCTATGAGGCTCGAAAAAGCTTTCCTGGCCAGATTGTCAAAAGCGCAGGCGGGACCCAGGACCCAAAGTATGTTTCCGTATTTTTTTTCATGCTCCATTATTTCATACAGAGCATCGTAATCGCAGCCGAACCCGGTCTCCCTGCTCCTGCCCTGCCTGAAGGAAAAAGGCTTGTCCACATCGAATTCTTCCTGGACGAAACAGTGTGTGTGTACGAATATCCCTTCTTCGCAGTCTTCCGTCCTTCCCACCACTACCATGTCGCCTTTTTTGAGGTTCCTGAACTCCCTGATGAAGATCTTTCCGTTTTCATATACGGGAAGACAGTCCATCCTGGATTCCTCTGCAAGTATCCACTGTCCGTCGATCTTGAAATACTCCGGAAAAATGGATGTAGCGTGGAAGTTTTCCGGCGCCACCATATCCTTGGGGCACGGCATGAGCACCGCATCGGGAGCCGATACGAACTCTTCCATACTGAAATCAGGTTCTATGTATTCTTGTAATTTGAAACTCATATGTTTACCTCTCTTTCGCAGGTGCTATCACATCTGTGCCCATGTATTTCTGCAACACTTCAGGTATCTTTACGCTGCCGTCCGCCTGTTGGTAATTCTCCAATATGGCCGCAACTGTCCTGCCTACAGCCAGACCGGACCCGTTCAGCGTATGTACGAACTGCAGCTTGCCCTTGTCTGCCGGCCTGAATCTTATGGAGCCGCGCCTTGCCTGGAAACTCTCGAAGTTGCTGCAGGAGCTGATCTCCACATAACGTCCGTAGCTGGGCATCCACACTTCCACATCATAAGTCTTTGCGGAGGAGAATCCCAGGTCTCCTGTGGAAAGTACCACGACTCTGTAGGGTATCTCCAGTTTTCTCAAAACATCTTCAGCATTGTCCGTAAGACTCTCCAGCTCTTTGTATGAATCTTCCGGTTTCACGAACTTCACCATTTCCACTTTCTGGAACTGATGCTGCCTTATAAGCCCCCTCGTATCTCTCCCTGCCGATCCTGCCTCTTTCCTGAAGCACGGCGTATAGGCAGTATAGTATATGGGGAGTTCGTCTTCGGAAAGTATCTCCTTATCCAGCATATTGGTCAGAGGGACCTCTGCCGTGGGTATGAGGAAAAAGTCCTTGGCAGGGATATGGAACATGTCGTCTTCGAACTTTGGCAGCTGACCGGTGCCTGTCATCGCTTCTCTGTTGACCATGAACGGCGGCAGTATCTCCTTATATCCATGCTCTTCGGTATGGAGATCCAACATGAAATTTATCACGGATCTTTCCAGCCTCGCGCCTGCTCCTTTGTATATGGTGAACCTAGTCCCTGATATCTTCGATGCCCTCTCAAAGTCCAGTATATCCAGTTCCTCTCCTATGTCCCAGTGGGCTTTAGCTTCAAAATCGAATTCTGCAGGAGTACCGTTCCTCCTCACCTCAATATTGTCGCTGTCATCCTGTCCCACCGGAACGTCGGCTGCCGGAGTATTGGGTATGTTCAGTATTGCCAGTCTCAGCCGTTCCTCTATCTCGCCAAGCTCCTCATCCAGCTTTTTGATCTCTCCGGAGAGTTTTTTCATTTCCGCCATGACCTCAGAGGTGTCTTTCCCCTCTTTTTTCAATTTGGGTATCTCCTTTGAAGTCACCGACTGTTTATTTTTCATCTGCTCCACCACAGACAACAGGGACCTTCTTTTCTCATCCAGTTCCTTGACTGCAGGAAGTCCAAAATCTCCTTTGCCCCTGGATTCTACCGATTTTTTAACTCCTTCGTAATCTTCCCTTATGACTTTTATATCTAACATCTTTCCTCTCCTTGTACGTCTTGCCTTTCCCCGAAAATACGGATCTCTAACCTCGGTTTCCGATGGTATCAAAACAGGTTCTTTTTGTATGTCACATAGAGAGCCGCAAGGGTCTCCACTTTCTCCTGCATCTCTATCTGAAGCTCAGACGCTTTTTCATACTCCCTGTTCGCAAGGGCATGGACGATACGGGTGAGGAGACATTGTGTGGAGAGCGTATCTCTCCCCAGCTCTACTCTGAGCCCGTCTATCTTGCTCCAATAGGCCACGTCGTAATCCACACTGTCCAACTCTGTATGCATCTTGACGGTCTCCCTGAGAGTGTCCATGACGTTGGGGATTATCCTGTTTTTCAATTCCGTGGCCCATGTGTCCAGTACTGCCTCTCTATACGAGTTCAGCGTGGTCATAGGCATTACTCCGTCTTTCTCGAAAACTTTGAGCTTTTCATTCTGATCTTCGAAAGCACATACGTTTTCCCATACGGTCTTCGGCGCTCTGCCAAAATATTTATCTCTTTCATCAGAGGTGTACTCATCGAAAACATTTTCTTCGCTTCTATACATCCTGTATTTTTCCAGATAGAAGTCGTCCTCTCCGTATTTTTTTGAGATAGACTTTTCCAGATCTTCACTGGTCTTCGATCCGTTGAGGGCCGCCTCTATGCCGTCCAGCATGGCCATGTACGATGAGGCTATGGTAAGATATGTGTTGCTCTGCGGATTGGGCGAACGCAGTTCGAACCTCGTAGCCGCCGGGTTGCCCGGACTCCTGACCAATCCCACCAGGACCGTCCTGTTCCTGGAAGGATTCTCGACCGAATGGCCTAAAGATGTGACTATACATACCGGAGCCTCAAATCCGGGTTTGAGCCGGGCCAGGGAATCGTTGGTAGAGGAAATAAAAGGATTCATGACCTCATAATTTTTGAGTATCCCCATGAGAGCGCCGAACCCTACAGGACTGAGATAATCCTTCTCCATGTCTTTGGGGCTGAAAAGGTTCACTTTCCTTCCGTCCTTAGTCCTGGCAGCCACTCCTATATGGGTATGCTTCCCGTTACCGGCGATGCCCTCCATGGGTTTTGCCATGAAAGTCACATCCAGTCCGTACATCCTGAATACGTCTCTTATGACGTACTTGATATGGTTCTCATTGTCAGCCGCCTGCAACGCATCTGCGTATTTCCAGTCCACTTCGAGCTGTTCCATAACGTGATCGTAATGTCCGGAGTTGCCCAGCTTGGCCTTCACTCCTCCTACCTCCTTATGGCCCATCTCTACTTCAAATCCGTAATTGTCCAGTATTATCAGTGATTTTTCCAAAGCAGTCCTTACCGGGCCTACGGTCCTCTTCCAGTACTGCTCCTTGAGTATCTGAGAAGTGGAAAGCTGCTCCTTGTCAGACTGATCATCAGGTGTCTTTACCCAGAACTCCAGTTCCGTAGCGCTCGTCAGTATGATATCCTCTATTTCCTCATATGATGATATCTCCAGATTATCGAACACATAGGGATTCTCTCTCAGGGTCTTCATGATCTCTTCCTTGAACACCTTCACGGCGTCTCTCAAAATGACCCTCGATCCCACTTCACTGACATCGTTGTGCAATAGAAAAGAAGGTATGCGAAGAGTCCCCACCGGCAGTCCTGTTTTTATATCCACATGTTTTAGATTGTGATCCACATACCAGTTTACCGATGTGTCGGGAATGATATCCACTTTTGCGTTATTGATATCGGCTATCCCCGGAAGGACGACAGATGATCCGTCTGTCTGCACTCCGTTTTTCAGGAGATTGTCTATGTCCTTGAGAAATGCCTTTACCGGTATCTTCTCGTCCGTGTCCCTGCCGTCCAGGTCTATGCCCACCAGGGAGACGAATTTGACCTCAGGATGTTTTCTCAAAATATCCTTCAGATCTTCCGGCTTATGCTCATCTGCAGGTATGCAGTAGAGCATCCTTTCCAAATCAAAATCAATCATTCTCTTCCATACCTTTCTCTATCTGTTATTCCATATGTCTCCAGCAAAAGCCTCCACTCTGCTGTAAACTTTCTCGGCGGCCGAAGCCGCCGAGCACACCTGCGTCGCAGATGGGATTATTGGAGTCTGTTGAGTATGCTCTCAAGTTCATCCATATATTCACCGTATCCTTCCCAATCTCCATTGGACAGAGCTTCCTGAGCGTTGTCGTAAGCAGTGTTGGCCATCTCTATGAGTTCGCTCTGGCTCAGACTGGCATCGCCGCCACCGGATGTGGTATCGCTGCTGTCACCGCCTACCGCAGTAAGTCCCGAAGAACTTCCCTCACCGAACAGGGCGTCCAGAGCCTCACCTAATGTGGCTTCATATGCGATGTTGTCTCCGTAAGCCACGATGACTCTCTTGACTTCCGGTATGCTGGAATTGGTCGCTTCAAGATATACGGGCTCTACATAAAGCAGAGAATCTTCTATGGGTATGATGAACATGTTTCCTCTGCTGTACTGGGATCCCGAAGAGTTCCAGAGAGAGAACTCTTTGGATATCTCCGTGCTCTGGTCTATCTGAGCTTCTATCTGCATCGGACCATATACTATTTTGCTCTTTGGCAACTGATACAGCACAAGGTTACCGTAATTCTCCCCGTCACTTCTCGCGATCAGCAGACCCGTCATATTCCTCTTGTCCTTAGGCGTATAGGGTATGGTGCTCACGAACTCCTCTTTGTTCTCTCCGGGCAGGGAAAGTATATAGTAATTGGGCGTCATGTACTGCTCTTTTATTCCGTATATCTCCTTGGATATGTCCCAAAGGTCCTCATTTTGGTAGAAGACTTTCACATCATCCATATGATATCTCTTGTACACCTTGGACTGTATGTCGAACATGGTATTGGGATATCTGATATGATCTTTTATTCCCTCAGGCATCTCGTCGAAATCTTTGAACAGCTTAGGATAGATCTTTTTGTATGTCTGAGCGATAGGATCTTCCTCATCGCAGATATAGTAATTCGTATCGCCGTTATACGCATCTATGACGACTTTTACCGAATTCCTTATGTAGTTGTCATTGGAAGTTTCGGAATCATAGGGTTCAGAATAGGGGAACTTGTCGCTTGATGTATATGCGTCTATTATCCAGTAGAGTTTTCCGTCTACCGTACACATATACTGATCCTTGTCATAGCTGAGATAGGGCATTATCTTTTGTACCCTCTCCTGTATGTTCCTGTTGACTATTATCTTCGAATCCGAATCTATATTTGAGGAAACCAAAAGCTTGAGGCTCCTCTCCTTGATGGCAAACAATACTCTGTTGAAGAGATTCAACTTGATGCCGCCGGATCCTTCATATCTGGTATATGCGTTGGAATCTCCCGTCGGATAATCGAACTCGTCCTCATCGGTGCCCACCAGCACATATTCATTGGTCAGTTCGCCGAAATATATCTCCGGCCTGGTTATATCTATCTCCGCTACAGATGACTCCGGTGGGATATTGTCCACTATCATATCGGGCTGGCCGCTGGCGGTTATCTTATCCACCCTGGACATGGTGACGCCGTAGCCGTGAGTGTATTTGAGATGTCTGTTCAGCCAGGTCTCGCTGATCTTGCTCTCGTCGATCTCCCTTGCAGAAAGGTAGGTCTGTGTGTATTCCCCGTTGACCATGTACCTGTCCACATCCACATCGTTGAAAGTATAATACTGCCTTATACTCTGGGTCTGGTTGTAGAAAGTCTTCACGGGATCGTAGTCGTTGATCCTTATGTTAGAAAGGGTGGCGCTGTTAGCCTGTATGTCGGCGGCCGTAAGGTCGTTGTCAGCGCTGAAAGGCTTTATTTCCACATCACTCAGATCGTATGCCGCCTGAGTATATTCTATATTCCTTTCCAGATATTTGCTCTCCTTACTGATCTCGTCAGGAGATACTATGAAGTTCTGCACCAGTATACCTGCTCCGTATCCTACTGCTCCCACAAGTATCATTATCACCGGCACAGTGGCTATCCACTTGAGTTTTCTTCTAGGGACTCCCACGATCACCGCCACGGCGCCGAGTACAGAAAGGACCATGAGCGCTCTATACATCCACAATGTCACATTCACTGAAGTGAACCCGGCTCCGTAAACAGCACCTGTATGTCCGTAAAGAAGTGTATACTGCCTCAAAAAGAAATATACACCTACCATGATGAAAAGTATGGCGCCTACGATGATAAGCTGTTTCTGTGCTATGTTCAGCAGTTCGGCAATGTTCTCATTGTCGATCTGTTTTTTCGGTTTCTGTTGTCTGGGTGCAGAATTGATGTTGTTTTTGAATCCACTGAATATGCCCCTCAGATTTTCCTCGAAGGTCTTATCGGTCCCCACGCCGGAGAATCCGGAATTCGTTCTGCTTCCGTCGAACCGATCTCCTTCTTCTTTGAACGCATATCCTCCATCGGTATCGGTCTCCTCTTTCATCACTCTGGGTCTCCTGCCGCCCATGAGGACGCTATAGTAAATAAGAGTGATCACAACGAAGACTACCAGCACTCCTATGAGGATGGTGTTCAGTTCCCTGATGAATTCAAGTTTGAACAGGTAGAAAGATATATCATTGTTGAATATGGGATCATCCATACCGAAGTCGGTGCTGTTGAAAAACTGCAAAAGCTCGAACCATAACCTGGTTACGGCAAAATACGTAGCTACACCTCCGAACACGGCAGCGAGAGCCCATGTGATCACATTGAGCCTTTTGCCGTCTCCTTCAGGCGTATTGGACGCCACCTTTTTGTAGTATCCCTTTTTCAGCACTTTCAAGTAAAGATATGCCAAAAGGGTGACTACTATGAAGGTCGGTATCCCTATTTCCAACTGCGTCAACAACTTCTTAAGGAACACACTTATGTATCCCAGTTCACCAAACCACAGAAAATCGGTTATGAATCCTACCAACATCAGTATCGCCAGGATTATGACCAATACCACTATTATTATGGTCTGCAGTCTGAAGTGTCCCTTCTTTTTGGGTTTATCTTTAGTACTGTTATCCAAAATGATTCCTCCTTACGTCCTACTATATAAGAATAAACGCCTGTAAATGTCGAAATTTCCACTGTTGCTCTCAATCCATTCCCATATTCATCAATTCCCTATTATTCCCTGTATCCACTCCACTATGGTGTTGGAAACATTATCTATCATCATGGCAGCCACCGTCTCGGGGAACGCTATCCGCACCACGAGGAGGGCTACCATTATAACTAAGATCACAGACAGCACGATCACTGCGATCTTGCCGCCTCTGCCCTCTCTTTCATACTCGAGATCATCGTCGTCATCAAAGAAAGAATCCGCCGCATCCGGTTCCGTTCCGTACGGAATGCCCTGCGGACCGTTGATGCCTTCCTTCCTGTTCCTGTATTTCGCCATCTCTATGGCGGCGTCTGCCATTTCTATAGGCTGTGTCTCACTCCCCGTGAGAGGCTTCTTTACCTTGACCCTGTTCTTTGTCTTGTCGGGTATGTCTTCCGGTATCCCCTCAGGTACCTGTGAGCCGAAAAGTTCCTTTTCGAGTTCTGCCGTATCTGTTATATCAGATGGCCCGGTATCCTTCTCTGCATCAGAGATACCTTCCTGCACACTCTGCCCGCTCCCATCGCTCTTTGTATTCGGGATTTCGGCTTCTGCTTTCCTGCTCTCCTCCTCCAGGGCACGGCTGAACTTTTCTCTGTTCATTATCAATGTGGAATCGCTTATATCATCATCGAAAAACAGCTCTCTCGCCTTTGCCATCTCATGGAGATGGGCACCCGGATCGAATTCGGGCCACTCCTCTGAAGGATCTTGCAGCGCCTCTTCTTCCTTGGCTTTAGCTGCTTTTTCCGCATCTTCTGAAATCCGTTGTCGTATTTCCTGTTGCTCCCGGGAATTTATCTCATCCTCATACTGTTCCTGTATGCTCAGTTCTCCGGTGGCAAAAAGATCCTTTTCAGGTTCCCTTGCTTTGCTTTCCTCCGCATCCTCTCTGATCATTTCTTCCAGAGATCCCGTGTCTTCTTCCGGCATATGGTCGTTCCCGGCGTCGTATGATCCGGCTTCTGTTTCCTCATCCTCGTTCCTGTTTGCCTTTTTTCCGAAACCCAAACCGCCGAAAATCCCTCTTGGAGTTTTCTGCTCTCTTCTTTCGCGGTCTTCTTCTATGTCTTCCGGGTCGTCGTTTCTTTCCGCTCCATATTCCGGCTCATCCCCGGATACGGGAGCCATACCTAATATCTCAAAAGGTTTTTCATCGCCTGTTTTACCGCTTTCAGGCGTAGGGACGCTTTTACGCACCCCGAGCCTTTCGTATTCTCTGTCAAGGAGTTTCTGGAATTCTTCATTCTTGCTGTTGAATGTGTAGAACTTGTTGACGGCAGCCATTTCCTTTACTTTCTCTTTCAGGCGCTCGTCCTCTTTTTTCAGTTCTTCAGGCTCCCTCCATTCCTCTCTTTCGTCATGTCTGCGCCCGGCAGCAGATTCCGTTCTCTTCCAGCTGTGACGGATACCGGCTTCAGTGCCGGTACTATCGAAGCCTGTGTCTGCCGGCATCGTTTCTTTCACCGGACTGTCTTCGACGCTCTCTTTTTTTATCTCCACATGAGCAAAGTCTTCAGCAGGCTCCGACTCGATCGCCGCCACCGGGTCTTTCTCAAAATCTATATCCGGTTTTTTCCTCTCCGGTCTGCGTCCGAATCGTGCAGTATCGCCCCAGTCAAAATCGATCTCTTTAGTCTTTGCCCTGTTATCACTGTCGGGATAATACTGTACGTCCCACTTGAAATCGTTAGTCGGTGTGATCACTTTGATGGGCTCGGCAAAAGTCTTTTCTTCCGGAGTCACGGAAACTTTCATTTCCCCGTCATCGGATACCGGAGCCGCCTTGTTTTCCTCGGTCCCTACCGGAGCTCCGCAATTCCCGCAAAACCTGTCGCCGGTATTCAACTTGTTGCCACATTTGGTACAGTACATCTACATCCCTCCGAGTCAGTTCCTTATCTGGTTTTCCAATTCTTCTCTCGTATATATACGCCCACTCCTGCCGAGACATCTTTTCGTGTCCTTCGGCATGGATATTCTTTCATCTGTATCGGATCCTTCTTCACCGGATTTCACTGCGCCGGTACCAATAGGGCCGTCGTTGAAAATGTGCAGCGGCATATGCGATCCCCTGTCATCCTCTGCACTGTCCTCTCCGCCTGCTGCCAGCTCGGCAGGTATCTTCCATCCGTTCTTTTCATGATCGTCCGGTCCTGAAACCCTGAGAGCTGCTGCATCTCCCTGTCTTTCTCCAGTGCTCCCGTCCTTACATATGTCTTTAGTTCGGCCGTCCGCCTCTCCCGGGCCATTTTGCTCCTCATTGTCAGCTGTACCGAAACCGGCAGGGTCCTCCGGCCGGTCCTCATTCACCCTGTTGGCATTTATGGCGTTCCCTTCCACTATGTGGCTGTCTATACGTCGCAGTTCTCTCACCTGTATGCGGTTCCTGTGTCCCTGGACCAACAAAAAGACCAGCACCAGCACTATGAGGATCACTACGCTGATGGCTATGGTCATATATCTCACATCAAACAAAAAATCTAACTGCATAGGCTGATTTTCTCCTAATGATGCCGGATCATCACGACTCCGAACTCAATCTGCAAATAGTCTATAATATTATACACAAAAACTCCACCTTACACAATGTGACTTTTTGCCACTTCACCCCTTCTCCAGTCCCTTATGCGGGCCATTCGATATCACCGATGGAAATATGCAGATATCGTATCATTTTGTGCCCTCTTATACCTTTTGGCGGCGGTTTTGTAATGTGATAAGACATATGTTACAGAAATAGGTAAAAAAAGAGAGAGGCTCTGGTACAATAAATCAAAACCCAAAAACCATGTACCGAAAGGAGCCCTCTCATGAGTAGTATAACTGAAGAAATGCGTTTTCGCCAGCGATTATGTGAATATGCACTGAAACATGGTGTCA
>CASDUO010000007.1:0-50249 GCA_949284065.1 uncultured Bacillota bacterium
GAGGTCACACCTGTTCCCATCCCGAACACAGAAGTTAAGCTCTCCAGCGCTGATGATACTTGGTGGGCGACTGCCCGGGAAAGTAGGACGTTGCCGGTTGAATATGAGAGATCGTCAAACAGACGGTCTCTTTTCATTTATATATCCGCAGTAAAAAATCCAAAGGCGATATCCAGCACTTTTTCTCTCATGCCAGGACCGGAAAGCTGGTGATCACCCCGTGGTATCACCGTAATGGGAATGTTGTGAGTCTTTGCGAAAGAAACGGCTTTATCAGGATCCACTATCTCGTCATTTTCCCCGTGTACCATATGATATACTGCAGAACCATCCACGAATTTTTTATCAAGGGTATTTTCCTCGAGCTGGTCGAGAAACGGTTGGGGGACTCTGAGAGGCCGGAAATAGTCTTCATCTAAAATAAAATATCCGTGTTCTTTGAGAGAGGCCAGCTCTTTTTCTCTTCCTGCCCGGGGGCGGAAAAGTTCAGGTATGTTTACGGCTGCACTCCTGAGAAAGGCCTTCGCTTTCGGTTTTGGGTCCGAGGACAGGCGTAGCATGGTGATGTACGCTCCGAAACTTGAGGAAAAGTAACATATTTCAGAGTCAGAACAGCGATTTCGTACGTATCTCTCTACAGTCTTCAAGTCTTCGATACAGTAGTCGATCCTGAACTCATCTCCCGATACGGGGCTTTCTCCGGAACAGGGAAAATCATAAGCCACTGTTCCTATGGAAATATCCCTTGAACGGAAAGCTCTGTCCATAACGCCTGTAGCGGTGGGACTTTCCTTACTGCTGCCGAGGCCGTGGCTTATGATCACGATCTTCTTCTCATCGCCACGGATATTTTCTTTGACGGGGATATCATACCCGTTTTCCCCTTTGATGTATTTTGTTTCCATTTTACTTTCTGTTGTTTCCGTTCCTATTTTTAGCCGGTGGTGGAGGCAAATACGTTTTCTTTCATCCATTCCATAATGACGGAGGCAATGAGTTCCTGGCCTTCTCTGTCAGGATGGAGGCCGTCGTAAAACTTACAGTACCCCGAATAGGGAGTATAAAGGTCTATGGTATGACAGGGGCCGTTTCTGCCGTATGATCTTATGAGCTCAGAGAATCGAGCCAGATTTTCAGATACGGAAATATAGTCAGCATCCTCCACCTGCCATTGGACGGCTGCCTGTTTGGGAGATATGGGTATGGGTGTGCACAGGACTGGTGTGATGTGATCCTCCAGACACATCTTCTCCATGATCAGCAGATTGGAAAGACAGGTTTCGGGATCGCCTATGCGATAGATGAAATCATTGGTCCCGGTAAGGATGAAAGCATAGTCGGGGTGGTGGGCGATGACGTTATCTGCGAATCTGTCCAATATACCTATGGTGGTATCGCCGTTGAGCCCTTTATTTATCACCTGGAATCTGGTGTTGTTGCCTCCGGGCACGGAATTTTTAAATTCCGGTGACTCCATGGTCTGTCTTATTATTCCGGGGAAACTTTCTGTCCTTTTCCACGGAAATCCTGCGACTATACTGTTACCGATGAAAACAAATTTCATTTTGCCTGTCTCCTTTTCACTGACTTTACCATTGAAGGATAACACAATAGGCCCCGGGGATACAAACAAAATCGAGGGAAAGAAAAACGTATTGACACGAATATATTATTTTGATATCATTATGATATCAAAATAAATGGTCCGAAAAACTGACTGTCTTATACGTACACAGATGCAAAGACAGCATCAAGGGAGGGAATGATGAAAGCGGAAGAATTGACATTCGAAACGATCGATGTAGCTGAAAAAGAGATAACCAAGAAAACAGGAGGCATAGGGCTGATACTCGTAATCCTGATGTTCGTGGCGGGCACAGTGATGATAGTGCTGGATGCAGCGGGAGCCACATCGGTAGCGTTTGCGGTGGCAGGCGCGGTGCTCCTAGTCCTGGCATGTATACTCGCACCGGGATTGAAGGTGATAAATCCCAACGAGGCCCTGGTGCTCACTCTATTTGGTAAGTACTACGGCACCATAAAAGCTCCGGGATTTTATATGGTGAATCCATTCGCTGTGGCACGGAATCCCGTAGCGGAAGCTAATGCTTCGGCTGTATCGGAGGATGGTTTGGAGCTGTTCGGCGACAATAAAAAAGGGGAGAAGAAAAAAGCAAAAAACAGGAGCAAAAAGGTCTCGACAAAGATAATCACCCTGAATAACGGAAAACAAAAAGTGAACGACGTAATGGGCAATCCCATAATCATAGGGGCCATAGTAGTGTGGAAGGTGGAGAATCCCACAAAAGCGGTGTTCAACGTGGATGATTATTTCCAGTACCTTTCCACCCAGTGTGACGCTATAATAAGGGCAACGGCCAGGGCATACCCCTATGACGATATGGGAGAAGAGGACAGCGACAGTGAGATGACTGCAGAGAAGACTCTCAGGGGCAGCAGCCAGGAGATAGCCGATACTATGAAAGAGCAGCTCCAGGTCAGGGTGGAGAACGCAGGTATCAAAGTGCTGGAAGTAAGGCTCACCCACTTGGCTTATGCCGAAGAGATAGCGGCGGCCATGCTCCAAAGACAGCAGGCATCGGCGGTGATAGCTGCAAGACAGAAAATTGTAAACGGCGCTGTGGGCATGGTGAAAAATGCCATGGACCAGTTGGGAGAAGAGGATATAATCATACTTGACGAGGAAAGAAAAGCAGCCATGATAAGCAATCTGCTGGTAGTCCTGTGCGGACACAAGGATGCACAGCCCATAATAAACAGCGGCACTATATATTAGCCTCTCCGGAAAGAAGGATGATTATAAAATGGATGATCTCGAACGCAGGGAAAAAGCGTTGGACAAAAGACTCAAAAAACTGGAAGCCCTTGAAGCACAAATAAAAGATCGGGAAAAGGCTGTCAAAGAAAAGGAGAGCAAGAGGAAACAGGTGCTCATCAGGATAGCCCCTTCTCTTTGGGATGATATTGCTGCTTGGGCGGAAGAGGATTTCCGTTCCTTCAACGGACAGGTCGAATATTTGCTGGCCAAGTGTGTCAGGGAAAGGAAGGGCGGAAAGTAATGACGGACAGATGCAGGACCAGATACCCTATCCTGATGGTACACGGCATAGGGTACAGCGACAGCAAGTATCCGGAGTATTGGGGCCGGATACCACAGGCTTTGAAAGAACAGGGCGCCCATATATATTTCGGTGACCAGGACGGCTTCAGGGGCATAATAGACAACGCGAGACAGATCAGAAGGAATATGGTCATAGCGCTTGAGGACAGCAAAGCGGAAAAGATGAATATCATAGCTCACTCAAAAGGAGGTATAGAGGCTCGATATCTCATATCGGAGCTGGGGATGGCAGACAGAACGGCAAGTCTGACCACACTTGCGACGCCTCACAGGGGCCTCAAGTCCATAGATTTGCTGAAGGAAAAGGCTCATCCCCTGTATAACAGGCTGGCAGACCTGCTGTCACTGATGATAGCCTTGGATGGCGGTGACAAATTCGCAGACAGAGAAGTGTATGATCAGCTTTCCGCCGATTACATGGAGGTCTTCAATGAGATAGTGAAGGATGCGGAAGGTGTGTATTATCAGAGTTATGCATTCGATATGGTGAGTGGAGAGACAGACCCTGCAATGGCGCTTTTCCACGGCATCGTAGAAGGCATAGAGGGAGAAAACGACGGATTGGTGTCTGTAGAGTCAGCCAAATGGGGAGAATTCAGGGGAGTATTCAAAGGAGCAGGAGACAGGGGGATATCCCACAGCCAGGCGGTGGACGGTGAGCCTGAACAGATCGAAAAAGAGAACGGTGAATATATCATAAACCTGTATATCGAACTGGTAAGCGAATTGAAGAAAAAGGGGTTTTGATTATACCGACTGTAACAAACGTTAAAACTCAAAGGACGGAGAATGTTCTCCGTCCTCTTTAATGGCATATATCGTTTTGCTGCAGTTGCGGATCTTATTAGAACAATCCTTTGGGATCAGTGTAATCCATACCGAAACTGAGTGCCACGTTTTCGCAAGTGAGTTTTCCTTCGTAGGTGTTGACTCCCGAATAAAGGACCTCATTTTCTTTGCAAGCTGCCTCGATGCCCTTGTTGGCTATCTGGAGACCGTACTTGAGCGTTGCGTTCGTCAATGCGATGGTGGATGTCCTGGGAACTGCTCCGGGCATGTTCCCTACGCAATAGTGAACGATGCCGTCTACTTCGTATATAGGTTCATCGTGAGTGGTCACGTGTGAAGATTCACAGCATCCGCCCTGGTCTATGGCAACGTCTACGATAACGGAACCGGGTCTCATCTTCTTCAGGTAAGCTGTCTTCATGAGCTTGGGAGCAGCCTTACCGGGGATGAGTACGGAACCTATGACGAGATCAGCCTTTGAAACTGCTTCTTCGATGGCATGGTCCGTGCTGTAGAGAGTCTGGATCCTTGCACCGAATATATCGTCAAGATAGGCAAGTCTGTCAAGATTTACATCTGTGATGGTAACATTCGCGCCCATGCCTACTGCTATCTTGCATGCGTTGGTTCCCACATTACCGCCGCCGATGATAACGACGTTGGCTTTAGGTGTGCCGGGAACTCCTGCCAATAACATTCCGGAACCTCCGAATGTTTTTTCAAGATACTTCGCACCTTCCTGTACGGAAAGTCTGCCGGCGATCTGGCTCATGGGAGCGAGCAGAGGAATGCTTCCGTTTCTTTCGATAAGGGTCTCATAAGCGAATCCCTTGATACCGGAAGAAAGCATGGCGTCTGTCAAAGGCTTTTCAGCGGCAAGGTGAAGATATGTGAAGAGGATCATGTCCTTGCGGAAATACTTGTATTCGCTCTCCAAAGGTTCCTTTACCTTTATCATCATGTCGCATTTTCCCCATACGTCTGCGGCAGAAGGGATCATAGTTGCTCCGGCAGCCACATACTCTTCATCGGTGAACCCGGAACCCAGGCCTGCACCGGCTTCAATGATCACATCATGACCGGCAGCTGTGTAAGCGGCAACATTGGCAGGTATGATACCAACTCTGTATTCCTGATTTTTGATTTCTTTTACGCAACCTACTACCATCGATTTACCTCCTTTAGTGAACAGTCAATTTGAAATAGGTCATTACCCCACATGATTTTTGTATACAGTATTATGTTAGACATAATATAACACTTAAGCAGAGACACAACAACCCCAAAGAAAAAATTCGCAATTATCAGATTATGCTGTCAAAGGCTTGGATTTTCAACATGTAGAACGGTTGTCAAAAATGAGTAACTTGTAAAAGGCGTAGGATATGACAAAAAATTCAAGAGGTCTGCGATACGCCCCCAAAAAATCTCTATCGTCAGAAAACAGGCCCATCCCACTCCGGCCGTAAAAGGATCCTGATCGGCCCGGATCACATTTCTTCGATCACAGTCCTTATCCCATATTTTTCTTTTGCCTCGCTCAACTTTGCCAAGTGAGGTCGGTTGATATGGGCTTGCTGGGAATCTTTGTCTTCCCACTTTTCCAAGAGCAGGAGTTCGTTTTCTCTTTCTGCAGAAAAGTAGTATTCATAGCTGATATTCCCCGGTTCTTTTCGTGTGATCTCAGCAACCTGCGCTTTACATGATTCATCGTAAAAATTTCGTATGTCTTCTTTGTTTTTCGCTGTGTAAGTAACGCTTATCCTGTACATGGATATCCTCCTATCTGATCATGGATATGACCTCATGATAACGTCATTATACTATGGGCAGGCACCGAGGCAAAGTGCAGAGGAAAATTTTGCCATTTTCGTGAAGGCTGTGATATAATACAAAAAACTTTGTTTCAATGAGGCAGTAATGATAATAATGGACATTTTGAAGTTCATATTCGTGATTTTGTTTTGCATACCTTTGGGGTATGTGGTTTTGGGAATGAATAGCCAGTTGAGGGAACAGCTGAAAGCGAAACTCAACGGCAAAAAGAGGAGAAGCAGGAGATGAGCAAGGGACTTTTTATCACCGTTGAAGGAGGAGACGGTTCGGGAAAGACCACCCAGCTGGGATATATGAAAGAGTTCTTTGCAGAAAGATCTGTGGATGTGATCTTCACGCGGGAACCGGGAGGGACCGCCATAGGAGAAAAAATCAGAGACATGATCCTGGATCCCAAAAACCGTGAGATGGGAGGCATGACAGAGGCGCTTTTGTACGCTGCTGCCCGGTCGCAGCATGTACTGCAGGTCATCGGACCTGCTTTAGCCGAAGGAAAGGTAGTGGTGTGTGACAGATTCGTTGATTCAAGCATAGTTTATCAAGGGGCAGGACGCGGATTGGGAAAAGCGGTTTCGGTTATAAACGACTATGCAGTGGACGGCGTAATGCCTGATGTGACGTTTCTATTCAAACTGGACCCCGATGAGGGCAGAAAAAGGCTGAGGCAGAAGGAGCCCGACAGGATCGAGTCGGAGGACAGAGATTTCCACAGAAAAGTCTATGATGCGTATCTTGACCTTGAACGTTCCCACCCCCACAGGATAATAGGGATAGACGGCAACAGGGATCCGGAAGAAATAAGGGTGGAGATGATATCCTACTTGGACAGATTACTGGATGGATATAGCGAGGCTCTCGTGAAATGAGTTTTAATCAGATAAGCAACAACGAAAAACTGGTAGATGAGATGCGCATGTCAATAAAAGAGGGGCATGTGCATCACGGTTATATATTCGAAGGTACGATCGGCGATGAGGCTTTTGTTCTAGCAAAGGCTTTTGCCAAGGCGTTGCTGTGCAAGACTGCTCCGGGCGAGGGATGTGACCGGTGCAATATATGCCGGGCAGTAGACGAAGAAAGCCACCTTGACATGACAGTGATCAGGGCAGAGGCGACTTCAGGCAAAAGCAAGGTCAAAAGTGTCAAGGATAAGGCTGTCGAAGGGCTGATCGAACGGCTCATGAAAAAACCCATTATAGGAGACAGGAACATCGCCGTCATATGTGACGGACATACTATGACATCCAGGGCCGCAAACAGGCTGCTCAAAACATTGGAGGAACCTCCCGGAGGGACTGTGATAATGATACTCACAGAGAACTCGAAGGATCTGCTGCCAACGGTAAGATCACGATGTGTGGCTTACAGCGTTCAGACCTTTGGCGGCGGGACTGATGATGAGAAAGTGGAGAAAGCAGCCGAAAAACTTATAGACCAGGCCGCAGCGGACATGCCGTACTATAAAATGAAACCGATCCTGGAGAAAGTGGCAGACGACAAACCGGGAGCTTACGGACTTTTGGACATGATGGAAATATACATAGGCAATGCTCTTAGAGAAGGAAGCATGAGAGATGAACGCAAGGCGCGGGAAGCCATAAGCGTCATAGAGGATACGAGAAGGAAGATCAAGAGAAACGGCAATATAAAATATGCCATGAAAAAAATGATAATACAACTTGGAGGAAGTTTATGATAGATGTAGTCAGCGTTAAATTCAGAAATGCAGGAAAAATATATTACTTCGATCCGGCAGGAGCGGATATCAGCGAAGGCGATGGAGTGATAGTTGAGACGGCGAGAGGTGTGGAGTTCGGTATCGCAGCAAGCGGGAACCACCAGGTACAGGAAAAGGAGATCGTCCAGCCGTTGAAACCGATAATAAGAAAGGCGACGGACGAAGATATAGAGGCTTTCAGAGAAAACAACAGAAAAAAAGAGAAAGCCATGGCTCTCTGTCAGGAAAAAGTAAACAAGCACGGTCTCGATATGAAACTCATAGACGTGGAATACACATTTGATAACAACAAGATCATTTTTTATTTCACCTCAGACGGAAGAGTGGATTTCAGAGAACTGGTAAAGGATCTGGCATCTGTATTCAGGATGAGGATAGAACTAAGGCAGATAGGCGTGAGGGACGAAGCCAAAATGCTTGGAGGAGTAGGGAACTGCGGGAGAGAACTTTGTTGTAGCCAGTGGCTGAGCGAATTCCAGTCAGTTTCCATCAAAATGGCAAAACTGCAAAATCTTTCACTCAATCCCACAAAGATATCCGGAGTATGCGGGCGCCTTATGTGTTGCCTCAAGTATGAGAATGATGTATACGCCGAGATGAAAAAGGGCCTGCCTGCCGTTGGAGAGAAGATAAAGACGCCTGACGGGATCGCAAGGGTAACGGATACGGTCATACTCGAAGGGAGTGTGCGATGCCGTATAATACTGCAAGAGGCCGAGGGAGATGAAGAAGAAAAGCTGGATGCCGATATATTGACTTACAACAAAAAGGAAATAAAGAGATTGGAGCGTAGGAAAAAGGAAAAAAGAGAAGAACAGGATGAAGAAATAACCGATGAGATCAGGAAACTTTTGGATGACTGATATCCTGTGGTGAAGCGAGATGGAAAGCGGGAAAAAGAGCATAAGGATAGATGAAATAGGCTTTGGGGGACTGAAGCTCTATCAGGATCCAAATGAGTTTTGCTACGGGATAGATTCAGTCCTGCTTGCTGATTTTGCCGCCGGAGCAGAGGATCCGAAAAGATCCCAAAAGGTGGTAGAGCTGGGAGCGGGAAACGGGGCTGTGAGCCTGATACTTTCTGCCTTGCTGCCAAGAAGCAACATAGTGGCCATAGAGGTGTTGGAGACTGCTTGTGACCTTATGCAGAAGAGTATAAAGACAAACGGTCTGGAGGAAAGGATAGAACCGGTGTGTTCGGACATACTGGATATGGATGGGGAAATAGAAGGGGTGGATATGGTGATGACCAACCCCCCTTATGTGAAGGTGGGCTCCGGCATGACCGGATGCAATGATGCCAAAACCGTTGCCAGACATGAGAATACGGCAGGGTTGGAGGATTTTATAAGGATAGGAGCTTCCATGCTGAGAGAACGTGGAACGATGGTAATGATCCACAGACCGGCAAGACTGGCAGAGATCTTCTTTTTGGCAAGGAAAGAGGGATTGGAGCCCAAGGTGATGAATATGGTGGTACCGCGAAGGGGAAAGGCGCCCAACATGGTGCTGCTGAAAATGGTGAAAGGCGGTGGAACTGAACTTACAGTCCTCCCTGAGCTGTATGTGTATGATGAACAGGGGGATCACACAGGACGGATCCGCGATATATACCGCCGGCGGTGAGGTCGATTGCGCATTGATATTTTGACCCCACAGCGTATAATAATCGTATGACCGGGGAATGTAATGGTCAGTATCGTGACCGGAGGAGAGGTGACTTAAATGGACATGATGATATCGGTAAAGGACATAGGTCTCATAGTTATTTTTATAGCGTTGATCATCCTGATAATATACGGGATAGTCCTGTTGAAGAACATGATAGTGACAGTGAAGCGTGCTAACGTCATACTCGAAGATGCGGAAGAGGTGACGAAGGTGCTGCGCAAGAGGACGGAGGAAGTGGACGGCGTGCTGGATGATGTTTCCGGTTCGGTAAAGAACATATCCAAAGCC
Source organism: uncultured Bacillota bacterium (assembly GCA_949284065.1). Lineage (GTDB taxonomy): Bacteria > Bacillota > Clostridia > Peptostreptococcales > Anaerovoracaceae > CASDUO01. The sequence goes on from CASDUO010000007.1 coordinate 9,465, forward strand.
TTCAGCGGGAATGAAAATGTATTGAAACAGGTCTCTACCATAATATCCGGGATCACTACATTGATCGGTATGTTTAGGAACAGTGATGATAAGTAATAGTGTTGAAACAGGGAGAATGAAATGAAAGCCACCGGAATCGTAAGGAAAATAGACGAGTTGGGAAGGATAGTTATACCCATAGAACTCAGAAGGACGCTCAACATCGACATCAAAGATCCTGTAGAGATCTTCGCTGATGACGATTGCATCATGTTGAGGAAATATGAACCTGCATGTATATTCTGCGGCAGCATTGAAGACGTAAAACAGATAAACGGCAAGAATATATGCGCTAACTGTATAAAAGAAATCAAGGATCTGTGACTCGCATAGATCTCACTGCCGGAAAGTCGTCGGTGATCGTTGTGTGGTGTCCAAGGAGGGAGCAGTGGCAAAATTCATTATAGAAAATAACGGACCGTTGAAAGGCGAGGTGACGGTAAGCGGTGCAAAAAATGCAGTGCTGCCCATACTGGCCGCTACGGTGCTGACAGATGAGGAATGTATAATAGATGAAGTACCGGATCTCAAGGATGTGGAAGTCATGTGCAGCATCCTCAGATGTCTCGGTGCAGAAGTGAAGACATATCCTGAAGAGGGCCGCGTATCTGTGAAGATGAGTTCGAAGGTGAATACCGATCCGGACAAAGAGCTTTTGCAGAAGATGAGAGCATCCATATTGGTATTGGGGCCTATTCTCGTGCGGGAAAACCGTGCCACAGTATGGCTGCCGGGAGGATGCGCCATAGGTGAAAGGCCGGTGGAGCTCCATTATAAAGGACTCAGACAAATGGGTTCGGATATAGAGGTGGACGATTCCGGCAAGGTATCCACTGAAACCGACGGACTTAAAGGGACCGAGATATATCTGGATTTTCCAAGTGTGGGCGCAACGGAAAACATAATGATGGCAGCCACCTTGGCAGAGGGTACCACCATAATAGAAAATGCGGCTCAGGAGCCGGAAATAGTGGACTTGGCCAATTACCTCAATAAGATGGGAGCAAAAGTCAAAGGTGCCGGAACGGATATAATAAGAGTGGAAGGCGTGGAGAAACTTCACGGAGCCGAACACAGCGTCATACCCGACAGGATAGAGGCGGGAACATTCATGGTCGCTGCCGCAATGACCCGTGGGAACATATTGATAAAAAACATGCTGCCGAACCATATGGTCCCTGTTATAGCAAAACTGAGAGAGTGCGGTGTAGTCGTCGAGGAGACGGAATTGGGGGTGATGGTGAAGGCCGATGAAAAACCCCTGGTTTCCACTGATATAAAGACATTGCCTTATCCCGGATTCCCTACAGATATGCAGGCGCAGTTCATGGCCCTCCTCACTACAGTAGAAGGCAGCAGCATAGTGATCGAGACAGTATTCGAAAACAGGTATATGCACGTGGCTGAGTTGAAATACATGGGAGCCAAGATCAAAGTGGATGACAGATGCGCCATAATAGAGGGGAACAAAAAGTTAAAAGGAGCGAGGGTGCGCGCTACGGATCTTAGGGCTGGTGCCGCAATGGTAATAGCAGGCCTTGCAGCTGAGGGCAAGACGGAACTCAGCGACATATATCACATAGAGCGAGGGTACGAAAAGTTCGTTGAAAAGATGCAGGGGTTGGGAGCCAAGATAAGCAGGGAAGAGGATTGAGCAAGGATGCAGATGGGAGGATGATAAAAGTCAATAAAGAGGAGATGAAAAATATCGCTCGCCTTTTCAGCGGGATCGGAGACTCCATGGTGACAGCATGTATCCAAGGATACATGGGTGATGCGTATGTCGACAAATTGCCGGAACCGGAAGTAGGTGTGATAATAAGTGGAGAATATAGTTTCTTCGCAGGAGACATGAAAAATCCGAAAGCGTATGATCTGGTCAACGGATTGTTCGATATAAGTCGGAGCCGCAAAACAGTTTGCATTTTTCCTGAAGAGGAGCCGCAGTGGGAGCAGTTACTCATGAGTGTAAAGAAAAACGACCCTAAAATCGTGACCCGATACGGGATAGTACAGAAAGATTATGATTTTGATCCTGAACGACTGGGGTATTTCATGAAGCGGCTGCCTAAAGGATATGATCTGGTCCCATTCGATGAAGATCTGTATGACCAAGCCATGAAAGAGGAATGGGCAGAAGAATTCTGCAAAGTGTTTTCTTCGGCTGAGGATTTCCTGACAAGAGGTTTTGGATATGCGATTACGAAAGATGGAAAGTTGGTTTCAGGCACATCGACCATGACAGTGTATGACGGCGGAGCTGAGGTGCAGATGGCGACGCATCCTGATTACAGGAAACAGGGGTTAGCGATGGTATGTGCAGCAGCCTTTTTGCTGGAAAGCCGGAGACGGAAGATCAGGGCATGCTGGGATGCCGAAAACGAGATTTCCAAAAAAATCGCTATTGCATTGGGATATGAATATAGAGGGGAATATACTACTATACATATGCGTGATCCCGAAGCATAGTAGTAACTAATGTATTGTTGATGAAAGAGTAAGAGGTGTAAAATGAAAGATCTTAAAGGAACAAAAACACTGGAAAATCTTATGATCGCTTTTGCAGGTGAATCGCAGGCAAGAAACAAGTACACATTCTATGCTTCTAAAGCCAAGAAGGACGGATATGTGCAAATCCAGAAAATCTTTGAAGAAACTGCCGGGAATGAAAAGGAACATGCGGAACTCTGGTTCAAGCTGGCTCACGGCATAGGGACCACAGAGGAGAATCTTTTGGATGCAGCTGAAGGAGAAAATTACGAGTGGACCGAAATGTATAAAGAAATGGCTAAGGTTGCAGACGAAGAGGGATTCCCCGCAATAGCAGCACAGATGAGAGGTGTTGCAGCCGTAGAGAAGGAACATGAGGAAAGGTATAGGAAGCTGGCGCAGAACATCAAGGACGGAAAGGTATTCAGCAAAGATGAGGAGGTCCTTTGGCAGTGTTCCAACTGCGGACACCAGTTCGTCGGAAAAGAGGCTCCTAAGGCGTGTCCCGTATGTGCCCACCCTCAGAGCTATTTCCAGATCAAGGCGGAAAATTATTGATAACCTGGTATGTGAGCAACAGGCTGTATATGATTTGAGACGAAAACAGGCCGGTAGGGGAATGCCTTTACCGGCCTTTCATTTTCGGGTTGCGGTTTTACTATATGTATTTTGTTGACATATATTATTCCATATGCTATCCTGTACGCGGATCACAGGATCATAAGGAAAGTTCAAGGGGTCGTTTCTATTGTTGGTTCAAGGCATATCGTATATTTTACAGAGATGACGGTGATCGGTATGAAAGTATAAAAAGTCAAAAGATATCGCAGTACGTAAATAGATCAAAGGGAGGGGTAGTGTGTTTAGAAAAATAATAGCAGTTTTTGTGATTTGTGTGATGACATCTGCAATAGCCATGCAAGCTGTTGCTGTGGAAAATGCTGCTGGGGTAAGTTATAGCGATGCGCCCTATGCCGTTTTAGATGCACAGGATCACGGTTCTTTTGACGAAATGGAAAACGACGTCAATGCTCTTTTAGAGAGTTATGACCACATTAAGGTAATAAATGCTGACAGTCCGGATATATTGTCAGAAAAGGGCGCAGATATCGTTGCGTGTGATTTGTCTAATATTGAGCCAAAGGCAAATGGATCCTACTTGTATGATGTGCGTAATGTAAGAGCAATAAGCAACTCTTTTGGCAGCGATTATCTCAATGTGTCAGGGAGTCCCGGAGTGACCATAGGATTATCTCATGCCGAAACTGAAAAATATTCCATTGATTTTACATCGACTTTTGGCTGTCCCTCAGGAGCAGTAGCTACAGCAGCATGGGGGACAACTAAGGAGAAGGAGTTGACTTATTTCGGCACGTGGAAGGTGCCTTCAAAGCATAATGGTAAAAATGTAAAAAGAGGACGATTGCACATGCGTCCGGAGTTCAAGCGTAAAAAGTGCGATATATATAGAAAAGTCCATGGATATACAGATTGGAGCAAAATAGGTGCTACTGTGACTAAAAGAGCATACTCTGTTGATATATATAAGACTTTTGTGTATATGTAAAAGGAAAGTTTGAATTTGTGATACAGGTCGAACGTGTAGTGGCGTCAGAATCGAAAGAAAGGAAAATGATATAATATGCAAAAACAAGATAAACAGAAATTATATACTAAGTATTTACTGTTAGTGATTTTTGTTATAGTGGTGTCCTTTGCGGCATATTTTTTGTTAGTTATGTGTCAGGGTTTTGACCCTGACTCATTAGAAAACTCTAAGATCCTATTCATAATGAAAAATCTGTATATCATGGTGGATATATTGCTGATCACATCGATAATTCGGGATTATATACGACTGACACATTAAATGAAATCGATGCCGGGGTGTAGATACACTCCGGCATAACAACACATGATGAACGCTATAACATATATCATTATGAAAGACAGGATGCCGGCCCGTTTTACTGATGACTCTCTGCATAAGTTGCCTGATCCGAGACTCTCTATACGATTCACGGCCATATAAGTCGGCTCGCCGGAACCTGACGTGATATCACTATGGTTGCCTTTGGATCGCATTCCATGTGATTTTCGATATCTTCCTTTGGATCCTCAAAATTTACGCTCCTGATTTGCACATAGCGGCAACGAATATAAGGTTTTTTGTAATATGACTTCGGTTCTTTTTCCGCAAAATTTCTTATTTTTTTCTCTTGCTTTTGAAATCCGCATATAGCCTCTGATATCATGTCGATATCTTTATTCATTTCTCTTTGATCATGTATCAGTTATCCTGAGTATTCCAGTTCATTTTTTTTTCGAGATGATGATATATGTGCCTTACAAACTACAGAATGTATATGAAGATAAACAAAATATGTTATAATCACATTACGGTGAGATCATCATAATGTAAAAGGATACAGGACATGAGAGAGATAGATGTAAAGAAGATATCAGAAGTGATAAAAGAGTTATCCATAGAAACCAATGAGAAACTTCCCTGTGACATCGAAGACAGGATCGAGAAAGCGTTTTCAACAGAGGAAGGTCTCGCAAGAGATGTGCTGGGCACCATAAAGGACAATATAAGGATCGCAGGCGAAAAAGGCATCCCGTTGTGTCAGGATACCGGAATGACCTGTGTTTTTTTGGAAATAGGTCAGGACGTCCATTTGACCGGAGGTGATATCAGGGAAGCCGTCGATGCCGGGGTCAAGGAGGGATACGGATCGGGTTATTTGAGGAAGTCCGTAGTGGCGGATCCCCTGCGCAGGGTGAACACCGGTGACAATACGCCGGCTCACATACACTATGAAATAGTACCCGGTGATAAGGTGCGCATAATTTTTGCTCCGAAAGGATTCGGCTCAGAAAACATGAGCAGGATAGCTATGTTGCCGCCTTCTGCCGGAGAGGATGGCGTCAAGGATTTTATAGTAGATGTGGTCAGGCAGGCAGGTGGGAACCCGTGTCCGCCTGTAGTCGTTGGAGTAGGCATAGGAGGAACATTCGACAAATGTGCATTCATGGCAAAGAAAGCGCTGACTCTGCCTATGGACCGGTATTCTGACGATCGGTTCTATGAAGATATGGAGAAGGAACTTCTCGAGAGGATCAATGAGCTGGATATAGGGCCGGCGGGATTCGGAGGGAAGACCACGGCGCTGGGTCTGAGGATAATAGCGGCGCCCACGCATATCGCGGGACTTCCGGTAGCCGTAAACATAAATTGCCATGTATCGAGACACGGAGAAAGGATATTATGAGGATAGAAACACCGCTTACGAAAGAAAAGATAAAGGCCCTCTCGGCCGGGGACAAAGTCCTTCTTACAGGCACTGTGTATACGGCAAGGGATGCGGCACATAAACGTTTGACAGAAATGAAGAAAAAAGGGGAGCCTCTGCCTTTTGAGATCGAAAACGCCGTGATATATTATACGGGACCGACACCTGCAAGGCCGGGGGAGGTCATAGGTTCGGCAGGACCCACGACATCATACAGAATGGACGCATATGCACCGGAACTCATGGATATGGGACAAAGCGCTATGATAGGCAAAGGTCCCAGGAATGATGAGGTAAAAGCGGCGATGGTCAGGAACGGAGCCGTTTATTTCGCTGCCATAGGCGGAGCCGGGGCAGTCATGGCAGGGTGTGTCAAAAATGCTGAGATAATAGCATTCGAAGACCTGGGCCCTGAAGCCATACGAAAACTGGAAGTCGAAGACATGCCTCTCATAGTCGCTATAGACAGTGAAGGCAGGGATCTATACAGAAAGGAAGGCCGATAATGGACATACAATATCTTACATTGCTTGCGGAAAAATTCCCGAACAGGAAAGCGGCTTTGGCTGAGATAATAAATCTCAGAGCCATACTGGCTTTGCCAAAAGGAACGGAATATTACCTGAGCGATCTTCACGGCGAGCATGAGGCATTCATACATATGATAAAGAGCGCTTCGGGAGTAATAAGGCAGAAGATAGAGGATATTTACAGGGAAGAGCTTTCCATGGAGGAAAGAGCCTCTTTGGCCGCCCTCATATACAATCCCAAAGCGGAGATGAAGAGGCGTAAAAAGAGCGAGGAGGATTTTGAACAGTGGTGTGTGACCAGCATGTACAGACTCATAGAAGTCTGCAAATACGCCTCAGCCAAGTACACAAGATCAAAGGTGAGGAAAAAGCTGCCCAAATACTGGGCCTATTCCATAGATGAACTTTTACATGCAGAGGACCCTGCCAATAAAGCCCACTATTACAGTGAAATAATCAAATCTGTAATGGATAGCAGGATGTACGAAAACTTCATAGAAGAGCTGTGTGAGGCCATAAGCAATCTTACTGTAGACGAACTCCACATAATAGGCGACATCTTCGACAGGGGCGCTCATCCCGATGATATAATGGATTATCTCATGGATTTCCATACTGTGGATTTCCAGTGGGGAAATCATGACATCGTGTGGATGGGTGCGGCTACGGGAAGCTGGCCCTGTATAACCAACGTGCTGCGCATGAATATAAGTTACAACAACTTTGATATGCTGGAAATAGGGTACGGCATAAACCTGAGGGCTCTTTCCACTTTCGCTGAAAAGTATTACGGCGACGATCCATGCACCCACTTCATGCCCAAGATAATAGACACCAATGAGTTCGATCCCGTAGATGAGGAGCTGGCGGCAAAGATGCACAAGGCTATAGCCATATGTCAGTTCAAGGTAGAAGGGCAGAGGATCAAAGCCCATCCTGAATACGATATGGACAGGAGGCTGCTCCTTGACAAGATCGACTATGAAAAAGGTACTGTGAAAATAGGAGACAAGATATATCCCTTGAGAGATACCAATCTGCCTACAGTGGATCCGTCGGATCCTTATAAGCTCACTGACGATGAAGAAAAACTCCTGCGGGCACTGGAGGCGTCATTCGTAAGGAGCAAGGAACTGCAGAAACATATCAGATTCCTCTTCAGTCACGGTTCTCTTTATAAGGTGGCAAACAACAAACTCCTGTATCACGGATGCATACCAATGACAGAAGACGGAGAATTCGAAGAGGTCACTATAAATGAAAAGACGGCAAAGGGCAAGGAACTTATGGATTATCTGGACCAGGAAGTGAGGAAGTCGTTCTTTACTCCTGAAGAATCAGAAGAGACCGGTCATTCGGGAGATCTGATGTGGTATCTGTGGGAAGGGAGCAAGTCGCCTCTCTTTGGCAAAGATCAGATGACGACCTTCGAAAGACTGTTCATAGAGGATAAAGCCACTCACAAGGAACATACAGTCCCTTACTACAAATGTAGGGACAGTAAGGAAGTGTGTGAGATGATATTGGAAGAATTCGGATTAGATCCGGAAAAATCCCACATATTGAACGGCCATGTCCCGGTCAAGATAAAAGACGGAGAAAGTGCGGTGAAGGCCGACGGAAAACTCTTCGTCATAGACGGAGGCATATCGAAAGCATATCAAAAGCAGACCGGCATAGCCGGATACACCTTCATATTCAACTCCAGATATATGGCGTTGGCAGAACACAAACCTTACAGCCCTTTACAGAAAGACGGCTCCCAGGAATTCCATACGCCGGTCATAAGAACTGTGGAAGTCATGGAAAAAAGACTGAGCATACAGGACACCGACAAAGGGCAGACCCTGGGAAGGGAGATCACAGAGCTGAGAGAGCTGGTGCAGGCATACAGACAGGGCTTTATAAAAGAGGTCTATTGACAGCCTATTGTGATGACCCTAAAAGTTCGGAAACATTGGCCAGGATAGTTTCCTTGTCAGTAGCGCCTATGATCTCTTTGGCGATTCTCCCGTTTTCATCGATGAAATATGTTGCAGGGACAGATGAGATGTCGTACTTCGTTGCGGCGTCTCTTTCTGCATCGTTATAGACCGGGAAAGAATATCCTTCCTCATCTATGTATGTATCGATCACATCTTGAGTTTCAGAAGCGTTTATCATCATGAAGGTGACTTCATCGCCGTATCGTTCATATGCATCCTCGAAATAGGGGAACTCGTCTTCGCAGTATGTACACCAACTTGCCCAAAAATTCATGACTACAGGTTTTCCCTGCAGGTCCGAAAGAGAGACTTTATTCCCTTCGGAATCGTATACCGTGAAATCAGGGGCTTCTTTCCTGGCCTGGGGCTCTATTTGATCGGTGCCGGTCCCGGCACCGCCGCCGACAAAGTGGTCATACAGCCCGTAAGCGGAGCCTATCACCAGTATGGTTATCACGAGAAACAGTATCAGAGTTTTTTTGGATCTCATTTTTTTCTCCCTCATTTATCCGTTATGTTCAACAGGCGATATCGTATCATATGCAGGGGCTTTCATCATTATGCCCGGGCCCGCTATGACAAGAGATGTATGAACTTGCTCATGGTGCCCGTCGCCATCAGTATGCCTATGATGACGAGCAGTAGCCCGCATACCGTATTTATGGTGCGGTAGTGGGATTTGATGAAATCAAAAGCCGATTTGAATTTTTCTATGAGTATGGCGCTCAGGATGAACGGGATGCCGAGGCCCAGGGAATACACGAACAACATGATGCCGCCCTCCAGGATATGGCCTTGCTGGGATGCCAGCATCAGGGCGGAACCGAGAAATGCGCCTACGCAGGGAGTCCATCCTATGGAAAAAATCATACCGAACATAAGAGCGGAAAAAGGACCGAGGTGGCTTTTGTCGAAATCGTTCTTTCTGCCTCTGAACAGGTTCACTTTGATGACATCCATATACATGAGACCGAAGAAAATCACCACGATGCCGGAGACCAGATTTACGGCTGTCTGATAGTCATTCAGAAAGCTGCCCAGGGAACCGGCCATCACGCCCAAGAGCACGAATATGATAGTGAATCCCGCGACGAAGCAGACTGAATTGACCAGAGTCTTCCTGGTGTCCCGCAGCTCGCCTCCCGTAAAATATGCAACATATATGGGAAGCATAGGCAGCAGGCACGGCGATATGAATGTTATGATCCCTTCGAGGAATGATATGAGATATTGCATGGCTTTTTCCTGTCGATTTATGATAGCTTTTATCGGTAACTGTTATATACCCCTTCAGCAGCAAAAGAATCATTTCATCAGGCTATGATGATCTTGATGAAGTTCCAGAAAAGCTTACAGCCGTAAAATATTATGACTATGCCGCATATCACATTTATATATCGGAGTATTTTCGGTGTGAAGCGGGCGCTGAAAAGGGAAATGACAGTGGTTATGGAGAAAAACCATAATACCGATGCTGACGAGAACCCGCCGACGAAAAAAAGATCTGTGCCGGGAGGCAGGGTCGCTTTGAAGGCGCCAAGCATCATGGAGCCGTCTATGAGAGCCTGGGGATTGAACCAGGTGACTACACAGGCGGTCCCTATCACCTTGAGCAAAGGGATGTCCACATCTTTGCCTGACTGCTCGGTATCAGCCTTGCTCCTGATAAGGCCTATGCCTATCCATATGACTATGATACTGCCCACTAAGAGTACGGCCATTTCCAGCAGCTCGGATGCCTGCATTATAGCGCCTATGCCGAAGAAACAGGCCAGCCCCAGGGTCACATCGAAAAACACAATGATGAGAGCGGTCAGATACGCTCTGGACTTAGGCTGGGTCAATGCCGTATTTATCACGAAAAGATTTTGCAGACCTATGGGCGCCAAGTAGGCAAGTCCCATGGTAAAACCTTGAATGTATATATCCATAGCGTGCGCATTATATCACAAAATGTGGAAGGCCACAAGACTTCTCCATGGATGGAGATCCCGGCGTCCGGTATCATGGCATAGATACGGTATGTTGGTCCGTGGTGCCATATGTAATTGGATAGTGAAAAGATGATCCAAACATATCGACAAGAGGAAGCAGGAGTTGTAATATATGTAACTATCAGGGAGATATGGCTTGTGGAAATCAAGAAAGTCGGTAGAGATGATCTCCCGGAGGCAGTGGATATCATGTGGACGACATTTTTGAAGTTTGAGGCTCCGGATTATCCTGCCGAAGGAGTGGAGCCGTTCAAAGACTTCATAGAGAACGAAGATATGATGCTGGCATTGGAAGTTTTGGGCGCATACGATGAAGGGGAGCTCAAAGGAGTTATCGCTGTAGATGTTTCTGCAGATCATATCTGTTGCTTTTTTGTCAAAGGAGAATACCATAGGCAAGGTATAGGAAAAAAATTATGGGAATATTTTTTGGATAACAGCACAGGCAAAACGATAACAGTGAATTCGTCACCCTTTGCAGTGCCTTTCTATCATGATTTGGGATTCGAAGATACTGATGATGAACAGTTGACTGACGGCATGAGATATACTCCTATGAGATTTGAAAGAATATGAAGACGGGGAATGTATATGTATACCATATGGTTATAACTCAATGTGTGGAGGGAAAATGCCAAGAGAAATAGATCCGGCGAATACCGAACGAGCTGCGGCATATGAGCTTTGGATGAAAGCACCGAATCCCATGGTGACCTTTTTCAAGACCCTTGATGTCAGCAACCTTGTGGGGATGAGCAAAAAAAGGAATATGAAGTTCAATATGATGCTCTGTTATTGTGTGGGCAGGGCGGCTGTGGATATAAAAGAGTTCTATACACTGCCTGTTGGCGATAAATTGATACGATATGATTCTGTCGCAGTCAGCACTATCGTAAATAACAGGGAAGGGGGAGTGAGTTCCTGTGACATTTCATATGAAGCTGATCTGGACAGCTATAACGGGCAGTATCTGAAATACACTCATCAGGTCGCAGAAAGTTGTTGTGACAGAGACTTGTCGGGAGACAGTATGGTAATAGGAACGTCGGCGATGCCTGATTTGGATATCGATGGGGTCGTAGGTATGAACAGCGGGATCTTCAATAACCCATTCCTTATTTGGGGACGGTATAAGAAGAAATGGTCAAAATACTATCTGACAGTTTCGTTCCAATTCCATCATACACAGATGGACGGCGCTCATGCCGGGTCATTCTTGGAAGGCCTTCAAAAAGAAATCGACAGGTTGAGATAGATCATCTGTAAGACATTTTATGTCTTACTCGGCCGGTGACCGCCGCGCTACATTGGCGACTGGAGCAAGCTGAAAAAGATCATGGCAGCAAGATAAGAGTATCACATTGACAGCGCCCCGGACCGGGGCTTTTTTAATTGGAAAACACAAAAGGATGTACGCAGATAGGAATTTCGCTCCGTGTTTGATCCTTTTCAGCCGAAAGACGGCAACAAAAAACCCTACAAACATTGAAATCACAATGATGTAAGGTTTGGTATCTGGTGCGCCACAAGGGATTCGAACCCCTGACCTTCGCATTCGTAGTGCGCGACTCTATCCAGCTGAGCTAGTGGCGCATATACAACCTATGCCGTCACTTTTGACTGTCGTAACGACAGGAACGATTATAACTTAGAGTTGCCGCCATTGTCAAATGGCGGTTTGACGAATCACCACCAACATTATATCATTACATGGACAAGTAAAATAGATATGATGAGCGGAGGATTCAATGACAGATATGTTTACAAGAGCAATTACGAGAAAACCCTGCCGTGCACTGGTGGACGGCATAACCACTTCTATGTTCGGAGAAGGGACTCCTGATTATGAAAGTGCACTGAAACAACACAGTAACTATGTATCGGTACTCAAAGAATTGGGACTTGAAGTCACTGAGCTTGACGGGGATGAACGCTATCCTGATTCCTGCTTTGTTGAGGATCCTGCTGTTGTAACGGAAAAATGTGCCATAATCACAAATTCCCCTGAAATATCCAGGAACGGTGAACGGTATGAGATCCTAGACACGATCAGGAAGTTTTACGACGATTCCCGGATATTTTATATCGAAGATCCCGGGACCATGGAAGGCGGAGACGTCATGAAAGTAGGCGACCATTTCTTTGTGGGGCAGTCTGACCGTACAAATGCAGAAGGAGCAAAACAGTTCAATGACATAGTGACAAGATTCGGTTACACTTCTTCTACAGTCCCCGTTACGGAGGGGCTCCATCTGAAGGACTTCGTCATCTATTTGGAAAACGGCAACATGCTGGTTTCTTCAGTCATGGACGATGAACCGTCATTCCAAAGGTACAACAGGTTCGTCGTGGACAGTGATGAGCTCTATGCCATCAACAGCATGAATATCAACGGTACGGTGCTCGTACCTGAAGGCTATCCCAAAACACTCAAGATCATTGAAGATTTGGGATACCCCGTCAAGATCGTAGGCACAGATGAGTTCAAAAAAATCGATGGTAGCCTTACCTGCCTCTCACTTCGTTTTTGAATTGCGTACCATACCGCCGAGAAAGATCAATGGCCGTTCCGGACCATTGATTTTTTTGGGTTTTTGGTATATCATAGGTACGTTGTCACGGCGCAGATGCGCTGAATAAATCAGATTATCAGAGTGAAGGTAAAGAAAAAAATGGAACATATTATTTGGAACAGAGATATGGAATGCGCCGACAGAGGTTATATAAAGGAACTTCAGACGGCAAGATTGAAAGAGACAGTTAAAAGGTGCTACGAGAGAGTTCCGTTTTATACGCGCAAATTTGATGAAATAGGCCTCAAACCGGAACACATAAAGACCTTGGACGATATCAAGGAGATACCTTTCACTACTGCTGACGACCTTAAGGACAATTACCCTTTCGGTCTCTTCGCAGTGGATAAAAAAGAGGTGGTGAGGATACACGGTTCTTCCGGTACTACGGGCAAACCCAAAATAGAAGGATATACAAAAAACGATCTTGCCAACTGGACGGAGATAGTGACCAGGGTCATCTGTATGGCCGGGGGAACACCTGATGACATAGCTCAGATAGCTTTCGGATACGGGCTGTTCACCGGAGGGTTCGGTCTCCATTACGGGATGGAGAATCTCGGAGCCATGGTGGTGCCCCTTTCCAGCGGTAACACCGAAAGACAGATTATGATAATGCAGGATTTCGGCTCCACCATACTGGTGGCCACACCTTCATACGCCCTCTATCTTGCGGAATCGATGGAAAAAATGGGGATAGACAAAAGTACCATAAAACTGAGACTTGCTCTGTTCGGAGGCGAAGGACACACTGAAGCCATGAGGGCCAAGATCGAGGAGCAGCTGGGGATACTGGCTACGGAAAACTACGGACTTTCGGAGCTGGGAGGTCCGGGATTCTCCGGAGAGTGTATAAAGCAACAGGGCATGCACATGGCTGAGGACATGTATGTGTCGGAGATAATAGACCCGGACACCTTGAGTGTCAAAAACATGGGCGAGACCGGCGAACTGGTAATGACCTCCTTATGCAGAGAGGCCTTCCCCATGCTCAGGTACAGGACTAGGGACATAACAAGATTCAACGACGAGCCGTGCAGCTGCGGAAGGACTTCCATGAGGATGGACAAGATAAAGGGAAGATCCGACGACATGATGGTCATAAGAGGTGTCAATGTGTTCCCTTCGCAGATAGAAAGTGTGGTACTTTCCGTCAAGGAAGTGGAGCCGTTTTACGAGATCATCGTATACAGCGAAGGATATATGGATCGCATAGAAGTACGGGTGGAATTTTCCGATGCGGCGCTGCTTGATGATTATAAGGCGCTTGAACAGCTCAGGGCAAAGATACAGCATCGTCTCAGGACAGTGTTGAATATAGATTCAAAAGTGACTTTAGTATCTCCCGGCACACTGCCGAGATTTGAAGGCAAGGGGAAAAGAGTCATAGACAAGAGGAACAAATAACCTGCGAAACAGCGAAAACGGTTGAGTATAATGCAAGGAGAATTCAGTATGGAAAAAAAGATAATGCTCGGCAACGAGGCATTTGCAAGGGGAGCCTACGAGGCCGGGGTAAGACTGGTAAGTTCCTATCCGGGGACTCCCAGTACGGAGATAACCGAAAACGCAGCACGATATGAAGGCATATATGCCGAATGGGCGCCGAATGAAAAGGTAGCCACCGAGGTAGCCGTAGGAGCTGCCATAGCGGGGGGAAGAGCCATGAGCTGCATGAAGCATGTAGGGCTCAATGTTGCAGCGGATCCGTTTTTTACCGCCGCATGTACCGGCATAAATGCAGGTCTGGTACTCATAGTTGCCGACGACAACGGATGTCATTCCAGTCAGAACGAACAGGATACGAGATATTATGCGAAAGCGGCAGGGGTGCCGTGTCTCGAGCCCTATGATTCACAGGAATGCAAGGACTTCACAAAACTGGCCTATGAGATAAGCGAAAAATATGACACTCTGGTGCTCGTCAGATCTCATACGAGAGTTTCACATTCCAGGGGCATAGTAGAGCTGGGAGAAGTGGAAAAGAGGGATATCATACCGTATAAAAAAGATATCCAAAAATATGTGGCCATGCCTGCAATGGCTAAGAAGCTCCATGTGGCACAGGAAAAAAGGCTGGCCGATTTTTCAAAAGACAGCAACGTATTCGATATAAACAAAGTCGAAATGAACGGGAAAGAAATAGGCATAATCACTGCGGGCGTGTGCTACGGATATGTGAAAGAAGCCCTGCCTGAGGCCAGTGTGCTCAAGTTGGGTAATGTGTACCCTCTTCCCGAAGAGCTCATAAAAGACTTTGCATCCAAGGTGGACAAGCTTTATGTGATAGAGGAAGGACAGCCTTTCCTGGAGGATCAGATAAAAGCTATGGGCATACCATGCAGCGGAAAGGACATGTTCACCATACAGGGAGAGTATACGGCAGATATGATAAGGAAAGCTTTCGGTATTGAAGTGGCCGAGCATTGTGATGCCCAGCCGGCTCCGGGCAGACCGCCCCTTTTCTGTGCGGGATGTCCCCACAGAGGGCTTTTCTACGTGCTTGGTAAACTGAAGAAGACGGTCATGGGAGATATAGGGTGCTATACTCTCGGAACGCTGCCGCCCACTTCTGCTATGGATACCACTTTATGTATGGGAGGTTCCATAGGGATGACTCACGGGTTCGAAAAGATCTGGGGCAGGGAAGATGGTAAAAATGTGGTCGCAGTAATAGGTGATTCTACATTTTTCCATTCCGGCATAACAGGTCTTGTGAATATGTACTATAACAAGACTCCCGGAACGGTGATAATACTGGACAACAGGATCACCGGGATGACGGGCCATCAGCAGAATCCTGCAACGGGCAAGGATATTTTAGGCAACGAAGCACCTGCCGTGGATATACCTAAACTGGCAGAGGCCTGCGGTGCTGCCAGCATCAGGAGAGTGGATCCCTTCGACCTTGAGGAGCTGGAGAAAACGATAAAAGAAGAATGTGAAAAGGATCTCTTGAGCGTGATAATAGCCGAGAGACCATGTGCCCTCATAGTCAAACAGCCGGATATACCGTATGAGATAAACGACGATTGTAAGAATTGCAGGAAGTGTATGGCCATAGGCTGTCCTGCTATAGAGATACAGGGAGAGAGACCTGTTATCGTACCGGAACGTTGTGTCGGATGCGATCTGTGTGCCCGCGTCTGTCCTTTCGATGCGATACACGCCACAGAAAAGGAGGACAGATAGATGAAAGATATCAATATTCTGATAGTAGGAGTAGGGGGACAGGGAACTTTGCTGGCAAGTGTCATACTGGGGAACATGGCCCTTGAAGAGGGATATGATGTGAAACTTTCCGAAGTCCACGGGATGGCCCAGCGGGGCGGCTCGGTGGTGACTCATGTGAAGATAGGCGAAGGTCCCATAGGATCGCCGCTTATCGAAGAGGGCGGTGCAGATATAATAGTCGCTTTCGAACTCCTGGAAGGTTATAGATGGGCCCACTATTTGAAGAAAGGCGGGACCATGTATGTAAACGACAACAGGATCAATCCCATGCCTGTCATAATAGGTTCGGCTGAATATCCGGAGGATATCAAAGAGTTCTTCAAAAACGAGCTGGGGAATGTGAAGGTGTTCGACGCCTTGGCGATCGCGGAGAAATGCGGGAGTCCCAAAGCGGTGAACACAGTGCTACTGGGAGCTATGTCAGGCGATCTGCCTTTTGATGAAAAGGCATGGATAAAAGCCATAGAAGGCAGTGTGAAATCCAAATTTATCGGACTCAACAAGGAAGCGTTTACGGAGGGTCGTAAGGCCCGTAACGGAAATCAGTAAAGTTATAACAAGCGTCGGATAAATAAGGAAAGGAACAAGCAATGATTTGGAATAAAGCTATGGAATGTGCAGACAGAGAGACCATGGAGGCTATACAGCTGCGCAAACTTAAGGAAACTGTAAAGAGAGTACACACCAATGTAAGGCCTTATAGAGAAAGGATGCAGGCCCTGGGAGTGACGCCTGAAGATATACAGACTCTGGATGATCTGAAAAAGCTGCCCTTCACAACTAAGACGGACATGAGGGACAACTATCCTTACGGGTTGTTCGCTTCGCCCCTCAGCGAGATCACGAGGATACATGCGTCATCGGGTACCACAGGTAAACCTACAGTCGTGGGCTACACGTCGAGAGACCTTGAATCATGGGCTGAATGTGTAGCGAGAGCTCTTACCATGGCAGGAGGGGACAACACATCTGTAGTACAGGTAGCCTATGGGTACGGACTTTTTACAGGAGGTCTGGGAGCTCATGACGGGGCTCAGTACATGGGGGCGTCTGTGATACCTATGAGCAGCGGAAACACACAGAAACAGGTGATGCTGATGAAAGATTTCAGGAGCACTATACTTTGCTGCACACCTTCCTATGCTTTGACCATAGCGGAGGCAGTCAAAAAAGCAGGGTACGGTCCTGATGATATAGACTTGAAGGCAGGAGTATTCGGAGCAGAGCCGTGGACTCCGGAAATGAGGGCTGCCATAGAAAAAGGCCTTGGGATAAGGGCACACGATATATACGGGCTTTCTGAAGTCATGGGGCCCGGAGTTTCATGCAGCTGCGCCGAGCAAAACGGCATGCATATACAGGAAGATTTCTTCATTGCCGAGATAATCGATCCGGACACCGGAGAAGTGCTTCCGGAAGGAGAGAAAGGCGAGATCGTTTTCACTACCATAGGCAAGGAAGGGATACCTCTCATAAGGTACAGGACCAGAGATATATGTTATCTCATGCGGGACAAGTGCAAGTGCGGCAGGACTACTGCGAGGATGAGCAGAGTGCTGGGCAGGTCGGATGATATGCTTATAATCAGGGGAGTCAACGTATTCCCGTCACAGGTGGAAACAGTGATCGCGAAGTTCAGCGAACTTACGATGAATTACAAGATAATCGTAGGCCGGGAGAACAACACGGATACTTTCGCACTTCAGGTGGAACTTGCAGAAGGGCTTGCCATTGACAATATCAGGTTCGTTGAGGAGCTGAGGAAAAAGGTGACACACGAACTGAGGACACTTTTGGGAATAGGATGTGAAGTGAAATTCCTCAATGAAGGAACGCTTCCGAGAAGTGAAGGAAAAGCTGTCAGAGTGGAAGATACCAGGAACTTGTCAGAGTAGATAAGGAGGGGACAAATGTTTATCAAACAGATATCAGTTTTTTTGGAAAACGAAAACGGCAGGCTCAAGGCTTTCACAAAAGTGTTGGGTGACAACGACATCGATATGAAGGCCATATGCATTGCGGATACTATCGACTTCGGCATTCTGAGGTGTGTGGTGGATGACCCGGAAAAGGCTGTGAAGATACTGAAGGAAAGCGGGTTCACAGCCAGCATAACCAAGGTCATCGCCGTGAGCCTGGATGATACGCCGGGAGGCATGAGCAATGTTTTGGACCTTTTGGAAGGCGCTGACATAGGTGTGGATTACGTGTATTCTATGCTCAGGGAAAGTGAAAGCACAGCTATGATAATATTCAAAGTCAGCGACCCCGAAAGGGCCGGAAAGATCTTGACAGACGCCGGGATCAAACTGTTCTGTCTCGATGAGCTATAAGGACAAAAGCGATATGGACGAAAACCAGAAGCGCATGGAGGAACATGTTGAAAGGACTCTTTATGAAAACAACGTTTTGCAGGAGTCTACTTTCAACGGGATGATGGAATCGTATTCCGGAGGCTGCTCATATGAAGAAAGGAGCCTCACCTTCTGTTTCCCTGTCCTCGAATGGGAGTCCAACAGGGCCGGTTTCATGCACGGGGGAGCGATAAGCGGTGCATTCGATATGACCATAGCCGCACTGGCCCGGTTCTATGCAGGAAAGGGATTCGCGCCTACTGTGAGTTTGGATATAAAATATGTGCGCCCTGTTGAAATAGGAGATACTTTGGTGGTGACCGCAAAAGCAGTATCGGTAGGAAAGCGCATATCACAGTTTACCGCCGAGGCTGTAGGGAAAAACAAGGGAAAGACCGTGGCCACAGCTGCGTCTGTATATCTCAATGTGGATACTTCAACGGAAAACGGCAAGACTCCGCCATCGGGGAGCATAAGCCGCAAACTCAACTACAGTGACAGATTCTGAGGATAGGCGGCGTCGAAAGAAAGCACAGAAAAACGAGGATAAGGAAGGGAAATGATATGACCGCACCGCAGGCCGGTGCGGTTTTACTGTCCAAAAGGACAAAATGATGTATAATTACTCCATACATCCTGTCACGAAAAAGTGGAACCGATGGAGGAGGAATTATAAGGATATGAGTGTCACAGTAGCGGATCTTATGAAACTGCCGTCCCTCAAGCAGGCGACGGTGCTGGGAGGCCATAACGGATTGAGCAAAACGGTCGCATCCATTTCCGTTTTGGAATCCACCAATCCCGACCAGCTCGTGGACGGGCTTTTTCCCAGAGATGAATTTTTCGGCAGTGAGATAGTGATCACCGGGTTTTTGAACATAACTCACGATGTGGAGCGCCAGTGTGCGAATATACGCAAACTCGCAGAGGGAGGCGAGGTGGGGCTCATACTTTTTTACGTGGGAGTATATATGCCTGATGTGAATCAGCGGCTTATAGATCTTGCCGATGAAATGGATTTCGTCCTGATATGTATGCCGAGAGGAGAAAAATCCCTGCGTTACGGAGAAGTGATAAACGATGTGATGGAGCGGATATACAGAGACAGAGCGGGCAAGGAATCTATAGTAGCCGATATCCTGGCGAGGATGTCGAACCTTCCGCAGCATCTGCAATCTGTCAACACGGTATTGAAGATGCTCAGCGACAGGATAACAGCTACGGTGGCACTGGTTGAAGGATCGGGGGAGATACTCAATCTGGTCACATGGCCACGTAATATAGAGCCTGTCGTGAAGGAAGGGTTGAAAGGAATGAAAAACCTGTCGGAAGAAGAGGAGCAGGGAAATTGCCTTTTCCTGGAGAACAGCCGTCAGTACTCATTACTTGTAGCGGCTGAAAACGACAGACAGCTGCGGCTGCTCATAATAAAGGAAGGAGACGGTCTTACAGATGCGGAACTCGATCAGTCGGCGGATGTGGTAAGGATATCCATGAATATATGGAGCAGACAACACGGTGAGATAGCCATACACGAGTTGGTCAGGGCCATAATACAGGATGAGCCGATGAAGATGCGCAGACTTGCGGACATCTTCCGGATCGATGTGGCTTCGATACAGGAAATGTGGATAATCAGAGAAAAGGCTGGGGACACCCGCAGCGGATCGTCAAAACACATCCCGGAGATCCGCAGCATGCTTGACGGGCAAAGCAGTACCGTTATGGTAGATGTATACGAGGAGAATATCCTGGTTTTCCTGAGTTCTTTGGGCTCGCTCCGTGCAGCAGACCAATTGTCTGAGGAGCTGGTGACGTCCATGGAAAAAAATGGTGCAGATGTGACTCTGGTCAGATGCCCGGGTCTCAAGAACACTACTGATGTGCGGCAGGCCTATCTGTCTCACGACAGTTATCTGGAGGATACCGTCAGGATATATCCCACGAAGAGGATATTCACCCTCAGCGAGATACAGTTTGCTGAAGAGTGCCGGCGGCGTATACAGCTTGGAGAACATGCCACTACACAGTATATGGAACAGCTGATGGACCTTCAAAAGAACAATGAAGAATTATCTGTGGCAGAGACTTTAGGTGTTTATCTTTTGGATACCGGATGCAGCGTCACCAAAACGGCGTCTATCCTGTACTTACATGTGAATACGGTAAAGTACAGGATAGGAAGGATTTCGGATATAATCGGGTACAGGCCGGACAAGATGCCGGAGAACTTCTCTCTTTTTCTAGCTGTAGCGCTTTATAGACTTTTGAAATGACGTATGGTTATGGGATTCAAGCAGAGATCCATTGTCCGATGGGACAATGGACAGCCTTTTAATATCTGCTGTTTTGACAATTCCGACAGTTTGTTTCAGTTGATATACTTTCTAAATAGCGGACGGGGGTTTGGCTCTGTCCAGATATTTTTGGAGGTAATATCGATGAATGAACAAAAGAAAAGCGGGTTTATGATACCTGAAGACCAGAGGCAGAACTGGTGGTCTATAGCTCTTGTATGGATCGGAGCTATGATATGTGTTTCGAGCCTGATGGCAGGCGGACTGCTGGGTAGCGGCATGACGCTGGGTACCTGTGTCATCGCCATACTGATCGGATTCGGCATAGTATGTTTCTACATGTGCTTTGTGGGGATACAGGGCTGTGACACGGGGCTTCCGACTGCGGTAATGGCCGGGGGCGCATTGGGTGAAATGGGAGGCAAGTATGTGGTGAGCACTATACTCGCTTTATCCTGTATAGGCTGGTTCGGTATACAAGCAGGAGTTTGCGGTGCGTCTTTTTCGTCTATGATGGCGGAAATGACCGGATATAGCATCCCTGCCTGGCTTTCTTCGATAGTTTGGGGCGCAATAATGGTGTCCACGGCATGTTTTGGTTTCAAGGGTTTGAAATGGTTGAACTATATTGCAGTACCCCTTTTGATCATCGTTTTGATATACGGACTTTATGTGGCCTTCGTGAACAACGACGGCGCAGAGGCTATAGCCAATTATACCCCGGCTACACCTATGCCCATGGTCACCGCCATCAGCCTGACTATAGGTTCTTTCGCAGTGGGAGGCTCCATAGCGGCGGACTACTGCAGGTTTGCGAAAAATCGCGGTGATGTCATAAAGTCTTCTGTGGTGGGCGTACTGCCTTCTGGACTGCTCATATTGCTTATAGGAGCTATGTTATCCATCATCACGGGACAATACGACATAAGCGTGGTGCTGACAGCTGCCGGCGTACCTGCCATAGGACTTATAGCTCTCATAGCGGCCACATGGACCACAAACGTGACCAATGCCTACTCGGGAGGATTGTCATTGTCCGTGCTGCTGGGGCTTGATGAAAAACGAAGCCGTGTATGCACGGCCGTTGCCGGGCTTGTGGGCACAGTTTTGGCCGCAGTAGGTATAATGAGCCATTTCGAGGCTTTCCTTTCCCTGCTGTGTGCATTCGTACCTGCATTCGTAGGTGTCATGATCGCAGATTACTGGGTACTATGCAAGGGGAAAAAGGAGAATTTCAAAATACGCAGCGGAGTCTACGGACCCGGTATGATAGCATTCGTGATCGGAGCATTCGTGGCATGTCTGACGGGAGGGACTTTCACATACTTCCCGGCTCTGGCATCCCTGAACGTACCGTTTTTCGTGGGCCCGGTGAACGGCGTCGTGGTTTCCATGATACTGTATTTGATATTCGTAAAATTGGCTAAAAAATAAATAAATGTAACAGGAGGGATCGATTATGCGAAAGATCGGAATTTCCGAGCTTGAAGATATAGCTATGGGCGCGGCGCTCCTCGGAGCCGGAGGGGGAGGAGACCCGTATGTGGGGAAACTCATGGCCATAAACGCTATAAAGGAATGCGGAGAAGTGACATTGATGGATCCGGAAGAAGTACCTGACGATGCGCTCATAGTGCCTATGGCGATGATGGGAGCGCCTACGGTATTGGCGGAAAAGGCTGTAGGCGGCAAGGAATACAAGACGTTGAACGATATGGTATCCCGGTTTTTCAATAAAGAGATATTCGGCTTCATCCCCATCGAAGCGGGCGGGGTCAATTCAATGCTTCCCTTTGCGGCATGTGCAAGGCTGGGGATGCCTCTCATCGATGCTGATGGGATGGGAAGAGCTTTCCCCGAACTGCAAATGGTAACATTCACCATAGGGGGCATGAGCGCATCTCCCATGGCATTGACAGATGAGAAAGGGAACTGTGTGATATTTGAAACGGTGACCAACAAATGGACAGAAGATCTGGCACGGGCGGTGACGATGGCCTGTGGCGGAGCGGTATCCGTATCTCTCTATCCCATGACGGGGGCCCAGCTGAAAAAATATGCTGTGAAAAACATAGTTACCCGCAGCCAGAAACTGGGAGAGGCCATCCGTACGGTCAAAAACAGCGGAGATATGACACCGGAGGAACATTTCCTCAAGTTCTCTGAAGGATATAAACTTTTCAAAGGAAAGATCACCGACGTCCTCAGGGAGACACGCGGGGCCTTCAATTTCGGCAAGGTGATGCTGGAAGGCATCAACGAATATAAGGGGCAGAGTGCGTATGTGGAATTTCAAAATGAAAACCTGTCGGCCACTGTAAACGGGAAACTGATGGCTACGACGCCGGATCTTATATGCCTGGTGGACAAAGAGACATTCTCTCCGGTCACCACAGACGGGCTCAAATACGGAAAGAGAGTGCTGGTAGTAGGACTGAAATGTTTTGAGCTGTGGCGAACACCTGTGGGACTGGATCTGGTGGGCCCCGGATATTTCGGTATCGACACGGAGTACATACCTATTGAAGAACGATGCAAAGGAGGGGATGCGTGATGTATAAGCTTGGTATCGATGTAGGCGGAACCAACACAGATGCCGTTCTCGTTGACGAGAACCTCAATGTTGTTGCTGAAATAAAGCATCCCACCTCAGAAGATATTTATGAGGGGATACTGGGAGCGCTCAGATCCGTTCTGGAAACTTCCGGCGTGGACAGGTCGGAGATACGCCAGGCCATGCTGGGGACCACTCAGTGTACGAACGCCATAGTGGAACGGAAGAATCTTGCGCCTATAGGGATCTTGAGGATAGGTGCGCCGGCTACTTTGAGCATACAGCCTATGGTAGACTGGGCAGACGATATACGTGAGATCGCGACGGGCAGTGTCATAGTCGGAGGCGGTTCTGAGTATGACGGAAAGGAGCTTGCGCCTTTCGACAGAGATGCAGCATCGGCGTTTTTCAAAGAAATGAAAGAAAAGGGAGTCAGATCCATTGCCATATCGTCGGTGTTCTCCACAGTGCGCAGCGACCATGAACTCGCCGCTGCAAAGCTGTGTAAAGAAGTGATGGGCCCTGATGTGCACGTTTCGGTTTCCAGCGAAATCGGTTCCATGGGGTTGATAGAACGTGAAAATGCCACTATATTGAACGCCGCTTTGTGGCAGGTAGCGGAAAGATTCACTGAAGGGTTCGCAAAGAGCCTGAAGGATGAAGGAATAAATAATGCCGACATATATCTGAGCCAAAACGATGGTACACTTATGACTGTTGAATATGCAAGGAAGTACCCGATACTGACCGTTGCATGCGGCCCTACCAATTCCATCAGGGGGGCCAGTTATCTCAGCAGCATAGGTGATGCCATAGTTATAGATGTGGGAGGAACCACTACGGATCTGGGCGTGATACAGAATGGGTTCCCCAGAGAATCCGGAGTGGCGGTCACCATAGGGGGAGTGAGGACCAACTTCCGCATGCCTGACGTTATCTCCATAGGTCTTGGAGGAGGCTCCATAGTTCGATGCGATGAAAATGGCGACGTTACCGTGGGGCCTGACAGCGTCGGGTACATGATAACGGAGAAAGCCATAGTGTTCGGAGGCGATGTAATGACCGCAACCGACATAGCCGTGCGCCTGGGTATGGCCGATATAGGGGACAGCGCTCTGGTAGAGAACATACCGCTGCAGCTTGCGGAAAAGGCTATGGATGAGATACGTATTCTCGTGGAAGATTCCATAGACGCCATGAAGCTCTCCAATGACGACAGCGATGTGGTACTGGTAGGCGGAGGATCTGTGATCCTGCCGGATGAATTGGAAGGAGCATCTAAGGTGATCAAGCCCGACCACTTCGGCTGCGCCAACGCTATAGGGTCGGCGGTATCAAAGGTCAGCGGCACCTATGAACAGCTCATAAACTACGATGAGATCCCTCGGGAACAAGCTCTTGAACAGGCCAAGGCAGAAGCGGTGAAGCTGGCAGTGGAGTCAGGAGCCATAGAGGACACTGTGGAAATAATTGAGGTGGAGGATGTTCCTCTGGCATACTATGCAGGAAATACCAACCGGGTCAAGATCAAGGCTGCAGGGGATCTGAAAGTGTAAGGAGGGCAGAGTAATGAAACTGCTGGACATAGTGCCCGTTACTGCACAGGGATTGATTTCCGAAGATATGGAGCGGTACATAAACAAATATCTGTCCGCTGACACAGTAATGGATATAACGCAGATCACGAAAGGAACTCCGAGTATAGAGAGCGAATTCGATGAGGCCATGTGCGCGCCGGATATTATAGATCACTGTATCCGGGCCGAAAAGGAAGGATATGAGGGGGTCTTCATAAACTGCTTCGGGGATCCGGGGGTCCGTGCAGCCCGGGAACGGGTGGACATACCGGTCTTCGGAGGCTTCGAGCCGGTGATGCATCTGGCGTTGGGAACAGCGGATCAGATCGGCATAGTCACCGTCCTGCCCAACGTACTGCCTATGATACGGGGAGAGATAGCGAAGGCACGACTGGAGGGAAGAGTAGCTTGTGTGAGAAGTGTAGGTATACCTGTGCTGGACCTGTCAGACCACGATAAACTGTGCGGTGCACTTTTGGATGAAAGCATAAAAGCCATAAAGGAAGACGGTGCACAGACTATAGTGCTGGGATGTACCGCCATGGTGGATGTGGCTGAGACTGTTGAAGCCGGGCTCCATGAGGCGGGATATGAGATCCCTGTGCTGGAAGCCGCACGATCTGCCGTCATGCTTCTCGAGTTGAATGTAAAAATGGGGTTGAAGCAAAGCAGGATAACTTATATGCCCGTGCCCGAAAAGTGATGCGGATGTGACGGTCCATATCAGTGAAGGAAATAAAAAAGGACCAAGGGGATATTCCCGATGGTCCTTTTGATTTCGTCAAATCATTCTATGAAGTCACTACCCTTATACACTTTCCTTTCGAGCACATCGTGACCCTTTACCGCACCTTCTTTGTTCTGCTTCTGTATGGCTCTGATCTTGAGAGGCAGGGAGAACAGGTTGATGAAGCCGGTAGCATCGCTTTGCGTATAGACCTCATCCTTGCTGAACGTGGCGAATTCCTCCATATAAAGCGAGTTCTCCGACTTGCTTGCCACACAGGTAGCGCTGCCTTTGTACAGTTTCATTTTCACCGTTCCCGTGACCAGTTCCTGAGTGTTGTCGACAAATGCGCAGATGGCTTCTCTGAGAGGTGTATACCAGAGTCCGTCATATACCAGCTGTGAGAATTTCATCGCGACTATGCCTTTATAGTGCATGGTGTCTCTGTCAAGTATGAGCTTTTCCAGATGTTTGTGAGCCTCGAAGAGAACAGTACCTCCGGGAGTTTCGTAAACGCCTCTGGATTTCATACCGACAAGGCGGTTTTCTATTATATCTATGGTGCCCACGGCATTTTCGGCCGCCATTTTGTTAAGGGTGGTAAGGAGCTGGACCGGAGCCATGCTCTTTCCGTCTATGCTGACGGGAACGCCTTTTTCAAAGCCTATCTCGACATAGGAAGGTTTGTCCGGAGCTTTTTCCGGTTCCATGCTCAGCACATGTATATCGGGTTTGTGTTCGTTCCAAGGATTTTCCAGATTGCCGCCTTCATGGCTTATGTGCCATATGTTCTCATCGCGGCTGTATATTTTTTCCGTAGTCTGTGAAATGGGGATACCGTGTTCTTTGGAATACTGTATCAGATCTTCCCTGGATGTGAATTTCCAGTCATCGTTTCGCCAAGGGGCTATTATCTTGATGGCAGGATTCAAAGCTTTTATAGTAGTCTCAAATCTGACCTGGTCGTTACCTTTGCCGGTACAACCGTGGCAGATGTAAAAAGCACCTTCGTTCTCGGCTACTTCTACGAGTTTTTTAGCCATGAGAGGTCTTGCCATGGAGGTACCCAGCAGGTAATCATCTTCATAAATGGCACCGGCTTTCAGGGTGGGCCATATGAAGTCGGTAATAAATTCTTCTTGGATATCAAGCACCATGGACTTGTCTGCTCCGGTTTTCAGCGCCTTTTCTCTTATGGCATCGAAATCCTCTCCCTGTCCCGCATTGCAACATACGGCGATGACTTCACAGCCGTAAGTCTCTTTGAGCCAGGGTATTATCACAGAAGTATCCAGTCCGCCTGAATATGCCAAAACCACTTTCTCTTTTAATACCATTTTTTTTCCTCCGTCATAAAGAAATATTATTCGTGGCTATGTATAATTATAAGCAAAAATGAGTAATTATACACGCAAGAAATATTATATAACTACACCCTTGTTTTTGCAATACCTTAAGGCATAAATATTGTGGGATACTACAAAAAAACAAGATTCTTTATGTGTGTTTTAGTTATATCAGTACATAGTTTGAGGGATACTGTATGTTTTGATGGAAAATTTCCACAGACAGGATCTGGGCCGACTGTTGACACGGATACTTCTTTGTGATAGCATAACTTCCGAACGGTCGGCAGGAAAGAGGTGGAAAGGTTTCCTTCCCATACGACTGCCGGAAATGCATAAGAGTATGATTTTCATAAAGACGGAGGAAGGGAAAAATGGATACTCCAGGCAGGATAAGAGATGCGGCGCTGCATCATTTTTCGGTTAATGGATATGAGGGAGCTTCTCTCTCTGCCATAGCAAATGATGCAGGTATAAAGAAGCAATCCCTATACACTCATTTTGAGAACAAGGATCAGCTTTTCATTTATCTGTGCTGTTACGTTTTTGAAAATGAATTGAAAGCGACGACGGCAAAATTGAGGGAGCTTGAAAAATCCACGATGAAAAAAACACTTTTCGCGCTCCTTCGGAATATGATGGAGCGGTATGAGACCTGCGATACCACCAAGTTCCTGGTAAGGATGTCCATGTTCCCGCCTCTCCATTTGAAGGAAACGGTAACAGCTCACTTTTATGAATATTGGGACAGTCTTGAAGCATTGCTTGGACCGGTATTTCGCCGGGGAGAGATGACAGGTGAACTTGCAGCCGGCATGGATGTAGACGACAGCGCCTATGCTTTTTTGGGACTGATGGACAGCGTATATATCGAGATGCTCTATGGGGGAAAAGACCGGTTGCAAAGAAGATTCAGAGTATCGTGGGATGTGTATATAAAAGGGATATCGGGACAGACAGACGGAGGTGCTGATGTTGGATAAAAAGTGGCTGCTCGTGTATCTGGCCGGTGTCATAGAGATACTTTGGGTCATAGGACTCAAATATTCGGATTCACTGCCGACATGGTCCGCAACGATCGTACTGATAGCTTTGTCTTTCCTGGTGCTCATAAAGGCGGTGGAGGCATTGCCTTCTGCTACAGTCTATGCTACGTTCACAGGAATAGGCACCGCCGGCACGAACATAGTGGGACTTTTGGTATTCGGAGAGGAGTTCAGCTTTTCGAAAATATTTTTTATCCTATTGCTTATAATGGGTGTCGTAGGGTTGAAACTTGTGACCCACGGACCCGAGGATGATGAGGTGTGAAATGGCTTGGGCATATGTAATACTGGCAGGATGTTGTGAGGTAGTTGGAGTGGCCGGGATGAATGGCGTGGCCAGAAAAAGAGATCTTCGTTCCGCGATATTGCTTTTGGCAGGGTTTGCGGCAAGTTTCACCCTTTTGAACCTGTCTTTCAGGACATTGGATATGGGAGTCGCCTATGCCGTATGGACAGGTATAGGAGCGGCCGGGTCGACTGTTGTGGGGATGTTTTTTTTAGGTGAATCCAAAGATCTCAAAAGGATATTTTTCATATCTCTCATAATAGCCGGTGTGGTTGGGTTGAAGCTCATCTCGTAGATGTGGGATAGTGCTGTGGATCGGATTTATGAAACAAAAGGGTTTTGTGGTACAATGTATGGGCGGGGAAGACCCCGTTGCAGACAATATATCTATTATTATTTTTTCGAAACAGAGGTGAAAGCATGAAAAAAATACTGGTTCTGGGCGTAGGAGCGCAGGGAAGCGCAGCAGCCAGAAAACTGGACCAGGAGCCTAACGTGTCAGAAGTGATATGTGCGGATCATGACATGAAGGCCGTTGAGAATGTGGTGAAGTCGCTGAAAAAGGGCAGAGGTGTACAGGTGGACGCCCACGACAAGGACAGCATAGTGAAGGCAGCGGAAGGAGTCGACCTGATCCTGAACGGACTTCCCCTGGAGTGCACGAAGAACGTTCTCGATGCAGCTGTGGAAGTAAAGGCAAATTATCAGGACTATGCCGCAACTACCGCTTTGGCGGAGGATTGGATCGAAAGCATAAGGATCCAGTATGAGGAATACGGGCCTAAGTTCGCTGCAAACAACAGGCTGGCTATCGTAGGAACAGGATCGGCACCGGGACTCATATGTGCGGCTACGAGAAAGGCCATGCAGTATCTGGATGAGTGCGAAACCATATATAACATAGTATGGGAAGGTGTGATAGCCAAGAGATTCCTTCCTTTCTGGTGGTCCCCCATAACGGCTCTCACAGACATGTCCGAAGAAGGTTACGCTTTTGAGAACGGAAAACTCATAAGGACTCCGGCTTACGGGCTTCCTATCAAGAGACAGTATGATTATATGGACAGGGAGATAACTTTCTGTGAGCATAATCATGACGAACCGGTACACTACAGCTTTAATGCCAAGAAGTATTTTAAGGGATGTAAAAACGCCTATTTCAAATATGCAGGGGCGGGGATGGACTTTTGCAAGCCTCTTTATATGGCCGGACTTTTGAGTCATGAGGAGGAAGAATACAAAGGAAGGGACGGCAGGATGCACAAGGCGGTACCTTTTGATCTGGTGTTGAGTCATATACCGCCTGCGCCCAAATACAGGGAAGAGATACAGGAAATACTGGATGAAGGGCTGGAATCCGACTCGGGATGTATGGTCATCGAAGCCTACGGGAAAAAAGACGGGAAGGACAGGCTTGTGGAGATCCATGTTATGGCGCCCGGACTGGCCGAGTCCTTTGAAAGATCCGGCATAACGGCTGAGATGTATCTTACGGGCCAGGGTGGATATCTGTTCTCCAAACTCTTCGTCAACGATGAGTACGATCAGACGGGACTCATATCATCAGACATGATAGAGCAAAAGCAGGTGGACAGATATTTTGAGTATGCTGCCGAACTCGATATAAATCTGGATATAAGGATAAAGGAAGGCTGACGGCTGATATGTGAAAAGATATAAAAATCGAAGGGAGAGGCGGATATTTCCGCCTCTTGCGGTTTGACAGGGATCTGTGTGTAAACAGCGCATGGAACTATGAGGCACGGCCGGCAGGGAAAGGCATAAAAAAAGAACTGCGCTATGGAATAATTCATCAGAAAAGTTAACAGCAAGGCGAAAATGTGATATCATCAACGGAGTCAGATCCATATATCAATAGTGTCATAGAGGTAACGGAGAAAACTATGGAAACAGTAAAATGTATAAGAGAAAGACGAAGCATCAGAAAATTCAAGGATGAACCGGTTCCCAGGGAACTCATCGAGAAAATAGTGGAAACGGCAGCATACGCTCCTTCCTGGAAAAACAAGCAGCCGGCCAGATATCTGGTGGTGGAAGACAGAGAAAAGATGAACAGGATAGCCGACGGCTGTGTCCTTGGTTTTGAATACAATATAAACACTATAAGAAAAGCCCCCGCTTTGGTGTTGGTCAATATCGTAAAGAATCGTTCGGGTTACGAGAAAGACGGGAGCGCCACTACTTCCAAAGGTCATGACTGGGAAGTTTTCGATGCAGGCATAGCCACACAGACATTTTGTCTTGCCGCTCACGACATGGGCCTCGGCACAGTCATAATGGGGGTATTCGATGAAGAAAAAGTGGGTCAGGTGGTCCAAATACCGGAGGGGCAGCAGCTGGCAGCTCTCATAGCATGTGGATATCCGGACATAGAGCCCGATACACCGCCCAGAAAAGAGGTTTCACAGCTTTTGTCTTATGACGAATAAATGAATACTGATCTCAGAGAAAGCAAAACAGAACGGGTGATCACGTTCATAAAAGCCATGGTCATAGGAGGCACCATGCTGATACCCGGCGTCAGCGGCGGCTCCATGGCCATAATTTTGGGTGTGTACAACAAGCTGATAACGGCGGTGAGTTCCTTCTTCAAACACAAGAGACTCAGCGTGATCTTCCTCGCTATTTTTCTTGCAGGTGGTGTGTTGGGGATGGTGCTGTTTGCGATGCCTCTTGAAAAGCTATTGAATACATACAGGCTGCCCACCATGTACTTTTTCATAGGAGCTGTGGTAGGAGGCACCCCTCTCATAATAAAGGAGGCGAAGCTGAAAAGCTTTTCTCCAAAGATAATCATCTATACGCTCGTAGGCATGGTGCTCGTAGGTGGGTTCGAAAAAATACCCACCGGATGGTTCGATGCCGATCCGGAAGGCTTCACCGGCTTCTTGATACTGACACTGGCAGGATTTATAGGAGCCATAGCCCTTGTGCTGCCCGGAATAAGCGTCTCCTATATGCTGCTTTTGATGGGTCTTTATGAGGAAGTCATAGGAGCTATAAAAGCGGTCGATGTATTCTATCTTTTACCCATGATCATAGGGCTCGGAGCAGGAGTCATAACTACCACATGGATATTGGAGACTCTCATGACCAAGCATCCGCAAGGTACTTATCTCATAATATTAGGCTTCGTCCTCGGTTCGGTGGCGGGAGTGTGGCCGGGAGCGCCTGGAGGCATGCAGTGGCTGGCGTGTATCCTTACATTCATACTCGGGACAGTCATCATCTTGTTCATATCGGGGAAAGAACTTTCAAAAGTAAAAAAAGGGCTGTGACCTTTTTTTGATGCTGCCGTCATTCACCGGAATTTCACCATTGAGGGGTTCCTTCCCTCGTAGGTGGTGAAGTAGCGGAAGCCGAATTCTATTGCCATTTCCCGTACGTAATCGAAGTTGTAAGCGATGTGATCCGGGAAATGGGCATCCGATCCCAAAGTGAGGATCTCTCCTCCCAGATCGCGGTAGAGATGTAGCATTTCCGCGGCAGGGGTGGTGTCTTCAGTACCGTAGCGGAAGCTGCTGGTGTTTATTTCGATACCTTTGCCCTTGTATATCAGCAACCGGAATATTTCCTCCACTATCTCCATGGAACGGGCATATGAACGGGCCATGACCGGCTCAGGGACAGATGCGGGACACTCAAGATCGCTGTCAGGTTCAAGACCGAGACGTCGGCAGCGATAATCGGGTACGAAAGGTATATATCTGTCGATCACATTTATGTGCCCCAATATATCGAAGTCATCGTATTTTTTGAGGCAGTCATAGCAGTATTCATAAAAAGAAGGCAGTATGTCCTGAGGCTCCATGGTTTCGTAGTCGGTTTTATAAAGATCATTGCCGTTGAAACAGTGAAAGGAGCCGATTATGAAGTCGTAGGGGAATGATCTGGCCTGTGCGCTGCATTTCTTCAGAGTGTCGCCGTGCTGTATGCCTATTTCCAAACCCTTTATTATTTTTATGGAGCTTCCATACTTTTTTTCGGCATCTAGGATAGCAGGATGATATTTCTCAAAATCGATTTCGAAAGGGAATTCCGGATCGGGATAATCGGGATCGTAGTGATCGGTTATGGCATACTGGACCACACCTTTTTCTATTGCGGCCGAGATCATCTGGTCCATAGGTATGTTGCAGTCATCTGAAAAGTCAGTGTGTGAATGATAATCGTAATACATATGTTTCCTCCCGAAAGACAGTATAGCACACAGCCACACCGGGGAAAAGTGTGCGCACGGAAAATAAAAAGCGAAAAACCCTTTGATTATTTTTCCGCCGTAATGCTATAATACAGGTGTTGCGTAGCGAAAGCGTAAGTCCAAACGGGCTTGCGCTTTTTTAAATTTTATAGAAGAGAGGTTAACATGACAAAAGAAAAAACGAACAGAAAAAATCTTACCACAGCGATACTTTCACTGTCGCTGTTGACAGTGATGGCAGGAGCAGCTGTGGCTCCGGCTCTCAACGCCGTACAGGATTATTTCAAAGATGAGAGCCAGACCCTGGTGCAGATGGTCATCAGCGTACCGGCGCTTTTCATAGTTTTGATGAGTTTCGTATTCCCGAAGCTGTGTAGACGGTTCAGATCCAGGAATCTGCTGATGGTCGGGCTGCTGTTATATGTGGTGGGAGGAAGTATCGCAGGTATTTTCAGCAACATTTATCTGGTGCTGCTGTTTCGCTCTCTCGTGGGCATAGGAGTGGGGATAATAATGCCCATGTCCACAGGATTGTTGTCCTTTTATTATACGAAAGACAAACAGGACCGGCTCATGGGGTATTCCTCTGCAATGAACCAGATGGGCGGAGTCATAGCGACTCTTGCAGCGGGAATGCTGGCATCTGTAAGCTGGAGGTTGAGCTTCCTGGTCTATCTGATGGGCCTTGTGAGCGTGGCGCTGTGTATGCGTTATCTGCCCAACGAACATATAAGCATAGGGACGGGAACGGAGGAGAAAATACAAAAGCAGGACAAGAAAGAAAAACCTGTTTTCTTCACATACTATAAGTTCGCCATAGTCATGTTCATTTTCATGTTCACATTTTTCATATATCCCGCCGAATTTGCCATGATAACTTCCGAAGACGGGATAATATCGCAGAATTTCATAGCGGTGATAATGGCAGGGATGGATCTGGTGGCATTTGCCGACGGACTGTCATTCGTGCGGATAAGGAATCTGATGGGAGCGTATACCGGGCTGGTAGCTCCCCTTATGTTCGCTGTCGGATACGGCATTTTGTGGATGACGGCAGAGTGGCCGGGGGTCATTGCAGGATCAGCTTTGGTAGGGTTCGCCAATGGTTTGGGCATACCATTCATAATATCCACCTCATCGAAAAAAGCAGGCAGATCGGCAGCGGCCACAGTGATGCCTATGTTGTCCATGGCTCTTTACCTGGCTCAGTTCACAGCTCCGATCATACTGTCTGCTATCAGTTCGGCCGCAGGAGCTCTCTACACGAGCCATCTGCCCTATCTGGTAGCCGGGATTTCGGCATTGATCCTCGCATCGTGCTCACTTTCTTTGAAAAAAGAGGCCGAACACAGCGCAGAGTGACTTGTATCCGTATGGCGGAGATACCGAATGAGGCTGCTGTCGCTTTATGTGGTAAAACGCCTCTATTCCTGATATAATCACATCATGGATAAGAGAATAGTGATAATAGACGGCAACAGCCTCATAAATAGGGCATACTACGCCATGCAAAAGCCGATGATAACCAGAGAGGGACTGTATACTCAGGGAGTTTACGGTTTTATTAATATGCTCTCAAAAATCAAAAAAGAGTATCCCTCCGGCTATATCGCAGTGGCTTTCGACCTGAAAGGCCCCACATTCAGACATAAGGAATACGATCAATATAAGGCCGGCAGAAAGCCCATGCCCCCGGAGCTGGCGATGCAGATGCCCCTGCTCAAGGAAACCCTCTCAGCCATGAACATCGCAATGATAGAGAAAGAGGGATTCGAAGCTGATGACATCATAGGAACTCTGAGTCTGAAAGCGGAGAAGGAGGGTTTCGAAGTCCTTATAATCACCGGAGACAGAGATGAACTACAGCTGGCCGGTGAAAAAACCAGAGTGCTCATAACCAAAAAAGGCGTGAGCAATTTTGAGCTTTACGATGAAAAGGCCATGTATGAGAAGTACGGTTTCGGTCCGAAGGAATTCATAGATTACAAAGGGCTTATGGGAGATCAGTCGGACAACATACCGGGAGTTCCCGGGGTAGGGGAAAAGACCGCATCGAAACTCATACTTCAATTTGGGAGCATAGAGAATCTCCTTGAGAACACGGATAAAATAACGTCAAAAAGTCTTAGGACGAAAATAGAGGAGAACGCAAAGCTGGCCGTGATGAGCAAACGTCTTGCGACTATAGACAGACATATGGCCATAGATGAGGACATGGACAGTCTGAAATGGGAAGAACCTGATACGGACAGGCTGACGGACGTATATAAAAAACTGGAATTCAACAGCTTTTTGAAAAGGATGTCGAAGGAGTTCGGTCCGGGGAAGGAAGATAGGCCGGGAGAAAAAACCGATAATGAAGAGGAGACAAGCATAGACGGACGAAAGATCGACGTAAAGGAAGTGGAAAGGGTGTCTTTCGATTCAGTCGAGGACATAGACGTCATAGGCTCCGGGACACCGGTGACCATAAAGGTCATCGGGGACAACAGCCATCAAAAGCCGCCCGCAATATTCGGTGCGGGCATCATGTGGGAAAACAAATTCGCATATATAGATTTTTCTGACCGGGATGCCGTACGCTTCGCAAAGTCGGCTCAGGACTGGAAGATTTCCGGTCACGATCTGAAGAAAGATATCTACATGCTCATGTGCCACGGTATGGAGGACGCACATGTGGAATTCGATACTGCAATAGCCCAGTATGTGCTGGACTCCGGGCGGAGCAACTACGATATGAGCGCCATGGCTCAGGAGTATTTCCATGAGACCATAAAAAGCGAAAAAGAATTCATGGCCGATACCATGCAGATGGATATGCTGGGACAGGCATCAGAGGAAGGGGAGAGATATGCTCTGAGGTCCTGTCTGTTGGCGGAAGGGATAAAGGCTGTACAGAAAAAAGAACTGATCGCAAAAAAAGCCGAAAGCATATGTTACGATCTTGAATTTCCCCTTATAAAAGTGATGGCCCACATGGAACATGCGGGCTTCGCTGTCGACAGAGAGCAGCTCAAGCGCCAGGGTGAGGCGATAAAAGAAGAGATAGAGAGACTGACGGCGGAGATACATAGTTTGGCAGGTGAAGAATTCAACATAAATTCCCCTCAGCAGCTTGGCAGTGTACTGTTTGAAAAACTCGGTCTCACAGCGGGCAAGAAAACAAAAAAAGGATATTCCACCAGTGCAGAGATACTGGAAAAAATAAAGGATGAGCATCCCATAGTGGCCCTCGTACTGAGATACAGGACACTGACCAAGATCAACGGGACATATATAGACGGACTGTTGCCGTTAATAGGCGATGACGGCAGGATACACGCACACTTCAACCAGACTGTTACGGCCACAGGCAGGATATCAGGTTCAGATCCGAACCTTCAGAACATACCTATAAGGTATGAGCAGGGAAGACAGCTCAGAAAAGCCTTCGTCCCCCGGGATGGATATGTGCTCATAGGAGCTGATTATTCTCAGATAGAACTGAGAGTGCTGGCTCATATGAGCGAAGACCCGGCTCTCATCGATTCCTTCAATGCGGGGGAGGATATCCACAGAGCGACGGCTGCGAAGGTGCTTGGCGTGGCGGAAAATGAGATAACCGCAGAGCAGAGAAGCCGTGCGAAAGCCGTCAATTTCGGAGTGATCTACGGCATGAGCTCTTTCGGCCTTTCTACGGAGCTGCACATAGGAAGAAAGGAAGCGGAGAAATACATACAGGACTATTTTGAAAAGCATCCGAGAGTAAAGGAGTTCATGGACGGCCAGATAGAGATGTGCAAAGAACAGGGGTATGTGGAGACCATCATGGGACGCAGGCGGTATATAAATGAAATAAAAGCATCCAGCTATCCGGTAAGGCAGATGGGAGAGAGACTTGCCATGAACAGTCCCATACAGGGCAGCGCTGCAGATATAATTAAGGTAGCTATGGTAAAAGTACACGAAGCCCTGAAACCGTATAAATCAAGACTGATACTGCAAGTCCATGACGAGCTTATCGTGGAGACCGCTTTGGATGAGACAGCACAGGTAGAGAAGATATTGAAAGAGAACATGGAAAAAGCAGTGGAACTGAAAGTCAGTACCACAGTAGAACTCAACCGGGGCGACAGCTTGTACGACCTTAAATAGGAGGGAAGATGAAAGTCATCGGACTTACAGGAGGCATAGGGAGCGGCAAGACCACGGCGGCAGAGTATCTTCGTCAGAAAGGGTACAGGGTCATGGATGCCGATGCTATCGCGAGAGATATAATGGAACCGGGAGAAGAGACATTGACGAAGGTCGCGGAAGTCTTCGGTCATGATATCATTGACCGGGAAGGAGGGCTGGACAGAAAAAAACTGGCCTCTCTGGTTTTCGCAGATGAGGAAAAATTAAAAAAACTGAACGATATCACTCACAGCGTCATACGGCGCGTCATAAAGGAAAAAGTCAAAGAGGCCGAAGAGGATTTTTCCGACGGGACATATATGAAAGATAAAGTGTTCATAGATGCCCCTCTGTTGTTTGAGAGCGGTCTTGACGACATGACAGACGAGAACTGGCTCGTCATAGCAGGAGAAGGCCAAAGGGCGGAAAGAGTGGCGAATAGAGACGGGATAAGCCGTGAAGATGTGTTCCAGCGCATGGAAAACCAGATGAGCGACAGGGAAAAGATCAGGAGGACAGATTATATCTTGAACAACAGAGGGACCAGAGAGGATTTCTATATTGCCATATCGAAACTTTTAGAAACGCGGGATAGGAAATGAACATAGACAAGATACTAAAAACAGTCATCGGATCCATAAGAAAAAATATAAGATATATCGCCATAGGGACGGTGGCGCTGATCATCATCATATCTCTTGTAGTGTCGAATCTGGGCGGAAATGATCAGGAGGGAATAACGGAAGAGGTACAGTATGAAGATGTGCAGCGTATAGCGCTTTACTCGAACTATATAGAGACGTTGAACCCGGTCATATCTAAAGATAAGGGCACATATTTCATAAGCAGACTCATATATGACGGACTTTTTGAGCAAGATGAAAATATGACACCTCATGAAAATCTGGCACAGGATTATGAGTTCAACAGTTCGAAAGGAAGTATAGAAATAGATTTAGTAAATGCCAAGTGGCATGACGGTGAAGATCTGACTTCCGGAGATGTGGTGTTCAGTATAAATGCACATAAGGCAGCCGGATCTGACAGCCATTACGCAGGGGCTATGGACAAGATCTCATATGCATCGAAAGACGGAGACGACAGGGTCATAATATATTTTGAAGATAATAACGATATGAGCCTGAATTCCCTGACATTCCCCATATTACCGGAACATAGATATGACGGCACATACGATCTCATATCCATATCGGAGGATTTCAAGCCTGTAGGGACAGGACCATATAAGTTCAAATCGTACAGCGAAAGCAACAGCATCAAACTCAGAGCCTATGAAGATTATCATGGGGAAAAGAGCGAAAATGATATAACCTGTGTGCTCCAGCCGAAAGGAAGTGACCCCTATATGCAGGTGGGCACGAGTACAGTATCGTATTATGTTTCGGAAGATGCCGACAGGAATAACAGGATACAAAGGAAAAACATGAGGATCGTGGATTTTCCTTCCAACCAAGTAGAGTTTTTGGGATTCAACTTCGATAAGGAATATCTGCAGGACGATCGTGTGAGGAAGGCTGTTGCAAGGGCTATAAATACTGACAGGATAATAAACGATTGCTATGACGGCAGCGGGAAGAAGAACGACAACATCTATTTCCCCGGATATCTGGGAGTGGACACATCGGAAGACGCATATCCGTATAGCAGGAGAAAAGCAGCGAACCTGCTGGAACTGGCCGGATATGAAGACAGTGACGAAGACGGATATCTGGAAAACATAGACGGAGATACCTTGTCATTGACCTTGTTGGTGGACGGAAGTAAAGAGGACAGGACCAATGGGGCTGAGATCATAGAAGCCAACTTGGAAAGCATGGGTATAGCAGTAGAACTTTCCGTTGAGAGTACGAGTGAAGGATATTTGAAAAGTCTCAAAGGCGATTCATGGGATCTTTTTCTGGGTGGATACACCATAGATGAGAATGTGGATCTGAGCTCACTCATAAGATCGGAGGGTGAAGACAACTATACGGGATTTTCAGACGACAAGGTGGATGAGTTGCTGGATACCATGGGGAGCGGCAATACGGTAACGGAGACCGCTGATACTTTCACCAACCTGAAGGAAAGACTCATAGATGAGCTGCCATATTATTGTCTGCTCTACAAGACCTGGGGCGGCATAAAGGCGCCTGCCCTCAGAGGTAAGGTATCTTCAAATTTCACTGACATTTACAGAGGATGCGAGACCTGGTACTGTAAGTATGAAGTCAGCGAAGATAAAAGCGGAGGCGAGTAGGGGAGCTACTCGCCTATTTCAAATGAGTTAATGTTATCGGCCCTTCATCTTCCTTATTCAGTCCATAAATGTTATTTGCTTCCAGTAATATCTTTCAGAATTCTTTTCTTTTTGTTTTGATTTTCCTTATACGTTTCGTTGAGTATGTCTTCTTCGCTGTAATAGTTCATATCGCATATGGCATCACTGCCTTTATATAAAGTGGCCTGCGCAAACGTATCAAAGAAATGTTCATCGTTTTGTATGTACTCATATCCTACTAACTTGACATATTCTGCCCCGTCGCCTAAAGAGTATTTGAACTTTTTGCTTTTTTCGCCGGGAGCCAGTTCTATGGTTTCGTTATCACCTGATACTTCCAAAAAATTCATATCCTTGTCATATGCGATGACTTTGATGTTCACCAGAGAAAATGTTTCATCTGTTTCATTGAGTGCCCTGAAAGCCACTTCCTTTATGTATTTGTCCTCTACATTCCCATCGCTTTCTGAACCGGTAACATCAAAACCGGTGAATGCGAAAGAAATCTTATCCTCTGTGGGATCGATAGTGCACTGACCGTTATCTGCAGTATCAGAGGATGAACATGCGATGAGGCCTATACAGAAAGCCAAAATGAGAGATAAAAGCAATATTTTTTTCATATAAATTCCT
Source organism: uncultured Bacillota bacterium (assembly GCA_949284065.1). Classification (GTDB taxonomy): domain Bacteria; phylum Bacillota; class Clostridia; order Peptostreptococcales; family Anaerovoracaceae; genus CASDUO01. The sequence goes on from CASDUO010000007.1 coordinate 49,084, forward strand.
CCTGTCATAATGCTCAAAACAAATATTTAACTTATCAATTTCCAGGAAGTCGTATATTGAATGTAGCGGATTTTGTCTCTCCATTTTTCAAATACTTAAAAATTGTTTTCGTATGATAATTAAAACCATAATACTCGTTAAACCATCTCGAAATAGGCGATGACAATATATAATATTCGTGCTTATTAGGCGAATTTATCACATTACCATTTTTTGATCCTTCACGTAATGCTAAATTATCAAAGTTATTTGGCTCATTAGAACAATAACCTCTATAAGTGGTTTTTAGTTGCATAGTCTTTATGGTATATTGAGACGACATTATATAAGAGGAACTTCTTAATACTTTATACCAATTTTGCAATGGTGCGCCACCACCTAATGAAGCATAATAATAGATAATCCTTTTTTTAAGTTTGATTTTACACACTGGGCCCTCGGTTATTATTTGTTTTGTGCGCTCATTGTATGATGCTGTACTTGCAACACGTTGTAATGCATTAGCATACGATTCTGCTGATATCCCTTTTTTCTTTTCTATGACCAAACTAAACAGATTTTTCTTCTCTATTTCAATATCATCATAAATCAGCAAATCTGTTGGTTCGTTTATGTCAGCAGTAATGCAAATATTATCATCGTCAATAGATTTTACATCAACATCTCCTGCTTCACCTAACATTTCTATAAAATCTATATCAACAGCGTCTTGACTTGTCACTTCTTGCACTACCTCTCGTCCATCTTGATTAGGGATCATCTCTTGAGCATCATCAATATCTATATTGTTCAACATGGACTGCTGCGCAGCAACATTTTGATTATAAAGAGAACTATTACCTAAAGATTCGGCATAGGACATTGTTGGTAGTGTGAGCATAGCTAATGATAGCACCACCACGATCATCCAAGTTGGTTTTTTCTTCATTTTTCATCACTATCCCTTCATTTTGATTTTAATACGTTTCTATAACTTGAAATAATACTTAGGCATTGATAAAACAAGTTTAACTTCTATAATATCATTCCATATTCATCACCTCTCTTTTTCAAAATACCCTTTTAATAAAACACGATCAGCTTGTGATGATGTCATAGTATATCCAAAAGTAACCGTTGTCAACTATTATTTAGATAATCTATGAAAAAGCGTGACTATTTTATAT
>CASDUO010000007.1:50273-50993 GCA_949284065.1 uncultured Bacillota bacterium
GATGGGTGTTTATCATAAAAGTAAGAAAGGAAAATCACTTATTGAAAGGTGGAAATCTAAAAAAAGGTAAAGGATCCGTAGAAATGCTGGTATTGAATATATTAACTTCTGGTGATATGTATGGCTTTGATATAGCACAAACCATATATGAGCTGTCAGGGGAGCGTATAAGGATACCGGAAGGATCATTATACCCATCTATATACAAGCTCGAAGAAAAGGGGTATATATCAGGCGAAAAATGTCAGGTGGGGAAACGCAAGATACGGATATACTATCACATTGAAGACAGTGGGCGAGAATACTTGAAAGAATTGATACGGGATTATAGAGAAACAAATAAAGGTATCGATATGATACTGGAAGCAATGGGCGATGTTGAGAGCAGGAGTGGAGAAAATGAAGAATCTCGTATCGAAGGATCTGAGACTGTATTTTAAGCAAATCAAATCTTTATTACCTCTATATGGAAAGCAGGAACGTAGATTTTTAGAAAATTTCAAAGAAGATGTTGAAGACTATATAGAGCGCAATCAAGATGCAACTATCGATGATGTTATATCTGAGTTTGGTGAGGCAACTTATGTAGCGGCAAGTTATATAGAAAGTCTTGAATCAGAAGACCTAAACAAAAGGCTTTCGCTCAAGAAAATGTTTTGGTATATGATCTTGGCAGTTGTCATGGTTGCTTTTGCTTTTGCTGTATTTGAGGCTGTGCTT
>CASDUO010000008.1 GCA_949284065.1 uncultured Bacillota bacterium
CGGGGTTTGTGAAACCTTAAAAGATTCTGAACATAGCTGGATGTGTGGAAAAAGATCCGGGGCAAAAAATATGGAAAAGATACAAAAATGTATCGGAATCGGGACTCGAAATGTCGGGGACGCCAAAAAGTGTTGAAAAACAAATGAAAACAATCATGATTCATAAATGTATCATAGATACAAAAATGTATCAGCCGGTGAAATGCCGTGTTTTCAACCTATGGGTGGCAAGAGAGGTATCACCCGGATAGCTTTATGCCGTATTTGTTCAGTTTTCTGACGATGGTGGGCTGGCTCACATCGAGAGCTTTTGCCATAGCTCTGGTAGAATGGAACTTACCGGCAGCATCTTCCAATATCTCTCTTTCCGCCTTTTCCATGGCGCTGTTGAGGGTAAGGTCATGTCCGTAGGTCTGTTGGGGATGAGTAGGGTGCGTCAGCAGGAAGCTGGGGAGGTTCTCTACGGTGACGACGTCCTTGGTGCCGGTTATGACCAGTCTTTCTATTATATTCATAAGTTCCCTCACATTACCGGGCCAGTCGAATTTCAAAAGCACGGCCATCGCGTCGGGATCTATGGTCTTGTTCTGATTGTATTTTTTGTTGTATTTGTCTAGGTTGGTTTTTATGAGAGGCAAAATGTCTTCCGGTCTTTCTCTTAAAGGAGGCACGTTGATGGGCACCACATTGAGCCGGTAGTATAGATCGTCTCTGAATTTACCCTGATCTACAAGTTGGCGGAGATTCTTGTTCGTCGCGGAGATGATCCTCACATCGACGGGGATCTTTTCCGTACCGCCAACGGGGATGATATATCTTTCCTGTATGACCTGAAGGAGCTTTACCTGAAGGGGAAGAGGGAGCTCCGAGATCTCGTCAAGGAATATGGTGCCTTTTTGGGCAGTCGCGAAAAAGCCTTTCTTGCCTTCGCTCCTGGCGCCGGTGAAGGAGCCTTTTTCGTATCCGAAAAGCTCTGATTCCATGAGATTTTCAGGGATAGCTCCGCAATTCACAGTAACGAAGGGATGCTCTTTGCGGCTTCCGTTTTCGTGGAGTATTTTGGCTATTAGGCTTTTCCCCACGCCGGACTCGCCGGTCAAAAGGACGGTGGAGTCCACATTGGCAAGTTTGCGGGCCAGCTGCACCACCTGGAACATGGTATTGCTTCGTGCAATAAGACCGATGTCAGCGAATTTTTCCGCCGTTTTCATGTCTTTGAGGGTGCTTTCTGCGTCCTCCAGTTTGCTTTGGAGATTTGATAACTCGGTTATATCTCTTGCCGTAGTGATCACCTTCGTTATATTGCCGCCGGGGCCGAAAATGGGTGTGCCTGTGGACAAAAGCTTACGCCCCTCTTTGTTTTCATGTATTATGGTGGTCTCGCTCTGGTGCTCGAGGACTATTCTGGCCACGGAAAGGGAAAATATGCCCTTTTGTTCAAGGGTGTTTATATGGATGCCTTTGATGGATTCCAGCTTCACCTTGTACATTTCCTCGCAGGCCTTGTTGCACCACAAAGTATAACCGTTTGCATCGTCGATGAAGATAGCATCTTTTATGCTGTCCAGTATGGGGAAGAGCTCCCAGGAGTCCAGTTTTTCTATGTATCTGTTCATAAGTATCGTCCTTTTCCCTCAGGGGGGAGGGGTACGAAACCGAGCCTGCCATACACATTATATTACTCTGCGGGGTAGAAGGCAAATGATAATGATACAAAATCGTATCAGCAGGGTGGTGCAGAGGCTTCACCGTAAAGACGACATATTTGATTTTTTCGACCGGATTATATGATAAGAGACAGGTAAATGCCGGTGGAGATTCCGTGGAAGCGTTTCGGGGGACTGACAGACAGAGACACGGATTCTGCATTGGATCGAAAAGAAAGGGGATCATCATGAAAAAACAGAGAAAAATTTCGAAGAAAAAAGTACTGCTCATAATCGTTTGTGCATTGTTTTTGATTGCGGCAGGTTTGGTTTTAAGCAATCATTTATTTTCGGACTTCAGTGATCTGAATAAAACAGACAAACAGATCTTGTCGGAATTGGATGAGTATGTCGGTGAGACCGAAAAAGAAGATGTGTGGGCCGGGTATGACCTGGGAAGCAAAACCATATTGGTCATGAATACGGACTCGGGAAAAACTTACATGATTTCTTCAGAGTCGCCGGTAAAAAGTATATTCGCCAAAGAAATATCCATGCCAAAAGACAGTCATATAAAGGTGTACAGACTTTCATACCTGACGCCGCAGTTACTTCCCATCAGAGTGACGGGAGGAAACTTCAATACTGCGGGTGAGACATATGAGGTTTTGGGTAAGGAGGTGTACTATACCAAGTACGATGAAGAAGATTCTATCAACAGTAAATATTCTTCGCGGCATTATATAACGTTCTTGACGCACGAAGCCTTCCATTACTACATGCAAAACGACTGGAAAGGCGGATACCGTTTTACAGGGGAGTTGTCTGAAAAGGACATAGAGCTGCTCGGATTAGAATATGACGTACTTGGACAGATACAAGATGAGCTGAAAAAGGATGAACCGTCTAAAGATGCTCTGCACAGTTATGCTGCCGATTATGTGGATATTATGAGGCAGAGGATAAAAGCCGATCCAAAGTACGTGGAATCAGAGCTTTCTATGGAGACTGCAGAGGGGATGGCGCAGTATGTGTCCATAAAGGCGTCTGATATAGTCGGATATGATTTCGGAGTCATGTATTTTGACAACGTGAAAGAAGTCCCCTTTTCGGAAGTGATACCGGCATTGAAGGCAAAAAAGATAAAGAAAGCTTTTCTGGCAGACAGGATGCCGTACGAGACCGGAGCGCTGCTATGTCAGCTGCTGGAGGAATTGGATGTAAAGGGATGGCAGGAAAGGCTGAATGAACAGACGAAAGATGAGCCTGTAACGATTTTCTCCGAGATAGAGGCGTATATATCGGGTTAGACGATCCTGCGGCCACCCCTTTACGTTTCGGTGTTTATAAATCCGGCTATAGGGTATATAATAAGAGCATAAGCAGAAAAGAGGAAACCGTTCATACGGTGGATAAATGCAAGGAAAGGAACAATGATCATGAAGAAATTTTTTAGATGCGAACACTGCGGCAATTTCGTAGGTGTGATAACAGATGCCGGAGTACCTATGATATGCTGTGGCGAGCCTATGAAGGAAGTGGTTGCCAATACGACAGATGCGGCAACGGAAAAACATGTTCCGGTGGTAGAAGTGAATGGAGATACTCTTACGGCAAAGGTGGGCAGCGTCACTCACCCCATGGAGGATGCCCACTATATCCAGTGGATATATGTAGAAACGGAAAAGGGCGGACAGAGAAAAGCTCTGAAGCCGGGAGAAGCCCCTGAGGCAGATTTCAAATTCGTCGATGATAAACCCGTAGCCGTGTATGGGTACTGTAATCTCCATGGACTGTGGAAGGCCGACGTTTAGGATCGGGAGGTCGGATGGTGAAACACAGGGGGACATTTCACGAGGTGGGGTGTCCCCTTTGATGTGCAGGTCAAATACGTGAAGGTCGTAGAAGGGCAAAAATAACTGAAAAACAGACAAAAAGGCCTAGGTTTTTCTTGACATCAAAGGGCGGCGGCTGGTATAGTAACGGGGTACATCAAGCAGAAGTATCCGCTTCTCACCCCTTCGAACGTAAGATTTGACCGGGTAAATGAATCGACAGCTGTGCAAGCTTATTTTGTTGAGGCGGATATTTATATCCGTTTTTATTTTACCCTGTAGATTGGGAGGTGTGGACGATCAAAGAGACTTATATAAACGAAGAGATCCGCGGAACGGAATTCAGAGTGATAAGCGGAGACGGAGAGCAGCTTGGGATAATGAGCCGCGATGAGGCTCTCAGGCTGGCAGAAGAGAAGGATCTGGACCTGGTATGTATTGCTCCAAATGCAAACCCGCCGGTCTGTAAGATACTGGACTATGGCAAGTACAGTTACGAGATCCAAAAAAAGGCCAAAGAAGCAAAAAAGAAGCAGCGTTCGATGCAGATGAAGGAAATAAGACTTTCCACATTCATCGAGGATCACGATATCCAGGTAAAGGCAAAGACAGGCGGTAAATTCCTTGCGGATGGCGATAAGCTTAAGGTGACTATAAGATTCCGCGGGAGAGAAAGAGATTACACTGCGAGAGGATACGAGGTGATGGAAAAATTTGCCGAGGCCGTATCGGATGTGGCTGACATTGAGAAAAAGCCCAAACTGGAAGGGAGGAACATGATAATGTTCCTGGCCCCGAAATCGGGCAGATAGCAACGGATGAACGTAAATCATATGGCTGAAAGCCAATAGGATACAAGACACAAGTTAAAGATTAGGAGGAACTAAAATGGGAAGCAAAAAGAACAAGATGAAGTCTCATAGAGGCGCCAGCAAGAGATTCAAAGTTACCGGATCCGGCAAGGTGAAGAGGAATAAGGCATATAAATCTCATATCCTTACAAAGAAGAGCCCCAAGAGAAAAAGAGGGCTGAGAAAAGCCACGACTCTCACGGGAGCGGATCTTAAAAGGATCAAGAATGTTATCGACAAATAAGCCGGAAGGCCGGAAAAGGAGGAAACAAAATGGCAAGAGTGAAAAAGGGCGTGAACGCTCATAAAAGACATAAGAAGATATTGAAGCAGGCCAAGGGATTCTACGGCCAGAAGAGCAAAGTGTTCAAGGCGGCGAACCCTGCTGTCATGAGATCTTTGAGATCAGCATATGTAGGGCGCAAGAACAAGAAACGGGAATACAGGAGATTATGGATCGCAAGGATCAATGCCGGTGCAAGACAGAACGGCATATCATACAGCAGACTTATGGACGGACTCAAAAAGAACGGCATCGAAATAAACAGGAAGATGCTCGCCGAAATGGCCATACATGATGAGGCGGCTTTCGCGAAGCTCTGCGAAACCGCAAAAACTGCAAATAGATAGTCTATAGCGAGGTGCATTATGAAACGTAGAAAGTTAGCGACAACGTTTCTGTGTGTATTCATTGTTACCACTTTAGCATCCTGTGGAGATGATCCGTGGACGGCAGATTATTCTTCATACATAGAGGTGGGGAAATATAAAGGTCTTGAAGCGGCTGCCACGGAAGTAAGTGTCAGCGAGACAGAGTTGACTAAGGAGATCTACAGCAGGCTTGAAGCGGCCAAAACGGTAGAGAAGGTGAAAAGCGGCACGGTAAGTGACGGAGATATAGTCAATATCGATTATGTGGGGACACTTGACGGGAAAAAATTCGATGGAGGTTCTGCCGAAGGGAAAGATCTCACGATAGGATCGGGAGAATTCATTGACGGGTTCGAAGAAGGACTGATCGGTGAAGATGTGGGTGCGACCACTGTACTGCATCTTACATTTCCCAAGGATTACTCACAAAGCGACCTTGCAGGCCAGGATGTAGAGTTTGAGGTCACCATCAATTACAAAGAAATCGATGTGATGCCCAAACTGGACAAAGAGTTCGCAAAGAAAAATGGCGCTGACAGCGTGGAGGATTATCGCGATCAGGTCAGAGAGGATCTCTATGAGGCAGAAAAGGCCGATGCCGAAGATGAGATAAGGACAGAACTGTGGACCCAGGTCATGGACGATTCTTCTGTAAAGAAAGACAAAGATGGCAAAGAGAAATATCCTCAGGAAGAAGTTGAAAGATATGAGGAAGAAATAACGGCCCTTTATGAAAAGTATTCTGAGGAATACGGACTAGAGCTTGATGATTTCATAGAGCAGCAGATGAACATGGACAGGGAGACATTCGAAGAGCAGCTGACCAACTATTCAAAGGACAAAGTGAAAGAAGAGATGGTCGTATATACCATTGCGAAAAAAGAAGGTATAGAGCTGAGTGAGAGCGATGTAGATGAATATATCGACAGAACATTAGACCTTATCGGATACGACCAGAAAAGCTTTAAGGAAAGCGAAGGAGAAAGCTATATAGACTTTTACGGGAAAAACAATGTTTATCTGGAGGCATATAAGGACAAGGTCCTGGATCTGATACATAAGGAGGCGAAAATCAAGTAGCGCTTCATATCAGCTTGCCAAAAGGAGTAAAAACAGCCGAGAATGGAGGATGAGACATGGCAACGTTTACCAACATATTGGTCACTATAGATAATGTGGTATGGGGAGTGCCGTTGATCGTGATGATAATGGGCACGGGCATCTTCATGTCTTTGCGACTGCGATTCCTGCAGTTCAGAAAACTGGGCATCGCTCTCAGATATATGGTGAGCAATGAGGAGAACGGTAAAGGTGAGGTCACGAGTTTTCAGGCCCTGTGTACTGCAATGGCTGCCACAGTGGGTACCGGTAACATAGTAGGTGTTGCCACAGCCATGGTGGCAGGCGGTCCCGGGGCCCTGTTCTGGATGATAGTGGCCGCATGTTTCGGTATGTCGGTCAAATTTTCCGAGGGGGTACTGGCGATAAAATACAGGATCCTGGGAGAAGACGGTCATGCGTTGGGCGGCCCCTTCTATTATATAGAACGAGGCATGGGCCCCAGATGGAAATGGATGGCTAAGTGCTTCGCTGTCTTCGGAGTGCTGGCCGGCACTTTAGGTATAGGGACCATCACTCAGGTGAACAGTATAGCTGATGCGGCACAGACATTTTTCGATCCGGATAACTCGGCTATCGCCTTCACAGTGGGAGAAAATGCCTACTCATGGGCAACGGTCATAGCCGCCGTAGCTGTGGCAGCCCTTACCACTTTGGTCGTGATAGGCGGGATGCAGAGGATAGCTACCGTTGCAAGCCTAATAGTCCCGGCGATGATAGTGATCTATGTGGTCGTGTGTCTGTGCATACTCGTAGCTAATGCCGAAAAGATACCTGCTGCTTTGGAAGAAGTAGTAGCGGGAGCTTTCGGACTCAGAGCTGCCGGCGGCGGCATGCTTGGCGCGATGATAGTGGCTATGCAAAAGGGCATAGGGAGAGGCTTGTTCTCAAACGAAGCGGGACTGGGATCCGCACCTATAGCAGCGGCTGCGGCACAGACTAACGAAGCTACGAGACAGGGACTCGTATCTATGACGGGAACCTTTATAGATACGTGCATAGTATGCCTCATGACCGGACTTACCATAATGGTCACAGGCTCATGGAACGTGGGATTGGATGGAGTCGAGGTGACCATAAGGGCATTCGGAGAAGGTCTGCCCTGGAGCGATTCCATGGGTGCTTTCGTGCTGATGGTGTGTCTTGCCTTTTTTGCCTTCACGACTATTTTAGGCTGGAACTATTACAGCGAAAGATGTCTTGAATATCTCAGCCACGGCAACAAAGCGGGTATGACGGCGTTCAGATGGATATATATATTAGCTGTACTCATAGGTCCATTTTTGACCATATCCTTCGTGTGGACATTCGCCAGCATACTCAACGGCCTCATGGCGCTCCCGAACCTCATCGCACTGGTAGTGCTGAGCGGAGTCATAGTCAAGGAGACGAAAGATTATTTTGTCAGGCTTGAGAACGGGTCCTACGTGGACGGGATAAAGAGAAAAAAGTAAGTCAGCTGTGATGTTGGATGATAGGAATATCTTTTGATATATACGACATGATGATATATTGAGAAACACTCAAGAGAGGCGGCACCGGCCGTCTCCCTTTTCTTGTAAAAAAACACAACATATAGTATAATTTCCCCGCAGGATGTTGTTAAACAGATAGGAGAAACACCATGAAATGCCCTTTTTGCGAATGCAGCGACACGAGAGTTATAGATTCCCGACACACAGAGGAAGGACATGCTATAAGACGCAGGCGAGAGTGTGAAAAATGCGGTAAAAGATTTACCACATATGAAAAAGTAGAAGAAGTGATATTGGTAGTCATAAAGAAAAACGGCAGCAGAGAATCTTTTGACAGGAACAAGATCATGAACGGCATCATCAAAGCATGTGAAAAGAGGCCGGTCCCTCTCAGTGCCATAGAGAAGGTCGTAGATGATATAGAGCGCGGCATAAACAACATGATGGAAAAGGAGATACAAAGCTCATTCATCGGAGAACTCATAATGGACAAGTTGAAAAAACTGGACGAGGTTGCCTATGTGCGATTCGCATCAGTTTACAGACAATTCACAGATGTGGACACATTTGTTGCTGAAGTGAAAAGCCTAAAGGGCGGCAAAAAGGGGGAATGACATGCTCAGGATCGCTATTGACGGACCCGGAGGCGCAGGAAAAAGCACAGTCGCAAAACTCGTGGCAAAAGAGCTGGGACTGGACTATATAGATACGGGCGCCATGTACAGGGCAGTGGGATACAAGATATCAAGAGACGGCGTCGATATGGAAAACAGTCTGGAGCTGGCGTCGATGCTCAAGGAGACGGATATAGATTTTTCCGGTGGAAAGGTGTTTCTCGACGGGGAAGATATCAGTGATAAGATAAGGACACAGGAAGTTTCCGCGTTAGCTTCCAAGTGTTCGGCCATTGGAGAAGTGAGAGAAAAATTAGTCTCGATACAGAAAGAGATGGGACGTTCAAAAAACGTCATAATGGATGGAAGAGATATCGGGACCAATGTGTTGAAAGATGCCGAACATAAAATATTCCTCGTGGCTTCGCCGGAAGAAAGGGCACAGCGCAGATATAAGGAACTTGCGGAAAAAGGAGAGGATGTCACATTCCAACAGGTCCTTGACGATATAAACAAACGGGATCATAACGATACACACAGGAAATTGAATCCCTTGAGAAAAGCAGACGATGCAGTAGAGATAGACACGACTTCAAAGAATGTAGACGAAGTGGTGAAAATGATTTTAGAGGAGATAGATAATGGCTAAAGTACGACCTTTCAAAGCAGTCAGGCCGGCAGAGCATATAGCGGAAAAAGTCATAGCCCCGCCATATGACGTTATGAACAGAGAGGAAGCGGAGGAGATGGTGAAAGAAAAACCGCACAGCTTTCTCCATATAAGCAGATCCGAAGTGGACATGCCGGAGCAGCCGGATCCATACGATGAAAGTGTGTATCGGAAGGCCGGAGAAAACCTGAAGAAGTTCATCGATGAAGGTACTATGATCAGAGAAGAAAACCCCGTGTTCATGATTTATGGCCAGACCATGGATGGAAGGACACAGACGGGCATAGTGGGCTGTGCCTCTATCGACGATTATGAAAACGATGTGATAAAGAAACACGAACTCACACGGGTGGAGAAAGAACTGGACAGGATAAATCACTTCAAAGGGGCAAACGCCCATACTGAACCTGTATTTTTGACATACAGGAAAAGCGGAAAAGTGGAATTGCTCAAGAAGGGATGGATGGATAAGCATGAGCCTCAGTATGAGATCGAAAGTGAAGACGGAGTGAAGCATAAAGTATGGGTGGTAGATGATGCCGAAGTGAACAGAGCTTTTCAAGATGCTTTCAAAGATATACCGGAGCTGTATATCGCAGACGGCCATCACAGAAGTGCTTCGGCATATAAAGTGGGGGCCAATATGCGAAAGGAACACCCGGGCTACACCGGCGATGAGGAGTTCAATTTCTTTATGGCTGTCATATACCCTGCAGATGAACTTTATGTCTATGAATATAACAGAGTGGTGAAAGATCTTAACGGGAATACCCCGGAAGAGTTTTTGGAGAAAATAAACAAGGCAGGGTTCAAATCGAAAGAATGGACGGGAAGCGATGTCCACCCTGAAAGGAAGGGTGAGTTCGCTATGTATCTGAAAGGAAAATGGTATAGGCTCGAAGTTTCTCCCGATATCGTTCCTGATGACGCCAGAGAAGGCCTCGATGTATCAGTGTTACAAAACAGTTTGCTGGATCCGATACTGGGAATAAAGGATCCCAGGACTGACGGCCGTATAGATTTTGTAGGAGGTATCAGGGGCTCCAAAGAACTGGAAAAAAGAGTGGATGATGATATGGAGGTAGCCTTCCTTCTTTATCCGGTGACCATGGAGGATCTTTTTGCCGTATCTGACAGAGGACAGACCATGCCGCCAAAATCCACGTGGTTTGAGCCAAAACCGGCAAGCGGACTTTTTCTGCACGAACTTTCCTGACTATGGCGGACCGGTAACGGATGACAAAGATCTTTGGGACAAAATGAACAGAAATGATACGATACAGAATACTCCGACACCCCATTAGTCGGGGTATTTTAGTACATTTGGTCTACAGTATGTCCCGGGGTAGAGTAAACCATCATGAGCCCTTAAATCATTCTGAAAATCTTGTGCCTTGCCGGGATAAGTGATATACTAACACATGCTGTATGAGGTGTCGGAAACTTTATGCAGAAGGCCTTTGGCCATAGGGCGGAAGGACCGAAAAATGATAATAAGAGATATGCCTTCAGAGTTGAGGCCGAGGGAAAAGCTGATCGCTTCGGGCAAGGAGTCTCTTTCTGACAGCGAATTGCTGGCGTTGCTTTTGGACACCGGCACCAGAGACAGATCATCTTTGCGGCTTGCAGAAGAGATACTGTCTTTCAACGGACAGGGGTTAGAATTCCTGAGGACGTGTACTCCTGAGGAACTGATGGAGGTAAGAGGCGTAGGACCGGCAAAGGCATGCAGGATACTGGCGGCTGTCGAGCTGGGAAAGAGGATATCGAAATCGAAAGTGTGCTCGGACAGGAGCATAACTACGGCTAAAGACGCTGCGGACTTGATGATGGAAAGGATGAGATATCACACAAAGGAACACTTTGATGTGATATTGCTCAATGCAAGAGGCCGGTTGATAGCTGTGGAAAATGTTTCCATAGGAGACCTTACAGGAAGTATGGCGAATCCAAGGGAATCCTTTGGTGCAGCCATAAGGAGAAGTGCCGCATCAGTCATATTCGTCCACAATCATCCGGGAGGCGATCCATCTCCAAGCAGGGAAGATGTGGAAGTCACAAGGAGATTGAGCGATGTGGGGAAACTTTTGAACATCCCCATGCTGGATCATATAATCATAGGTGACGGCGTGTTTGTGAGCATGAAAGAAAAAAATTATTTGTAGTTAATTCAACAGTAGTTGCGGAGGAAAGAACGTGTTAGGAAGCAGCAAAGATATGGGGATAGATCTGGGTACGGCCAACACTTTGATCTATATCAGGGATAAAGGCATCGTGCTCAATGAGGCTTCGGTCATAGCATATGATAAAGTGAGCCAGAGAGTTATAGCCACCGGCACAAAAGCGAAGAACATGATAGGCAAAGCACCGTCAAATATCGTGGTAGTAAGGCCTTTGAGAGACGGGGTCATTTCGGACTTCGATATGGCGGCGGAAATGCTCATAAGACATATAAAGACGGCTTTGGACGGCAAAAAACCGTCAGGGCTGAGAGTGGTCGTGGGAGTTCCCAGCGGTGTTACCGAGGTTGAGAAAAGGGCCGTAGAAGAAGTGGTCATGCAGATGGGAGCAAAGGAAGTCTACGTGCTCGATGAACCTACTGCTGCCGCTTTAGGAGCCGGACTGGATATAGATTCCTCAGAGGCCTGTATGGTGGCCGATATAGGAGGCGGGACTACTGACGTGGCTATCCTGTCTCTGGGAGGCGTGGTGGTCAGCACATCACTGAGATATGCGGGAGACAAATTCAACGATGCCGTTGTGACATATATAAGGAAGAAGAAGGGCGTACTCATAGGCGATAAGACAGCAGAGGAGTTGAAGATAAACGTAGGCAGCGCCCTCATAATGCAGGATGAAAACGGGAGAGATATCATCAAGTCTATGGATGCCAGAGGGAGGGACCTAATTTCCGGCTTGCCGAAGACCTTCAAGGTGACCAACAAGGATATGGAGGCGGCACTCCACGAGTCTATGGAGATGGTGATAGATGCAATAAAGGCAACAGTGGAAAAAGCCCCGCCTGAGGTGGCTGCCGATATAGCCGAAAACGGAATGACCCTGACAGGGGGAGGCGGGATGATAGAAAACTTGGATAAACTCATAAGTCAGAGAACGGGAATGGAAGTCACTATGGCCAGCGATCCTTATGAAGGAGTTGCTCTGGGAACAGGAAAGAGCCTTGACAACATCGAAAAACTCAAGGTTTATGCCAATGTGAAGAAGAGATAAGGAGACAGGCGGATAGTTCATTATGAAGTGGATAAAGAAGCATAAAACATTTACTGCAGTTGCAAGTATCGTTTTAGTGCTTTGCATAATCATCGGCGTATCCTATGCTTCTATAGCCGGCAGCACTGCATCCATAGGCAGGGGCATAGGAGGGATAATGTCCGCAGTGGAAAAACCGGTAGCGATCCTTGCTTCCGGATTGAGGAACACCTTTGCGGGCATATTCAATTACGGCAATGTTTTGGAAGAAAACAATCAGTTGAGGCAGGAGATCGCCGAGTTGCAGACTGAAAACAAAGATATAAGACTGACACGGGATGAGCTCGAGCAGCTTGAAAGACTGGAGGGCGTTTTTGACTTTGACGCCTACACCGGATCCGACAGCGCAGAGGCCGCCAGGGTCATATCCATAGATCATTCGAAGCCCTATGTGGTGTTCACCATAGACAAGGGGAAAGCGGACGGCATAGAAAAAGGAGATATAGTGGTCGATGGAGACGGACTGATAGGCAGAGTGAGACATGCCGGTGGGGACCATGCCACAGTGTCTTCTGTCCTCAATGACAGCACCAACATAGCATTCAAGATACTCAGGGACACATCTGTCATGGGCGTAGTTTCCGGTGACGGCAGATCAGCTTTACAGGGATATATACTGGATGAGGATGACAGAGTGGTTGAGGGGGATGTTTTGGTCACGTCGGGAATGGGAGTATATCCGGAAGGGATCCCCATAGGAAAGATCAAAAAGATAGAGTATGACCAGGACAGGCAGCAGCGAATGGTCACAGTTGAGCCGACAGTTGATTTCAACAGCCTGCAGAAGGTGGCGATAGTCAAATGAGTTTACCGGTTTTGATAGTAGTGTTTCTTGTCGCTGGCGTCGCGCAGACGACGCTGATCAATGCCTTTGCCGTATTTGGCGTGACGCCGGATATGATATTGTGCCTGACATTGACCATAGTCTTTCTTTATGAAGGCGGATACAGGTGTATACCTTTTGGTTTGGCAGCGTCTCTGCTGGCAGCAAGCACCACTGAGGACATAATAGGAGTCGGAGCACTGCTCCTCTTTGGGGCCGGCATAGGTATGTACATATACAGGAAGTATGTGAGAGTGGACAATATTTTATCGTTGCTCGCCTACTGCGCCGGAATAACTGCTGTGTATCAGTTGTTTTACTGGATGATATATAAGGTTCTGGGGAACGATATAAGCATATTGGTGGTCCTTCAGTCCATGCCGATGTCCGTTATATACAATACGGCTTTTGCGGCTTTGCTCTTTGTGATAATGAAGGATAAGGCAGAGGCCCATACGAATGACAGGTACTACATATGAGAGAACTCCTTAAAGACAGACATACGCAATTATTGGCGGTTTTTATCGTTTTGGCGGCCATATTGATAATACGCCTTCTTGTCATAACTGTTTTTCATCATAACAGCTGGTCTGATATAGCTCAGGGCATGACCATGAAAACGACTTACAGTGCCGGGACACGGGGCGAGATATATGACAGGAACGGAAAGCTTTTGGCAGGTAACAAGCAGAGCTTCACTGTCAAAATGACGTCTGCCGGACAAGACGACAAGGAGATGAATGAAACCATAATAAAATTGGTCGATATACTGAATGAGAACGGAGACGATATAGAAAGCGATTTTCCGATCAAAAAAAACGGAAACAAGTATTATTACACATATGAGAGCGAAATAAGGAGCTGGCTCAGGAGTGAGGATCTGGATACAGATCTTACGGCGGAAGAGGCCTTTGAACAGCTCAAGATCAAATTGGAGATACCCAAAAACACAGACAGGTATGAAGCACAGGAGATCATGCAAACACAGCATAACAACTATCCTCCGATCTCTGTTTCTTCCATGAGATATTCAGCTGAGATAGATAAGGAAGAGTTCCTGGAAAGCTATGGCCTGGAAACGGACTCTACGGCAAAAGAGGCATATGATGCCATAAAGGAGTATATGGAAATACCTGAGGACGTTTCTGAAGATAAAGCTATGGATATAGTGAAGATCAGAAACAGTATAAACGAGTTGGGGTATAACCAGTACCTCTCTGCAACAGTTGCGAAAAACGTATCGGATGATACGGTCATGCACGTAGAAGAGGAAAGTGAAGATCTCACAGGTGTCGAAGTGGTATCGGAATCTGTAAGATATTATCCTAACGGAAGCACGGCGTCCCATATATTGGGATATATGGGCAAGATAAGCGACAGCCAGCTGGAAGAATATGCCGACAAGGGGTACCAGGACAGCGATATAATAGGGCTTCAGGGGATCGAGGGCGTATATGAAGATGTGCTCAGAGGAACCAACGGATCGAAGACGGTACAGGTAAATGCTTACGGTGATACCGAAAGATTAGTGAATGAAACAGATCCCCAGAAAGGCAAGGATGTTTATCTGACCATAGACTTGGAATTACAGAAAGCAACCGAAGATGCGCTTGCCACAGGCATATCCGTAATGCGTTACGGTGGAAGTTTCCCAAGTGAATACGGCAATTCTCCCATGGGGGAAGCGGCACCGAAGGCTGAAACGGGGGCTGCTGTGGTGATAGATGTGGACACGGGAGATGTTTTGGCGATGGCCAGCTATCCTGACTATGATCCGAATCTGTTTGCCGAGGGCATAAGCGACAGCGACTGGGAAAGGCTGCAGAGCGATAATCCCAGGGATCCTCTTTCACCGGCTCCCCTGTATAACATAGCGACCAGATCCACGGTACAGCCCGGTTCCACATTCAAGCCTGTGACGGCTACAGCCGCTCTGTATTGCGGACTGGATCCCTACGAGACATTGGTGGACGGCGGGTATATAATGCTCGACAGGTCCTTCGGGTGCGTAGTGTGGAACCTGAACAAACAGACTCACGGCTCATTGTCCCTTGCAAGGGCCATAGGAGTATCCTGCAACTATTATTTTTATGACATATCGACAGGCAAGGACTGGTACACCGGAGAAAGTCTCGGTTATGACAAAGACATCAGCGTGGATACCATAACGGATTTCGCAGAGCAATATGGACTGGGTCTGCCTACGGGTATAGAGATACCGGAGTCGGTGGTGAGCGTGCCTACCTTGGAAAGCAAGGTGCAGAATCTGAAGGCAGGTCTGAGCAATGAGCTTTATGCAGCAGCAGAGGATTATTTTAACAAGGAGACTGTGGGGAACAGCCGGAAACTTTCTGAAGATATAGAGACGATAGTAAGCTGGGTGGAGAAGAAAGACGTGGAGGCAAAGGATATCCTGGAGGAACTTTTACCTCAGACCGGTGCGAAAAAAAGCAAATATGATGATCTTTTGGATCTGTGTCTATACCAGTATTATAACCAGAATGAATGGGCGACGGGGGATGCATTCAACATATCCATAGGGCAGGGTGAGAATGCATATACGCCGCTTCAGATGGCAAACTATATCGCCACCCTGGGTAACGACGGCGTGCACAACGAAGTAAGTGTGGTAAAGTCGGTGGAAGGACAGGGCCTGACTCAAAAGAAAAAAGGAGAAGCGATAGATCTTGACAGCAATAAGCTGGATTATATCATAGATGGTATGATAAGAGTGTGCCACTCATACGAATCGACTGTCGATGAGGTCTTCAACGGGATAGGTTTCACTGTGGCAGGAAAAACGGGAACTGCGGAAAGATCTGGAAAGATCAATCCCGCCTCAGAGGTGGATTATGTCAAATCTCATCTTTCGTCATGGCTTCCAAACAAGTCGTGGAGCGATGTAAGGAAAGAAATGAACAGGCTCATGAAGGAGTATCCTGATACATATACGAATGAGAATACGGCGGTAAGAAGGGCCGTGGTGAACCTTTCCAACGGGAAAGTGAGTTTAGACGATATAGACGCATACAAATCCAGTTACGATCCATTCGCATGGATGGTAGGCATGGCTCCGGCCGAGGATCCGGAAATAGCAGTAGCCGTGATGATACCCCAGGGGAGCACTTCTGCCAATGCCGCGCCTATATTGAAAGAGATACTTTGTTCGTACATGGATAAAGAGGGAAGATCTACGGACGACTATAAGATAGAGGAAGGATTGAACTGATAACGGTTGATAAAGAACAAGGCAGTCTGATATAATTTGGATCCAACCATACTGATGGGATCCGCAAAGGATCTTTACAGGAGAGAATAAATGTGTAAAGTCATTTTGTTCACGTCGGGAAAAGGCGGGACCGGCAAGACCATGATAACCGCCAATATGGGAGCGCTTTTAGCTACGAGAGGCAACAAGACACTGCTCATCGATATGGATATGGGATTGAGGAATCTGGACATGTATCTAGGGCTACAGGACAGGGTGGTATACAATGTCATGGATGTGGTGTCAGGCGTTGCAGGTATAAAAAAGGCGATAGTCCAGGACAGGCGGTTTGAGGATCTGTATCTTATGGCAGCGGCGCCTATGATAGATGACAGAGACATAACCTGCTTGCATATGGAAGTATTGTGCGAAAGACTCAAAGGAGAATTCGACTATATTTTGATAGATTCTCCTGCAGGGATAGGGGACGGCTTCGAAGTGGCTGCGGCTCCGGCGGACATCGGTGTGATAGTTACGGAAGCCGAATATGCTTCTGTAAGAGATGCGGATATAGTGGCGGAAAAACTCCTGAAACTTGGAAAGAAAAATGTGGTTTGTATCGTGAACAAGGTCAACGGCGGACTCATGGCTATGGGTTCCGTACCTAATATACCAACTATCGCGGCGGGGCTCCGTGTGCCGCTGGCAGGGATAATACAGTACGATGACAATGTGTTCATAGCTACGAACAGAGGAGTGCCCATAGTGATAAAACCGGGCACATACATAGAAAAAAACTTTTCCACTATACTTGACAGGATATTAGGAAGTGCAGAGGGCGTTTAGAAAACAACGCCCCTGTTTTTTATTGCGACATTTATCACAAGACCTAAAGCGATCATATTTGAAAGTATCGCTGAGCCTCCGTAGCTGAGGAAAGGCAGGGTGATACCGGTAACAGGCATAAGCCCCATGGTCATGCCTATGTTTTCAAATATTTGGAACATGAACATGCCTAAAACGCCTATGACAAGCAGACTTCCGTAAAGATCTCGCGATTTTCTCGATACTTTTATAAGGGTGTGTATGAGGAACACATAGAGGGATATGACTGCGGCTCCTCCTACGAATCCCATTTCTTCCACTATGACGGAGAATATGAAATCGGAATTGTTCACCGGTAAGAATTCCTTGTGTGTGCCCTGGAACAGGCCTTCTCCGAACAGTCCGCCCGATCCGGCGGCGACTTTCGCCATATATACCTGATAATTAGCCTCTATGCTGAGGTTTTCCGGATGGAGGAATGCAGTGACTCTCTCTTTCTGGTATTCATCCATGAAGTTATATATGACAGGTACAGCCAGAGCGGAAAGGCCGGCGCACTTTGCAAAAAGGACGTAGTCGATACCTGCATAGAACACCATCACGATCCATATGACGATATAGACAAGAGCAGAACCCAGGTCGTCAAGGACGACTATACCTATAAAGGGGGCTCCGTATATGAAAGCTTTCACGACACCTTTGAAGTTATACAGATCATCTCTGTTTTTTCTCAGATAATCGGCCATGAGCAATATGAATGTTATCTTCACGAATTCCGAAGGCTGGATGGTAGTGACTCCCAGATTTATCCATGAATGAGCGCCGTACTGTTCTACTCCCAGACCGGGTATATATGGCGTCAGGAGGAAAAGGACTGATCCTATGTACACCAACTTTTCTATATCCTGAAAGATGATATAGTCCTTGGTCGCCATGATTATCACTATGGAAAACCCCAAAATGTAAGCAACAGTCTGGATGACCACCGTTCGCGATATGAGTGAGCCATCGGCATAGGAGGTGCTCATCATCATCAGGATACTTATTACCGCAAATATGAGCGGGAGGATAAGGAGCGCCCTGTCAATATTTTTGAATAGATCTTTGAAATAATTCATTACTGTCCTTTGCTGCTCTCAAACCTCAGGGACCCGCCTGACGGGTACATGAGGGTGTTAGCTATGCTTGACACAGCGTTAATATTAACATTATAATAGTCTCGTATGATTATATCAATATTTAATTAGTAATGCTATCTAATTCGATATAAATACAACTAAATAAAAGGAAGGAGGTGTCTGTAGATGACCCACGTGATTTTGACGGTCGTCCTTTGCGTAGTGGGTGTTGCGATAGGCATACTCATAGGCTACGTGCTAAGGAAAGGCGTCGGTGAAAAGGCCATTGGAAGTGCGGAACAGAAGGCTAAAAACCTGATTCTGGACGCTGAAAATAGATCTGAAACCATCAAAAAAGAAATAGAGCTGGAAGCCAAAGAAAAAGCCATGGCTCTCAAGAATGAAGCGGAAAAGGAGATCAAAGAACGCCGTAACGAAATAGCAAAATCAGAAAACAGACTGATACAAAAGGAAGAATCCATAGACAGGAAACTGGAAGGGATAGAGAGGAAAGAACAGAGCATTACAGATAAAGAACAAAATATAATCAACAAACAAAAGGAACTTGAAAACCTGCACAGACGGCAGGTGGAGGAATTGGAGAAAATATCGGGGTATACCAAAGAAGAAGCGAAGGAAATATTGCTCTCCAGCATAGAGAGCGATATAAGAGCAGATGCTTCAGCCCTCATAAAGGAGATCGAAGGAAAAGCCAGAGAAGAGGGCGAGAAAAAAGCCAGAGAGATAATAGTGGGAGCCATACAGAGATGTGCGGCGGACCATGTTGCGGAAACGGCAGTATCTGTAGTGAATCTTCCCAATGACGACATGAAAGGACGCATCATAGGAAGAGAGGGAAGGAACATAAGGGCTATAGAGACCCTCACAGGGATCGAGCTCATAATCGACGATACTCCGGAAGCTGTCATACTCTCCGGGTTCGATCCGGTAAGGAGGGAAGTGGCCAGGATCACCCTGGAAAAACTCATCGTGGATGGCAGGATACATCCGGCCAGGATCGAGGAGATGATCAAAAAGGCCGAAAAGGAAGTGAATGCTTCTATCAAGGAAGCCGGAGAACAGGCGACCTTCGATGTAGGCATACACAATATCCACCCGGAACTGGTGAAACTTTTGGGCAGACTCAAATACAGGACTTCATATGGGCAGAACGTGCTCAAACACTCCATCGAGGTGGCACATCTTTCCAGCCTCATGGCAGGAGAGCTCGGACTGGATTCCAAACTGGCAAAGAGGGCAGGGCTGTTACACGATATAGGCAAAGCTCTTGACCATGATAAAGAGGGGACCCACGTGGATCTCGGTATAGAGGTGTTGAAGAAGTACAAGGAGTCACAGGCAGTGATAGATGCCATGGCAGCTCATCACGGCGATTGTGAGCCAAAGAGCACAGAGGCTGTTATAATAGCAGCGGCAGATGCATTGAGTGCGGCAAGACCGGGAGCAAGGAGAGAGACTCTGGAGAATTACATCAAGAGGCTGCAAAACCTTGAAGAGATCGCCAATGAAATGAACGGTGTCGATAAGTCTTATGCCATACAGGCAGGCAGGGAGATACGCGTAGTTGCAAAACCGGATCAGATAAACGATGATGAGATGCCTTATCTGGCCAGGGAGATATCAAAAAAAATAGAAGAACAGCTTGATTATCCGGGGCAGATAAAGGTGAACGTGGTCAGAGAGACCCGAGCGGTAGATTACGCCAAATAACAGAGAATCAAGGAAGAGACAGATCTGAAAGCCCCGCAAAGCGGGGCTTTTAATCGGAGAAAACGGGATATGATATATTTTGACAACGCTTCAACAACGAAACAGTCGGATGAGGTCACGAAGGAGATGTTAAGGTGTGTGGAGGATGATTTCGGCAATCCCTCGTCCTTACATGGCCTTGGACTTGCTGCGGAAAGAAACCTAAAGAGGAGCAGGGATGTGCTCATCGAAAAGATCGGAGCCGAGGGAAAGTTGATATTCACATCAGGGGGCACCGAGGCTGACAACATGGCCGTCATAGGAGCAGCGAGGGCCATGAAGAGAAGAGGACGACGCGTCATCGTATCAGCTGTGGAGCATCCTGCGGTACTGGAGAGCGCAAGGGAGCTGGAAGCGGAAGGGTTCGATGTCATATATCTGGATGTGGACAGCTGGGGGCGCATAGACCTCGACATGCTTGAGGCCAGCATGAACGATCAGACTATACTCATATCGATCATGGCAGTGAACAACGAAGTGGGGACCGTAGAGCCTATAGAGAAGATCGGAGAACTGAAAAAACAAGCCCTTTTCCACACCGATGGGGTACAGGCATTCGGAAAAATGAAAATACCAATGAGAGGAGTGGACATGGTCAGCATAAGCGGCCATAAGATACACGGCCCAAAGGGCATAGGCGCTTTGTGGCTAAGACCGGATGTGCGGCTGACCCCTCTCATGGCCGGAGGAGGGCAGGAAGGCGGGATGAGGTCCGGCACTGAGAACGTTCCCGCCATAGCCGGTTTCGGAAAAGCCACCGAAGGGGATCTTGAAGTGGGAAGAGTCGTGAAGGAGAGGATGGAAGAAGGGATCGTCGATCTTGTACCGGATATAAAGATCAACAGTCCGAAAGACGGCGTTCCGTCGATATTGAATATCTCTTTTCTGGGCACCAGGGGAGAGGTCATACTCCACGACCTTGAAAGCAGGGGGCTTTATGTATCCACCGGATCGGCCTGCTCTTCGAACAAGAAAGATATGAGCAAGAACCATGTGCTGGAAGCTATGGGTCTTTCTGCTGACGAGAGAGAAGGAGCCGTAAGGTTCAGCTTCTCCCGCTACAATACTGTGAATGAGGCCGAAGAGGCGGCGCAGATGGTTGCAGACGCGGTAAAAAGATTCAGGACTCTGGGTAAGAGGAAAAGGTGAACACGCAGATAAATTGGAAGAACGATCGCTATCAGGGATCACAGAGGAAAGTCATGAATGAGAAAAACATTTTTATAGTCAGGTGCGGCGAGGCTGCTCTAAAGGGTCAGAACAAGGCATACTTCGAAAAAATGCTGGTGGAAAGACTCAGAAAACTCATAAAGAGAAGATTCGACGATGTTGAGGTACGGAGACAGGGAGGCCTTATATTTGTACGTGCCGACAAGGCAATAGAACCGGATGAACTCATAAAGGAGATGTCGAAGGTCTTCGGCATCGCATCCATAAGCCCTGCCGTGGAAGCCGCATCGGACATAGGAACTATAGGTGAAGCTGCTGCAAACTACATGAAGGACATCATGGAAAAGACGGACATCAGGACTTTCAAAGTGGACGCCAAAAGGGCGGACAAGACCTTTCCTTTGAAGTCCCCGGAGATAGCGAGGACGGTGGGAGCATATGTGCTGAAAGGGTGCAAGACTCTGAAGGTGGATGTCCATGAGCCAGATGTGTATCTGTTCATAGATGTGAGAGAGAAAGTATCATATATATACAGGCAAAAGATACCCGGATTCGGAGGGCTTCCCCTCGGGACCAACGGCAAGGGCATGGTCCTGCTTTCCGGGGGCATAGACAGCCCCGTGGCTATGTGGATGATGGCAAAGAGAGGTATGTCCATAGAAGCCGTACATTTCCATTCTTTCCCTTATACGAGCCAGAGAGCGAGAGAGAAGGTAGAAGAGCTGGCGTCCATAGTTGCCGTTTACTGCAGCAGGTTCAGGATGCATGTAGTGAACATACTACCCATACAGGAAGCCATAGCGGCAGACTGCCCCGAGGATGAAATGACGATCCTGGTGAGGCGGTTCATGATGAGGATCGCGGAGAGAGTGGCGAAGGAAAACGGATGCGGTATGCTTATAACCGGTGAGAGTCTGGGTCAGGTGGCGAGTCAGACGGCGGAAGCCATAACCGTAACTGATGAAGCTACGGATATGCCGGTGATGAGACCTCTTATAGCTATGGACAAGGTGGATATCATGAGTATTGCCAAAGAGATCGGTACATTTGAAAAATCCATCGAGCCTTATGAGGATTGTTGTACCGTTTTTCTCCCGAAACACCCGGTGACCAAACCCAAGATAGAAAAGATAAAGAGATCTGAGGGAAAACTGGATGTTGAAGGACTTATTGAAAAGGTCATGGGAGATAAGGAGACTGTGGATATATTCCCCAAGTAAAGTGTTTTTATGAGATGCCATCATGGCGGAGGAGCAGGATCATGATTTGGTTTTATATCGTGACGGCAGTATTGTCAGGAGGCGCGGCCTATATGCAGCTTAGTGACCGTAGCATTTTTGAGGGCAAAATAAAGATCGGGGCCGTTGTCATAGCCCTGATATGGCTCATTCCGGTGGAGATATATCTTTTTGTTTCAAGCGGGATATCCCATGCCCTGACCAACTTTTTTGCATTCGTCATACCGGTACTCATAATGCCTATGTTCGCAGGTCCCGGAAGGGGAAAAAGGAAATGACCGGTCCGGATAAGGTGAAAAAGGGCATTCTTATGGCAGCCCGTGCAATTATCGGAAAAGACTGAAAATTCAACTCCGTAAAAACTTCAAAAAACAGGGAAATTCCAACAAAAATCCCTTGCAAACGTCTCGTAAAAATGGTTTACTTATAGCGTGGCTCGTTATTTTAATAACAGGCACTATAGTATCGTGTACGAATTTGTATTTAAAAGTACCGTTATCAATATTGTTGTAAGGAGGCAAGTAGATGAACTTTCAACTGACAAAGGAACAGGAATTTGTAAGAAAAATGGTGAGAGAGTTTGCTGAAAACGAAGTTGAACCTATTGCAGCAGACATCGATGCCGAACACAGATTTCCAGTTGAAACTGTAGAGAAAATGGGTAAATATGGACTCATGGGCGTACCGTTCCCTACAGAATACGGCGGAGCGGGCGGCGACCACATCGCCTATGCCATCACCGTAGAAGAATTATCGAGAGTATGCGGATCGACAGGCGTTATCTGTTCCGCGCACACTTCACTTTGTTGCTGGCCCATATTCGCATGGGGCTCAGATGAGCAAAAGGCAAAATACCTTCCGGACCTTCTTGCCGGAAAGAAACTGGGAGCATTCGGTCTCACAGAACCCAATGCCGGTACAGATGCAGGCGGACAGCAGACGAGAGCGGAAAAGGACGGAGATCAGTGGGTGCTCAACGGCGCTAAAGTGTTCATAACCAATGGCGGATATGCGGACGTTTTCATCGTTATGGCGATGACGGACAAGAAAAAGGGCACAAGAGGCGGCATAAGTGCATTCATAGTGGAAAAAGGCGACAAGGGCTTTGAAATAGGAAAGACCGAAGATAAGATGGGTATTTGTGCTTCATCCACAACAGAGCTTATTTTCCAGGACTGCAGGATCCCCGAAGACAGATTGCTGGGTGCAGTAGGCGACGGATTCAAAGTTGCCATGTCCACTCTCGACGGCGGACGTATAGGTATCGCATCACAGGCTCTGGGCATCGCTCAGGGAGCTTTCGACGTCACTAAAGAATACATGAAAGCAAGAAAGCAGTTTGGCAAAAAACTTTCTCAGATGGAAGCACTTCAGTTTGAGATGGCAAATATGGCAACACAGATAGAGGCTGCCAGACTTCTCATATACCAGGCAGCAGACATGAAAGACAAACACCTGCCTTACGGACCTAAGTCAGCTATGGCTAAGCTGTTTGCGGCAGAAACAGCTATGTACGTTACGACTAAATGTGTACAGTTCCACGGCGGATACGGATACACCAAGGATTATCCTGTAGAGAGAATGATGAGAGATGCCAAGATCACAGAGATCTACGAAGGAACATCCGAAGTGCAGAAGATCGTAATCGCAGCTGATATCTTCAAGAAGTAATTTAGGAGGAGGAATATACAATGGCATTTAAGATTATCGTATGTGCAAAACAGGTCCCTGATACAAATGTTATAAAAATAAATCCTAAGACGGGAACATTGATCAGAGACGGCGTGCCCAGCATCCTCAATCACGACGATGCGAACGCCTTAGAAGAAGCGTTAAAGATCAAGGATCAATACCCTGACACGCATATAACAGTGATCACCATGGGCCCTCCTCAGGCAAACGATCTGCTTATGGAGTGTATAGCCATGGGAGCTGACGAAGGTATACTGGTATCCGACAGAGCAGTAGGAGGTTCCGATACATGGGCAACATCCAATACTCTGGAAGCTGCAGTTCGTAAAGTCGGAGACTTCGACCTCATATTCGCAGGAAGACAGGCTATAGACGGAGATACGGCTCAGGTAGGACCTCAGCTGGCAGAAAAGCTGGGACTTCCTCAGGTCACCTATGTACAGGAATTCGAGATTGCAGAAAACATGAAGGACATCACAGTCAAGAGAGCTCTTGAAGACGGATATGAGATCATCAAGATCAAGACACCCTGCATGCTCACAGCTATCAAAGAGCTGAACACACCCAGATATATGACTATTGCAGGCATATATGGCGAAAAGAATATGAAGACCTGGAACGCAAAGGATATCGAAGTCGATCTTAATAAGGTCGGCTTGGAAGCTTCTCCTACAAACGTTTTCAGATCCTTTACACCTGCCCCCAAAGGCAAGGGTGTCATCCTTGAAGGTGATACAGAAAAGGATGTAGCAAAACAGTTGTTGATCGGCCTTAAAGGCAAGCACGTGATTTAATTCAGGAGGAGGAATACAAATGGCAATTAAAATCATAAAAGAAAAATGTAAAGGATGTACCCTTTGTATAAAGGCTTGCCCGTTTGATGCCCTGAAGATGGTAGACAAGGTTGCTGTGGTTGACGAAGGTAAATGTACGAACTGTAACGCCTGCGTACCCAAGTGTAACTTCGGCGCCATCGAGGCTGCGCCTGAGGCTGAGGAAGTGGACCTTTCAGCATACAAACACGTTTGGGTATTTGCTGAGCAGAGACACGGCAAGATCATGAACGTTGCTTTGGAACTTATCGGAGAAGGCAGAAGACTGGCAAAAGAAATCAGCGACGATACTGAAGTATGTGCAGTATTGATCGGTGCTGAAGAGGATATCGCACCTCTGGCACAGGAGTGTATCGCATACGGAGCAGACAAGGTTTATAAGATAGCTGATCCGCTGCTCAAAAACTACACCACAGACGGATACACGAAAGTCCTGGAGGACGCTATCAAAGAATATAAACCTGAGATCGTGCTCTACGGTGCAACTCACATAGGAAGAGACTTCGCACCTCGTATTGCGGCAAGATGTAACACAGGTCTCACAGCTGACTGTACTAGACTTGATGTAAGAGTAAGCAGCTACATAGAATTTGCTAAGAAGAACACTACTCTTGACACATCCACTCTTGACCCCAATGATACCAGCACAGGTATAAAGCAGACCCGACCTGCATTCGGCGGTAACCTTATGGCTACCATCGTTTGCCCCAGGACAAGACCTCAGATGTCCACAGTACGTCCGGGAGTAATGCAGAAAAGAGAAAAGGACGAAAATGCCAAGGGCGAGATCGTCGATGTTAAGACCAACATCAGCAAAGATGATATCCATATCGAGATAGTAGATATCGTCAAGTCCGCAAAAGAACTGGTATCCCTCACAGATGCAGATATAATCTGTTCAGGCGGTCGTGGACTCGGTGATCCTTCCGGATTCGAGCTCATCAAGAAGTTTGCCGACAAGGTAGGCGGAGTAGTGGGTTCATCCCGTGCTGCAGTAGACGCAGGATGGATAGATCACTCCCACCAGGTAGGACAGACAGGAACGACGGTAAAACCTAAGATATACTTTGCCTGCGGGATATCGGGAGCTATCCAGCACCTGGCAGGAATGCAGACATCGGATATAATCGTTGCGATCAACAAAGATGCAGACGCACCTATATTCGAAGTAGCCGACTACGGCATAGTGGGGGACCTGTACAAAGTCATCCCCGAGATCATAGCCGAGTGGGACAACGCAGAAGCCCTTTATGACGCATCAACAAAATAACGGTACTATAACAATAAAGGAGACAAGGCCGCAACGAAAGTTGCGGCCTTGTTGTAAAATCTTATCCTGCGTCTTTATATTCCACCGAACATTGTTACAAGTTTGAATCCGTGCGATGGATGTGATAGTATAGCGGCACGATGATCATGTTATGGGATGCTAAAGGAAGAACAGGTGAGTTTTATATGGAATACATCAAAATAGTCATAGATGCAGGCAATAAGGATACGGACATCATTTCCGCAGATCTGGCTGAAATAGGTATAGATTCAGTAGAGGTGAGGGATCCTTCGGTCATGACAGGCATAATCGAAAACCAGGATGTGTACGGTTGGGACTATGTGGATGAGGCCGCAGCGACAGAAGGCGGCGCTGTGCCTGAAGTGATCCTCTATCTTTCTAAAGAGGAAGGACAGGACAAAATCAGGGCCATAGAAGAGCGGGGGTATATTATATCCCAAAGAGAGACGGTGGATGACAGTCAGTGGAAAGATTCGTACAAAGAACATTTCAAAGCTGCCATGCTCAACAGCAGGATAATGGTAAGACCTTCATGGGACGGATCGGAGCCTCCCGATGGAGTGAAGATTTTAGAACTGGATCCGGGAATGGCATTCGGTACCGGAGATCATGAGACCACATCTATGTGTGCTGAACTTTTGGAAGAAGTGGGCTGCCGCGGCAAATATGTGCTTGACATAGGCAC
Source organism: uncultured Bacillota bacterium (assembly GCA_949284065.1). Taxonomy (GTDB): domain Bacteria; phylum Bacillota; class Clostridia; order Peptostreptococcales; family Anaerovoracaceae; genus CASDUO01. The sequence goes on from CASDUO010000008.1 coordinate 26,785, forward strand.
CGGATCGGGGATACTGGCTATTGCCGCCTACATGATGGGAGCGGAGAGAGTACTGGGTATAGACATAGATCCTGAAGCTGTGAGAGTGGCGAGAGATAATGGAGAAAAGAATGCATGCCCTTCGGACAAGGTAAGGTTTTTGGAGGGAGATCTGACAGAGGGAGTGGATCTCAAGGCGGATATAGTGACGGGCAACCTTGTGGCTGAGATAGTCATGAAACTGGCGGAGGATATGGGTCCGTGTATCAAATCCGGCGGCACCTTCATATGTTCGGGCATACTTTCCGAGAAAAAGGATATGGTGACCGGCAGGCTCAGAGAGCTGGGATTCCATATAGAGGATATAAGAGAAAGAGGCGGATGGGTAGCTATAGGAGCGAGATATGAATAGATTTTTTGTAGAACCTCAGGCAGTGGGGAACAAAGTGATAACCATTGAAAACAAAGACGATGTGCATCATATAAAAACGGTACTGAGGCTGTCCTGCGGAGATGAAATAGAGATAAGCGATTCGAACGAGTGGGAATACATAGGCAGGATCAGTTATCTGGGGGACAGAGTAGAGGCGGATATACTGGATAAACAGAGATTCACGACAGAACCTTCGGTAAAAGTCACACTGTTCCAAGGGATACCCAAGCAGGGAAAGATGGATCTTACGGTGCAGAAAGCTGTGGAGCTGGGAGTGTCTCAAATAGTCCCTGTATTCATGGACAGGACCGTAGTCAAGGATAAGGGGAATTTCTGGAAAAGAGTCATAAGGTTCAGGGCCATAGCTCAGGAGGCCGCAAAACAGAGCAAGCGAGGCTTAGTCCCTGACATACGTAAGGAGTGCGAGATGTCAGAGATATATCCGTGGCTTTCCCGGTTCGATGTGGTGATCTTCCCTTACGAGGATGAAGAAGATACGACCATAAAAGAGGTGTTGAAGAACTTTTGCGGCGGAGCAAAGGAACTGGCTCTCATGATTGGCCCTGAAGGAGGGTTCTCTCAGGATGAAGCGAAAAATATCGTAGCATTGGGAGGAAAGAGCTGTTCTTTGGGAAAGACTATATTGAGGACGGAGACCGCCGGCATCGCAGCTTTATCTATGATCATGTATGAACTCGAGCTCGGATAAAAAACGGTCCATGGGGAATCCGATCACATTGTCCGTATCCCCTTCTACACGGGAGACATATTTTTTGCAGTGCCCCTGGATGGCATAGGCGCCGGCCTTGTCGTAGGGTTCTGGAGTTTTTACGTAACTGGAAAGATCGTCGAGAGAAAAATCCCGGAAATACACTTTCGTGGTCTCATAAAAACAACGTATGTATCCCATCTGCGGGACAGCCAGAGTGACACCTGTTATCACATGGTGATGATGGCCCCGAAGGGCGAGGAGCATATCATAGGCCTGCTTTTCGTTCTCGGGTTTTTCCATGACAGATCCGGGCCATCTGTCTGTTGCAACTATGGTGTCGGCCGATACTATGAGTGTGCATGAGGTATCGGCAGAGCGGTCTTCATATAAGATTTTTTTTGCCGCGGGATCCTCTGCCACAGTAAGAGCTTTTTTCAGAGACAAGAAAACTGCCCGGGTATGTGGTCCCATAGGAAAAGGGAGATTTTCATCGGCATGGGAAGGAATAACGAGGGCATCGAAACCTTCGCGGCGGAACATTTCGCTTCTGCGGGGAGAAGCCGAGGCGAGTATTATCTTCATATCACTGTAAACGTCCATATCAAGTAGTGGGTGTCGGGGTAACCGGTTCCTCAGGCTCTTCGGGATCCACAACAGGTTCCTCGGGATCATCCTCTTCCGGTTTTATCCACGGATCCTCAGGATCGCCCTGCTCTGTAGGATATTTCTCCGTATCCTGATTGTGTATGGGACAGTAGTACTGAGTCCTGGGATCAGAGGCTTCTACGGACTCCTCAACGACGCTGGTACACCAGGGGGTGGCCAGGTAACCGCTTTCTGTACAGAATGTACCATCTATCGTTTCCTCTTCGCTTTTGAAGACGACGCCTTCTTCGGTGCCGGAGATAAAGTACTCCCCATTCACATTGATGACAGATGAAGGTTGAGACGGCAGGGAACCGTCCATGCCGTAAGTGGCCTCTCTCATTATGGACGCCCATAAAGCAGCGGCAGATGAGGAGCCCTCGGTAAGTTCGATGTTGAAATCGTTGCCTATCCACAATGCAGCGGAGTATTGAGGTGTGAAACCGCAGAACCAGACGTCGAACTGATCGTTGGTAGTACCTGTTTTGCCGGCGGTGACTTGAGTTCCCACAGCGCCTGCAGAAGCTATGCCTTCCGTGACTGTGGTCCGCAGGATATCAGACATTATGAAGGCTACGCCGTCGCTCATGACCTCTTTGGTATCAGGTTTCGATGTGAGGAGTTCCTTATCTGTCCTGTCCAGTACAGATGTGTATACGACAGGTTCGGTATATACACCTTCATTGGGGAATGTGCCATATGCGGCAGACATTTCCAAAGGTGATATCCCCTCAGTCATGCCGCCGAGGGCCAGGGCTGCGGGGTTGAGATCGTTGGTCGATTCCGAGCTGTCGTCTGCTACAGTGCTTATGCCGAAATTTTTGAGCTGCTCCACTATGGCTTCATCCCCAAGCTGTTGATAGACACGTACTGCATTTACATTGACCGACTGTTCTACAGATTCCCTCAGGGTCATTTGTCCCCTGTAATCGTTATACCAGTTGCTGGGCCACACCTCACCGTTCATCACCATGGGCGCATCGTTTATCAGACTGGCAGCGGTCCAATAAGATCCGTAGCCTTCCGTCATCTGATCGTTGCCATAGTCGATGAAGTCCATAGGGGCGCCGCTTTCCGCAGCATCGGCTCCTTGTTGGAGAGCGGTGGAATAAATGGATAGAGGCTTTATGGATGAACCGGGCTGCTGGGGAGTGGTGGCTCTGTTGTACAGATTCTGGCCCATGGTGTCTCTACCGCCTATCATAGCTTTTATGTGTCCGTTGGTATAGTCTGAGATGACCATGGCACCTTGAGGTTGACGGACCATCTGTTTGAGTGTGTAGGCGCCACGCTTCACTGAATACGTATCGCCTTCAACTGAAAAGAAGTCGGGGTAGTCGTCAAAAAAGCTTGCATCTATAATAAGGTCACCGTTGTCCCCAAGGGTCTTGTAGGCCGCAGGTACCAGTATGGTACCGCCTTCGATGCTGTAAAAACTGCCGTCGCTTTCTATTATGTACATGGGATCGAAGTCGATGCTATAGTCTGTGACCCCGTTCACATCTGTAGTATAGAAATTGAGACGTTTATCGGCAGCGAGGATCATATTACCTTCACTGTCGAAACGGAATTCGTCATCTCTGAAGGTGAATACGTAATCCTCGTCAAAATAATCATCGTAATCGTACAGGATCACATTGCCCTCATCAGAAAGGATATTGCCGTCATCGTCATAGGATATCCCTGTCACACCGGGGAAATTGCTCATATCGCCAAAAGCGCTTTCGACGGCGTCCTGGGCGGTGCTGTCTATGGTAGTGTTTATGGTCAGGCCGCCGGCATATACCAGCTGCTTCGCAGCTTCCTCGCTCATATGGTCTTTCTCCATAAGGTCGTTTATCACGGTCTCCACTATATAGTCACGATAATATGAAGAGGCGCTTTGATGTTCTGTGGTGTAGAGATCCATTTTTTCCGCAAGGCTTTCCGCTTTTGCAGAATCCCTTTCCTCATCGCTGATGAATCCCTGCTCCACCATAAGATCCAGGGTGGTGTTGCGGCGGGATCCTGATACATCGCCGTTATATACCACTGTGCTGTCAGCGTTCTCATACAACACTATATTGTTCTGAAGGTCTATGGCTTCATCGGCGGCAGTGGTCCCGTCTATGGTCTTTGCCAGAGCATAGGCATCGGGGGATTTGGGAAGGGCGGCAAGAGCTGCACATTCAAGCAGGTCAAGTTCACCAGCATCTTTATTGAAGTAAGACTGGGCCGCCACCTGCACTCCGTAGGAGTTATACCCAAGGTATATGGTGTTCAGATAGGCCTCCATTATGTCCTTTTTGCTGAGAGTAGCTTCCAGCTGTATAGTGTACCACGCCTCGGAGATCTTTCGCGAGAGAGAACGGACCTGTTTTATATCCGAAAGATATACGTTCCTGGCAAGCTGCTGAGTTATGGTGCTGGTGCCGCTTATGCCGTCACCAGAAAACAGGCTCTCTTTTATGGCGCCCAGGATCCTGACGAAATTGAATCCGTTGTGTTCCCAGAAAGTCTTGTCCTCTATGGCCACCACGGCGTTTATGAGATCTTCAGGCATCTCATCATAGCTGATGTTTATCCTGTTGCCGTTTTCCATATATATATTCGATAGTATGTTGCCCTCGTCGTCATAAAGGACGGAGCTCTCATAGAGATTGCTGTAGATATCGTCAGGGTCGATCTTTGGGGATGCCCCTATGACTGTAGTGGAATAAAGGGCAAGGAAAAAGACGCCTGCAACGACGAGCCCGGCGAAATATTTGAGAAGCTGCCTGGAGCCGGGGAATTTTCGAGGCAGTACATCTTTTATCGTGATAGATCTGTTGTTGTCTTCTGTCTTTACGTTCATAATACAATTATACCATAAAAAGGCTCCGGCAACCTTAAATAAGGCATTTTTATGATAAAATACAAAATAGGATCATAAAGTTAGCAGTAGTATTTTTATCGCTTCTCGCATATAATATCAAAAGTATGGTGGAAGATATAAGGTCCGCAGGCCGATGGTGATATGAAATATCATCGCCATAGGGTCAAAGGGCAGTCAAGGAGGTAATAGCGATGGCAAACTTGTGGAGCGGGAGATTCGAAAAAGAGATGGACGACATAGTAAAGGAGTTCAACGCTTCTATAGGTTTCGACAGCAGGATGTACGATGAGGACATCGATGGGAGCATAGCCCACGTGACCATGTTGGGAGAGCAGGGCATAATCGATCCCGAAGAAGTGAAAAAGATAATCGCCGGATTGGAGAAGATAAGAGAGAAAATAAAAAGAGGTGAGATCGTTTTTAGCGCCGATGATGAAGACATACATATGGGTATAGAGGCAAGGCTGACGGCAGAGATCGGAGATGCGGGCAAAAAACTCCATACGGCAAGGAGCCGCAACGACCAATGTCAGGTGGACGGGAGGATGTATCTGAAGAAGGAGATCGATGAAATCATCGATAGATTGTGCTACTTGGAGGAAGTGATATTGGATAAGGCAGAGCACTACGCAGAGGATCTTGCCATCGGTTTCACTCATGTGCAACACGCCCAGCCTGTGACCATAGGATTCATATTCATGGCATATTTTCAGATGTTCAGAAGGGACATCGAACGTCTGAAGGATACCCGCTACAGGATGGATCTGTGCCCTTTGGGTTCATGTGCCCTGGCTGGGACCACCTTCCCCATAGACAGACAGAAAACTGCGGAGATCCTCGGATTCAGAGGACCCACCGAAAATGCCATGGACAGTGTCAGCGACAGAGATTACAGCATAGAATTCATCAGTGACAGTGCCATCTCGATGATGCACATATCCAGATGGGCGGAGGAGTTCGTCTGGTGGAACTCGCAGGAATTCGGGTTCATAGACATAGATGACAGCTATTGTACCGGAAGCAGCATAATGCCCCAAAAGAAGAATCCGGATATGGCAGAGCTCCTTAGGGGAAAGGTAGGCAGAGTGTATGGAGATCTGATGCAGCTACTGACCGTGATGAAAGGTACGCCCCTTGCGTATAACAAAGACTTCCAGGAGGACAAAGAAAGTCTTTTTGATGCGGTGGACACCTGGAAGACCAGTATCACGATCTTTGCCAATATGTTGAAGAACACCCGTTTCAGGACGGAAAGGATAGAGGAGCAGTTCAGCGAAGGATTCCTCAACGCTACGGATGTTGCAGAGCATTTTGCAAAACAGGGCATACCTTTCAGAGAGGCCCACGAAATAGTGGGGAAAATGGTGAAGAAATGTGAGAGCAGAGGATGCGGCCTCGAGGATCTTACGGATGAGGAACTGAAAGATGTGGACGCCAGGATAAACAGGAAACTGCTCGGAGACATAAGTATGAAAGCCTGTGTGGAGGCCCGGGGATCTTTTGGGGGGACCGCACCGACAGAGGTGAGGAGACAGATAAGGGTAGGCAGGGATTTCCTCAAAGCCATGAAAGACGATAAAGAAAGATAATGATCCATATCATATATAGTGAAAGCATATCTGAAATACGGAGAACCCCTTGCAATACTTGCAGATATGTGATAATGTATCTATCGTAAAAGCGATGAAGGTTTGACTTTAGGAGTGAGCTTCGGCCCACTCCTAAAATATTGTTTAGACGAATCCGTCTCTGAGAGGTAGGAATGGCAAAATCAGGTGTAAAAGAAAAGGTAGAAGATATACTGAAAGACTTTTTCGCAGATGAGGGGTACGAACTGTATAACTGTGAATTCGTAAAGGAAGGAGCTCACAGAGTTTTAAGGGTGTATGCGGACAGGACCGACGGACAGTATGTAGGCACCGACGACTGTGAAAAGATAAGCAGGTTCCTCAGCGAAAAATTGGACGAGGAGGACCCCATACCCCAGAATTACTACTTGGAAGTTTCTTCTCCCGGTATGGACAGAGAGTTGTTCACGGAGGAACACATGAAACGCTTTTCGGGAAGTCAGGTGGATGTGAAACTCTATAGATCCATAGGGGGACGGAAAGAGTTCACATGCCTTTTGAAAGGGGCCGATGACGGAAGAGTGATACTTGAGGACGAAGACGGAGAAATGGTCTTGGAAAGAAAAGAGATCGCTAAAATAAAACTGGCAGTTGTGTTTTAGGCAGAGTAAAAAGTAAAGAAGTACGGAAACCATCGAATGCAAAACATATTCTGAAAATGGAGGCATAAAGCAATGAAGAGTGAATTGATTTCGGCTATAGAGCAGATCGAAAAAGAAAAAGGGATATCTAAAGAGGTCTTGCTCCAGGCTATACAGAAGGCTCTGACCAGTGCATATACGAAGAGTTATGGCGGCAGAGAGGAAAACATAAGCGTGGAGATCGATGAAGAGACCGGCTCCATAGATGTTTTTATGAAGCTGGAGATAGTAGAAGAAGTCGAAGACGAAGAGGTACAGATATCTCTTGAAGAAGCAAGGGAGATAGATCCCAGTTATGAGATAGGCGAAAAAGTCGAATATCAGGTGACTCCCGACGATTTCGGAAGGATAGCGGCACAAACGGCAAAGCAGGTCATAATCCAGAGGATCAGAGAAGAAGAACGCAATATGATCTACGATGAATACGTAGAGAAAATTGGAGATATAATGACCGGAACGGTACAGAGAAAAACCGAATCCACCATATTCATAAACCTGGGGAAGGCCGAAGGCATATTGACTGCAAGGGAACAGGTGAAGGGTGAGAGGCTGAAGGCCAATGACAGGATAAAAGTATATATAATGGACGTCAAAGACACAAACAAGGGGCCGCAGATATTCCTTTCCCGTTCACATCCGGGACTTGTGAAGAAACTTTTTGAATTGGAAGTGCCCGAGATCGAAGATGGCACAGTTGAAATAAAAAGCATCGCAAGAGAAGCGGGATCGAGGACCAAGATAGCCGTGTACTCTGAAGACCCTAACGTGGACCCGGTCGGTGCCTGTGTGGGAAGCCGGGGAGCGAGAGTACAGAGCATAGTGGATGAGCTTTTCGATGAAAAGATAGATATCATAAACTGGAGTGAAGAGCCGGAAGAATTCATAAGGAATGTACTTTCTCCTGCAAAAGTAGAGGGAGTGTCCATCGACGAAGACGAACAGTCGGCAACGGTGATAGTTCCGGATCACCAGCTTTCATTAGCAATAGGGAAATCCGGGCAGAATGTGAGACTGGCCGCCAAGCTCTGTGGCTGGAAGATAGATATCAAAAGCCATACTCAGTATGAAGAGGGAGAGGATGAGGAAAAGCCATCGGATGAAGAGGCTGCATCAGAAGGGGCAGTTGAGACAGATGTGAACGATGGGGAAGCGGCAGATGGAGAGATCGAAGAAACTGAAACCGAATCCTTGATAGAAGAAGCGGAAGAAGAGCTGGCCGAAGAGATGGGCGAGGATATAGAACAGACCGGGGCAGAAGAGATGGAAGAGATCGTTGAAGAAATAAAGGAAGAAACAGCAGAAGGATCCACTGACGAGAGAGGATAGAATTGAAAAACAAGAAAGTCCCCATGAGGACCTGTATAGGATGCAGGCAGACAAAACCGAAGAGCGAGCTTATCAGGATCGCAGCCTATGAAGGCGAGGTCAATGTTGATGTGACCGGAAAGGCGAAAGGGCGAGGCGTCTATATTTGTCCTGATGAAAAATGTCTCGAGAAGGCAAAAAAAAGCAAGGCCCTTTCAAGGGGCCTGAAAGTGGAGATCACAGAAGAGACGGCAGAAAAAGTCTGGAAGGAGATGGCGGAAAATGCGGGAAAAGATTAACAGCTATATGGGCTTTGCCCGCAAGTCCGGACAACTGATAACAGGAGCAGAAACATGCGGGGAGGAAATAGATAAAGGAAGATTGAAGCTGCTGATAATATCGGAAGATGCAGCGGAGAACAGCAAGGAGAAAATGACTTTGAAAGCAAAAAGAGCGGGAATAAATTACAGAGTGTACGGAGAACGGGATGTGATGTCCCATGCGGTGGGAAAACCGGGAAGCTGTATATTCGGTGTGAAGGACGAGAATTTTGCGAAAGTCATAATGAAAGAAATAGATGACAAAACCGGGAAGGAGGTGCTTTAACGATGAAACTCAAGGACATAGCAAAAGAACTGAAAATAACGGAAAGTGCCCTTTATAAAATGGCCACATCTATGGGGATAAACATCGATGGGAACGATGAGATAAACGATCTGGATGTAAAGGCGTTGAAGAATGCTCTGGAGGCAAAGAACAGAAAGAGTTTAGATACTAAAATCGTTAGAGCCAGGCCGAAGAAAAACGAAGATGAGGACAGTGGGCCCAAGGTGGTAGTGAAAAAAGCCAAGGGTATCGACGATGTAAAACCGAGGGCCAGGGGTGAAGGCGTGAAAGTGACGGAAAAGTCGTCTGCAAGCGGCGAAGGAGCAAGGAGGACTCCCATAGGTAAACCTGTGCCTAAGTCGGAAACTGCAGCGCGGTCAAAACCCCATATAGGAAAGCCTGTGCCAAAAAAACCCGTCAAAGAGGACGAGGGATTTTCGACTACGAAAAAGCCTTCCGAAGAACAAAAGACCCAGGAAGTTGAAGTTGCCAAAGAAGTGAGGCCGAAAGCCGCAGAACCGACGCCGGATGGAGCCGTCGGGACCAATACAGCTGATGCTCCCAAAGGACAGGTTTCCCAGGGCAGCGATAGCGGTCAGAAGGTTCCTGAACAGAAAAAAGAGAAAAGCGCTGATGTCCGGGATGTACCTGAACAGGAAGTCTCCAAAGAAGAAAAAAAGGGAAAGGCCAAGGACGAGACGCAAAAGGAAACTGTCCACAGAGGTGAAAAGGCCACTGTGAAAAAGGATGAGAATCCAAGGAGACCCGGCAGGAAAGCCGCCGACAAGGCGGAAAGAGAAGGAGGACCTCAAGGAGGCGCTTCCGGTGACACGAGAAAGAAAAAGCAGAAAAGAGATAAAGACAAGGATAAAAAGCGAAGCAAATTCGATAGGATGGATCAGGAACAGGAATCGGGAAGGTTCGGACTCAAATCTCTGGAAAAGAAACAGAAGAAAAAGTTCGTGAAACAGCCGAAGGCGGTCTCGGAGCCTGAAGTGGAGGAAGAACCTCTGCCTGCAGGGACCAAAGTCATAAACGTGCCTATCACCATCGCCGGATTCTGTGAACAGGTAGGAGTCAGCATACCCGGCGTGATACTTGCCTTGCTCAAATTGGGCGTGGTAGCCAACCAGAATCAGAACATAGATGAGGATACGGTGCTTATCCTTGCAAAAGAAATGGGCATAAACGTCGTCATAGGAAAAGTGGAGGAAGAAGAAGCGGAAGAGGGCATCGAGAACTTTGAAGACAGAGAAAAAGATCTCGAGGAAAGAGCGCCCATAATAACGGTTATGGGACATGTAGACCACGGAAAGACGTCTCTGCTGGACGCCATAAGGAAAACAAATGTGACGGCGTCTGAATCAGGTGGCATAACCCAGCATATCGGTGCTTCCGAAGTTGAGATAGACGGAAAGAAGATCGTGTTCCTGGATACGCCCGGACATGAAGCGTTCACGGCAATGCGTGCAAGAGGAGCCGATATAACTGATATCGCTGTGCTCGTAGTTGCGGCGGACGACTCTGTCAAGCCCCAGACTATAGAATCCATAAGTCATGCGAAGGCGGCAGGAGTGCCTATAATAGTCGCCATAAACAAAATGGACAAACCGGGCGCCAACCCCGACAGAGTGAAACAGGATCTTGCAGAACATAATGTTTTGGTGGAAGAATGGGGCGGCGATGTCATATGCGTGCCGGTTTCTGCAAAATCGGGAGAAGGCATAGTGAACCTCCTTGAAATGATATTGCTGCAGGCTGAGGTACTGGAGCTCAGAGCCAACCCCAACAGGCTGGCTATGGGCACTGTGCTTGAAGCCAGACTGGACAAGGCGAAGGGACCTGTGGCCACACTGCTGGTCATCAACGGGACCCTCAAGACGGGACAGTCGGTAGTTGCGGGAGTGTCGTCGGGCAGGATCAGACTGATGACTGATGCGAAAGGCAGGACCATCAGGAAGGCCGGCCCAGCTACGGCTGTGGAGATACTCGGACTTACAGATGTACCGGCTGCAGGGGACAGATTCAATGCAGTGAGTGAAGACAGACTGGCCAAGGAGATCGCCGAGAAGAGAAAGCTGAAGCAGCGTGAAGAGATCATGGCGAGGACATCCAGCACCACTTTGGAGGAATTGTTCAGCCAGATAAAAGAAGGCGAGAAGAAAGAGCTCAACCTTATCATCAAAGGTGATGTAATGGGATCTGTAGGAGCTGTTTCCGCATCTCTCGAAAAATTGTCCAACGAGAATGTTGTCATAAAGATAATACACTCAGGTGTAGGAGCCATAACAGAGTCCGATGTGACTCTGGCAGGAACATCATCTGCCATAATAATAGGGTTCAACGTAAGGCCTTCAGCTGCAGTGACGCAGCTTGCTGAAAGAGAAAATGTGCAGATCCGAACCTACAGAGTCATATATGACATAATCGACGACGTAAAGAACGCCATGGAGGGTATGTTGGATCCTGAATTCAAAGAAGTGGTCCTGGGAGAATGTGAAGTGAGGACCACATTCAAGGTGCCCAATGTGGGAACCGTCGCCGGCGCCTATGTCACTTCAGGAAAAATGGTAAGGAATGCAGAGGTGCGCCTTATAAGAGACGGTATAGTCATACACGAAGGCAAGATAGGCTCTCTGAAGAGATTCAAAGACGATGCCAGAGAAGTGGAAAAGGGATTTGAATGCGGCCTCGGTATCGAGGGATACAATGACATAAAAGAAGGCGATATCATAGAATGCTTCAGGATGGAAGAAGTGGAGAGAGCATAAAGACTTATGGGAAAAGGATACAGACAGGGAAGACTTGGTGAAGAGATAAGACGGATAATAAGCGATATGCTGTTCAGAGAGATAAAAGATCCGAGATTGACAGGGGCTATGATAAGCATCACGGGAGTCGAGGTGACTCCCGACGGCAGTCATGCTACAGTCTACGTTTCTCCTTTCGACATAAAAGAAAAAAGAGAGGAAAGCGATGAGGAAAAGGCAGATGTGCTGGAGGGACTCGACCACTGTAAAGGCATGATAAGGAAAGAGATCGGTAAACAGATGAGATTGCGCCACACGCCGGAGATCACTTTCAAGATAGACAGGTCCATGGAATACGGGAACCATATGGATAGGATACTCGACGGGCTGGGCGTATGTCACGACGAAGGAACAGACGGAAACGGGGAAGACCATGAATGACGACTTCAAAGACATAGGAGCGATGATAGAGAGCAAGAACAGCATCTACATCGTTCCACATATAATGATGGATGGCGATGCCATGGGATCTGCAGCCGCCCTGTGCAGGGCCTTGCGTAAAAAAAAGAAGACGGCCTGGATCCTGACAGAAGACAAGATACCGGACAATCTGATGTTCCTCGACGAAGGTCTGACTACTGACGACGCGGAAAAAATAGAAAGCCCCGATCTTTGTGTGTTGTTGGACTGCGGCGAAGAGAGCCGATATCCCAAGAGAAAGGATGCGGTGGCCAAAAGCGGAAAGATCATATGTTTGGATCATCATGCCACTTCAAAAGCCGTGTTCGATATGAATCACATAGATACAGAAGCGGCAGCAACGGGAGAAATAGTCTACGATCTTCTTTGTGAGATGAAAGTGGATATGGATAAAGATATAGGAGAGGCCATATTTGCCGCAATAACCACCGACACAGGGAATTTCCAGTATTCGAATACTACGAGACGGAGCCACGAGATAGTAGCCGAACTCTATGATTTGGGCATAGATCATAACAAGGTGAGTATCGAGATATATCAAAGCGAACCTGTGGAAAAGATCAAACTGCACGGAATGGTATTAGGTGATATCAAGATATTCGGTGAGGGGAAGGCAGCGATTGCGAAAGTCACTCAGGACATGTTGAGGAAGACAGGCGCACGTATGGAAGATTCCGAGGGGCTGGTATCGAAACTTAGAGACATAAAGGGCGTGGAGATAGCTGCACTGCTCAAAGAACAGCCGGATGGAGAGATCAAAGTCACGATGAGGGCAAAAGAATATGCTGATGTCTCGAAAATAGCCCAGAAACACAACGGGGGAGGACATGTCAAGGCAGCGGGGTGCAGTTTGAACTGCAAGACGGAAGAGGCACAGGACATTATCGAAAATGAGATCTGCAGAGAACTTGAAGATAAACGGCATAATAAATATCGATAAACCAGAGGGATATACATCCCACGGGTGTGTAAGTATGCTGCGCAGACTTACGGGACAAAAGCGTATCGGGCACGGAGGAACACTCGATCCCATGGCCACGGGGGTGCTTCCCGTGTTTTTAGGGAGAGCTACCAGATTGATAGAATATTTGGAAGACGAGCGTAAAATGTACTTCTGTACTGTGAAATGGGGCGAAGAAACAGACACCTGCGACGTTACGGGAAAGGTAACGGAAAAGACGGGTGAGATGCCCGACAGAGAAACGGTAGAAAGGATCTTTCGAAAATACACAGGTGTCATAGAACAGGTGCCGCCTATATATTCCGCACTGAAAGTAAAGGGGAAAAAGCTTTATGAATATGCTCGATCCGGTGAGGAAGTGGACATCGCTCCAAGGCAAGTCATCATAGAAAAGATCATTCCGGAAGATATAAGGCAGGATGAAGCGGATTTTTCGATAGTATGCTCCAGGGGCACATATGTGCGCTCTCTTTGTCGTGATATGGGCAGGGATATAGGATGTCTCGGCACGATGAAATCTTTGCGCAGAACAGTATCGGGACCTTTTACGGCAGATGAGGCCATGGATATAGAAACTCTCACGATGGAAAAGCTTTTGGCAAATCTCATGCCCATGGATGCAGTATTGGGATATATGGAGCCAATAGATATTAAAGACAGGCAGGTAGAAGATTTTCGTACGGGAAGGGAATTGAACATAAGACCCGATGATGCAGATAAGCTGTACAGGGTATACAGTGAGAAAGGTTTTCTGGGAGTAGGCAAAGTAACGGAAAACGGAAGGCTTAAAGCCGATAAAGTGTTTGACATGGGAGAATGAAAATGAAAATATTCCGCTTTCTTGAAGAAATAAAAGATATAGAACCCACCGTTGTGGCAATGGGGAATTTTGACGGAGTCCACAAAGGCCACAGAGAGATAATACGCAGGACAGTCGATGAAGCCAAAACGGCGGGACTGAGGTCTGCCGTATTCACTTTTTCCAACCATCCGAAGAATTTCATGAGGAAGGATGGGGAGGAACCGGTGAAAAAGATCCTCTACGAGGGTGAAAAAACGAAGATAATAGAAGGTCTTGGCATAGATTATATGTTCAATATCCCATTCGACGAAACGGTGATGGATATGGAACCGGAACAGTATATAGACGATCTTTTGCTCGGAGTATTCAAAATGCAGGAAGCGTATTGCGGCTTCAATTACCGGTTCGGCGCAAAAGCGAGAGGCAATACCGAGATGCTCATGAGAGAAAGTCTGGAAAAGGGTTTTGGGATACATGTGCTGGAACCTTATCGTGTTGACGGAGTGTTGGTGAGCTCTTCGCTTTTGAGAGAGCTGATCAAAGAGGGAAGGGTGGACCTGTGTAAAAAATATATGGACAGGTATTATGCAATAAAAGGCGAGGTGGTGGTAGGCAACCGTCTCGGCAAGACTATAGGGTTCCCAACTTCCAATCTCATAATAGATGAATCTATGGTTACTCCGCCTAATGGCGTGTATATAACATATTGTCTATATGACGGCAAAAGATATCCAAGCATAACCAATGTGGGAGAGAAACCCACCATAGGAAAGTTCAAAAAGAATGTGGAGACTCACATATTCAATTTTGAAAAGGAACTTTACGGAAAAGTCATCGAGGTAGAGTTCCTGAAACAGACACGGGAAGAAAAGAAATTCGGGAGTGTTGAAGAATTGGCAAAGCAGATCACGGCGGATTGTATAAGTGCGAAAGCCTATCATAATTCCAAAGGAGTACCTGAAAAAAATGTATGACCCAAGGGAAGAGGTAATAAAGGCCGGCCGCATGTTGGTGCAGAAAGGGCTGGTCGCAAGGACGTGGGGGAACGTAAGCTGCCGTATAGACATCAACCATTTCGCATTGTCTCCCAGCGGAAAGGATTATTTTTCAGTGGAAAGGGAAGATATCGCTGTGGTGGCGACAGATACTGGAGATTATACGGGCAGGTCTAAACCGTCATCTGAGATAGACCTGCACAGAGAATCGTATATGGCGAAGGAGGACTGCAAATTCATCCTGCATACTCATCAGGAAAATGCGACAGTGGTTTCCGCCATGGGATCTGCCGTACTGATATCACGGGATACCGAGATACGATGTGCGGAGCACGGGATGCCGGGTACTGTGGATCTGGCGGAGAAAACTGTCAAAGTCCTTATGTCATACGATGCTCCCTATGCTCTCATGGCGAATCACGGAGCGGTCATATGGGGGACGGATATAGATGACGCATTGGATAAAGCAGAGGAGCTTGAGGAATTGTGTAGAGAATTCTTGAAAAAAACCGGAGTGCCTGAAAGTCGTGAGGCGTTGGAAAGATTCAGGAAAAGCGGACAGCGTGTCATGCCTGCATATATAGATGACTTTGCCCAGATGATGGGTCCGGCACCGGAGATAATGTTCGATGATGCCGGGAGGCCTTATGGAAAAGGCATAGAGACCGATGACAGGGATGCGGAGGTGATGCTGATAGAAAAAAACTGCAGAGCTATGTATGGAGGGCATATTTCAGGCAAAGGCTCACCGTTGGAAAGGATTGATTCTGAACAGCTCCACAGGCAGTACAGGGATCATTATTCAAAGCTGAGGGGATCCGGATGATGATTCCGTAACGAAGGACCATGATGATGAAAACAAAGGCTGAATATATGTTGGATGTGTTTATTGAGAGGAAATATCTAAAATGGAAATCGAAGGAGCGCCCGGGATGTTTTTGAAGAACCGGGAAGATGAAGATAGAGAAGAAAAAGAAAAGAGCGGCAGTGATAGCGGGGAGCATATACTCGTATGCCTCTCGTGGAGACCGGAAAGCACCAGAAGCATAAGGGCTGCCGCCAGGATGGCAAAAGCTTTCAACGGTTCTTTCACGGCGGTCTATGTGGAACAACCGGCTTATGAGAGTTTTGACGATAAGGTGAAACAGGGCATAAGACAAAATATGAAGATGGCGAGCCAAATGGGAGCTATAGTGGAGACACTGTACGGTGAAGATATAGTATACCAGATAGCTCAGTTTGCCAAATTGTCAGGCGTGACGAAGATCATCGTAGGCCGGGGATACGGCAACGGCAGATCTCGAGAAAAGGCCATAGGAGACAAGTTGGCTGCGCTTGTGTCAGATGCGGATATTTATATGATACCGGAAGGGGTAACGGAGTCTTACAGAAAGAGGAAGCTTTCGGTATATGAAAAAAAATTTCTGATATCGGATCTGGTGAAAAGTTTGGTCGTTATGGTCGCTGTTACAGCAGCGGGCATGGTGTTAGAGTATTTCGATATGAATGAATCGAACATAATAATGCTGTACATACTCGGTACGCTCATAACGGCCGTAACGACTTCCAAGAGGATATACAGCTTATCTGTGGCGTTTGTAAGCGTTCTGCTTTTTAATTTTCTCTTCACACAGCCACAGTATACTTTTGCTGTATACGGGAAAGATTATCCGTTGACGTTTGCCATAATGTTCATAGTGGCTTTTTTCACAAGTTCATTGGCGATAAAGATCAAAGGACAGGCCAGACAATCTGCCGAGACCGCTTACAGAGTCAAGGTGCTGTTGGATACTAACAGGACGCTCAAGGATGAAACGGATAAAGATGGAATAATATCGGTGTCCTGCAAGCAGATGGTAAAGCTGTTGGACCGCGACGTGATATTCTATCCGGCAGAGGGCGGCAGGCTGAGACCTCCCTATCTCTTCAGGCGGGAAGGCGGCAATACCATGAACGATTACAGATCGGAGAAGGAATTCATCAGAGCCACCGAAGTATATCATGAAGGAACGGAAGGAAAGACCCCGAAGAATGCAAAGTGCATATATTTTCCCGTGAAAGCGCGGAAAGAAGCCATAGGCGTGGTAGGTATCGAGAACAAAAACAAGAAGCCTATCGATTCATTTGAGAACAGTATACTTGCTTCCATCCTGGATGAATTTGCCATCGCTATCGAAGGGGAAAAGGTGATGGAAAAAGGAGAAGAGCGCAACGATGAAATCTAAGCGATTAAAGCCCAGGAGGATCGTCGTACTGGGGTTCGCAGCGGCTATAACGGCAGGCACGATCCTGCTCATGCTCCCCGTTTCATCATCGGGTGCCGATCCTGTCTCCTGGGTCGACAGCCTGTTCACATCCACCAGTGCTGTTTGTGTCACAGGACTTGCTTCTGTAGATCCGGGAGATACTCTTTCAACATTCGGACAGATAGTTTTGGCGATCCTCATACAGATAGGAGGATTGGGGATAAGCGTCGTGGGAGTGCTGGTATATGCTCTGGCCAGAGGCAACATAAGTCTGGGCGGCCACCGTATAGCCAGGGAATCACTGAATATAAATTCCGGGAAAGGCGTGGGAGACATAATACGCATGGTGGCATATATCACCGTGTTTTTTGAGGTCCTGGGAGCGACCCTTTCCTACTTCGTATTCTCACAGAGCTTTGAGCCGTTGAAAGCTGCAGGTGTAAGTATATTCCATACTATCGCAGCATTCAACAATGCGGGGTTTGATATACTTGGAGGATTCAAAAACCTGGCAGACTACAATGAAAATTATTTCATGTGCATAGTCACCTGCATTTTGATCATATTCGGAGGTGTGGGCTTTGCTGTTATAGGAGAAGTGACTACGGGGCACAGACCTGCTAAATGGTCTCTTACTACAAAACTGGTCCTTATCACTACGGGAGTGCTGATCATCGGCGGGACTGTTATGATAAAAATCGCAGACGGAAGCAATATAACTTGGCTGGAAGCGTTTTTTCACAGCGTCTCCGCAAGGACGGCCGGTTTTTCCACAGTGAACGTGGGGATGATGAGCAGCGCATGTCTTTTGGTCATCATGGTGCTGATGTTCATAGGGGCATCACCGGGTTCTACAGGCGGCGGGATCAAAACCACAACTGTAGCTGTACTTTTCATAAAATTCAGGGCTATAATCCTGAACCGGCATTGCGAGGTGTTCAACAAAAGGGTGTCTGACAACAGCGTGGCCAAAAGCTTCAATGTGCTGGCCATGGCCATGCTGGTGGTCATCATAGGTACGTTCATGATATGTATGATAGAGCCGGATCTTACTTTTGAACAGATCATGTTCGAGGCGGTAAGCGCTTTCACGACAACAGGGCTTTCTACAGGGATAACGCCTGAGTTAAGTTCGGCGTCAAAGCTGATACTGGTGGTCATGATGTTTGTGGGAAGGCTGGGTCCGCTCACCATAGCCACTGTCTGGTTCAGCAGAGAATTGTCGGGAGCGGCCAGATTGAGCGAAGATGTAAGCATAGGATAGTAAAATATATGAGATGGAGGTAAAAATGAGAGACGGCAGACCGGAGAGTTTTGGAGTCATAGGATTGGGAAGGTTCGGCCTTGCCTTGGCAAAGGCTCTGGCAGAGTCAGGAGCCGAAGTCATAGCGGTAGACAAAGATGAAGAAAAACTCAAATATATGAGAGAGTATGTGCAGGATGCTCTGATGGTGGGAAAGCTGACCAGAGAGGCCCTTGAAGATGCGGGGATAAAAGAGTGCGGCACTGTCATAATATGTATATCCGAAAGCATAGACGTAAGCATGCTCACGACACTCAACGTGCTGAACCTGGGCGTGCCGAGGGTCATAGCGAAGGCGGAAAGTCTGGAACACGGTATAATACTGGAGCGTATAGGTGCCGATGTGGTTTATCCGGAAGCGGAGACCGCCACCAGGCTGGCCTCTGTGCTTTTAGGATCGAAGGCCCTCGATATAATGCGTCTCAACGGCGGCTATGTCATATCGGAGATAAAGATAACGGAAAAACTGTACGGCAAGAGGATAAAGGATCTGCATCTGGAAAAATATGACTTGAAACCGGTTTCCCTTGAATACGAGCCGGACTGGACCATAACGGATTTTTCAGATGAGGAGATACTGGACAGGGGCGATGCTATAGTGGTCATAGGAAAATTCGCAGACGTGGAGAAATTCCAGAGAAGGGAAGTCAATGACCGGTGAAAATAGTCATTGTGACTTTTTACCGTATTTCGCCTCTGGACAAGAAATGATCCCGTTTTTCTTGCAAACTACCGGTAGTATGTGGTATCATGAATCGTTGTTAATTTTACCTGTGGGCTTGGCTTTCGAAACTCCGACGGTTGCTCAGCAGCAGGTGTATTCAGAAAAGGAGAAGAATTATGATCGATCAGGCAAAAAAAGCTGAAATCATCAAGGAATATCAGCTGAAGGAAGGGGATACAGGCTCCCCGGAGGTACAGATAGCGATCCTCACTTACAGGATCAATGACTTGAATGAACATTTGAAGGTGCATAAAAAAGATCACCATTCAAGAAGAGGGCTCCTCAAGATGGTAGGTCAAAGAAGGAATATGCTCAACTACCTGAAGGAGAAAGATCTTGAAAGATATAGGGATCTCATAGCTCGTTTAGGATTAAGAAAGTGATTTTGAAATATAAGCGAGGCGGGGCGTCTCGCTTATTAATATATTTGTAAGAGGAAATTTTATCAGGAGGTAGTTGATAAAGTGAAGTATGAAGATTACAAGACGTTCAGAACGGCCATAGGAGGAAAACTGCTTGAATGTGAAATAGGAAGAGTATGTGAGCAGACTAACGGTCAGGTCATGGTAAGGTATGGAGACACAGTCGTAAACGTCACCGCCGTAATGTCCAAGGAGCCCAGACCGGATATAGATTTTTTCCCGTTGAGCTGCGATTATGAAGAAAGGATGTATGCTGCAGGAAAGATACCGGGCGGATTCCTCAAGCGAGAAGGAAGACCTTCGGAGCAGGCCATACTCAACAGCAGACTCATGGATAGGCCGTTGAGGCCTTTGTTCCCCAAGGGATTATATAACGACGTACAGGTAGTTGCCACGGTAATGTCCATGGATCACGATGCTCCCAGCGAGATAGCTGCTATGATCGGATCATCCATAGCTCTTTCCGTTTCGGATATACCCTGGGAAGGACCCACAGGATCCGTGCTAATAGGAAGGGTGGACGGCAAGTTCATAGTGAATCCCTCAGCCGCACAGAAAGCGGAAAGCGATATGCACATGGTGGTGTCCGGAACGAAGGATGCCATAATGATGGTAGAGGCAGGGGCACAGCAGGTGCCGGAAGATGAGATCCTTGACGGCATAATGTTCGCCCATGAGGAGATCAAAAAGATAGTGGCGTTCATCGAGGACATCGTCGCTGAAGTCGGCAAGCCGAAGAGAGATATAGAGTTCAAAAAGGTAGACCCTGAAATCGAGACAGATGTGAGGGCTTATGCGGAAGGCAAGATGAGGGCTGCGGTACAGACCGAAGAAAAGCAGGAACGTCTCGACAATATGGATGCCGTGGAGGCTGAGACCCAGGAATATTTCGCCGAGAAATATCCCGAACAGGAAAAGGATATAGCAGCCGTTCTTTATGACATAACCAAGGAACAGGTGCGAAGTCTCATACTGGATGACGGCATCAGACCGGATAACAGAAAATACGAAGAGATACGACCTATTTGGATAGACACAGGAGTGCTGCCCAGGACACACGGGAGCGGACTGTTCAAGAGAGGACAGACACAGGCGATGAGCGTCGCCACACTGGGGCTTTTGAGTGAAGGACAGCGTGTAGACGGCATAACCGATCTTACGGAAAAAAGATATATGCATCACTATAATTTCCCGCCCTATTCCGTAGGCGAGGCGAGACCTATGAGAAGCCCCGGGAGGAGAGAGATAGGACATGGAGCTTTAGCGGAAAGAGCAATAGTTCCGGTGTTGCCGGATACAGATGAATTCCCCTATGCTATAAGAGTAGTGTCCGATATACTTTCATCCAACGGTTCCACTTCCATGGCATCCACGTGCGGGAGCTGTCTGGCCCTTATGGACGCAGGAGTGCCTATAAAGGCTCCGGTGGCAGGAATAGCCATGGGGCTTATCGAAAGAGTGGAAGAGGACGGCACCAGCAAGATGGCCATACTTTCCGATATACAGGGAATGGAGGATTTCCTGGGAGATATGGATTTCAAAGTCGCCGGTACGGAGAAAGGCGTGACGGCGATACAGATGGATATAAAAGTCCATGGACTTTCCAGGGAGATACTCGAAAAGGCACTGGCTCAGGCCAGAGAAGGCAGGATGCACATAATGGGTGAGATGCTCAGTGAGATCAGCCAGCCAAGAGAAGATCTTTCACCTTATGCGCCTAGGATCATCACCATGCAGGTAGATCCTGAAAAGGTCAGGGTGATCATAGGCCCCGGAGGCAAGACTATCAACAGGATCATCGAGGAGACCGGTGTGAAGATAGATATAGACGACGACGGTATGGTCTATGTTGCGGCACCTGATATGGAGAGCGCTCAACTCGGCATGAAGGAGATCGAATTGCTTACCAGAGATGTGGAGGTAGGCGAGACCTATGTGGGTAAAGTGGTCAGGATAATGAACTTCGGCGCATTCATAGAGATACTGCCGGGGAAAGACGGCCTGCTGCATATCTCCAAAATGGCAAAAGAGAGAGTGGAAAAGGTAGAGGACGTCATGAACATAGGTGATGAAGTCAAAGTGAAGGTAGTGGAGATAGACAGCCAAGACAGGATAAATCTCATAAGAGCGGATCTGTAACAGTCCCATGATGTTAAAGGAGAGATACGGATTGGAACAAAGCGATAAGAGTATAGATAAACACCATAACGATGGAACTTCTGAGGATGAGGGAACGAAACACAAAGAAAAAAAGCATCATGAGCATAAGATAGCAAGAGCCATGAAATCTGTCAGGTGGCTGATTTTCTGGGTATCTCTTGCGATGATATTTATGGTGGGCGTATATTTCTTTTATGGCCACCAAAAGGCCATGGAATTTCTGGGAGGATATCTCATAGAGCTCAGCCTGAGCATAGATAACGTGTTCGTGTTCCTCATGATATTCTTAAGTTTCGGCATAGAAGAACATGCACAGCACCGGGTCCTGGGATGGGGCATAATGGGTGCCATAGTTTTGAGATTCATCTTCATCTTCTTTGGCGTGGCGGTAGTGGACAAGTTCGAATGGGTGCTCTATATATTCGGAGTCATACTCATAATAAGTGCATTCCGCATGGTGAAGAACGAAGAGAAAAAGGACCCCCACGACAGCAAGGTCATCAAGGTACTTCATAGATTCGTACCGGTGACCGATCATTTCGTGGGCGAGAAATTCTTCGTCATAGAAAACGGAAAAAGGATGGCCACGACAGTGTACCGGCGGTGTTGTCAGTATCCACCGATCTGTTCATAGTCTATACATCGAACATATTCGCCATATTGGGGCTCAGACAGCTTTTCTTCGTCATAGAGCATGTACAGGAAAGATTCAGATATGTGAAATACGGAGTTGCGGTGATACTAGCATTCACCGGAGTGAAGATGCTCCTGGGCATGTTCTCATATCACATAGCGGTGGAAGCATCGATCATATTCATAGTAACGGTGCTGGCAGCCAGCGTGATATTGTCTGTGATAATTTCTAAGAGGAAAGAAGGAAATGGTGCATAGAGCATGCTCCGGCAGATCTGAAATCAGAAAATGTAAAATAAATATATAAAAGTTGATCACTAAAGGGAGAGGACAGATGTTTAAAAACCTATCTGAAAAGCCTATAGCAGATGTGCAGAAAGAACAGGCGGACAATTGGAAGAAGGAAAATCTTTTAGAGCAGTGTGTTTCCCAAAGGGACGGTTGCCCTGAGTTCGTTTTTTACGAAGGGCCGCCTACGGCCAACGGAAAACCAGGTATACATCATGTCATTGCGAGGACACTGAAAGACTCGGTCTGTAGATACAAGACCATGAGAGGATACCAAGTGAGGAGAAAGGCCGGTTGGGATACTCACGGTCTGCCTGTGGAGATAGAGGTAGAAAAAGAACTGGGTATGTCAGGGAAGCAGGACATAGAAAAGTACGGCATAGAAAAGTTCAATGAAAAGTGTAAAGAGTCGGTGTTCAAGTACGAGAGCATGTGGCGCGATATGACGGAGCGCATGGGATATCTCATCGACATGGACGATCCATATATCACCTTGAACAACGATTATATACAGACCGGATGGTGGATAATAGACAGGTTTTTCCGCGAAGGACTCATATACGAGGGGCATAAGATACTGCCCTACTGTCCCAGATGCGGAACGGGTCTGGCATCTCATGAAGTGGCCCAGGGATATAAAGAGGTACAGGTCCTCACTCTGACCGCAAAGTTCAAGAGAAAGGATGCAGACGAATACTTCCTGGCCTGGACGACGACTCCCTGGACATTAGCGTCTAACGTTTCTCTTACGGTAGGGGCTGACATAGACTATGTCAAAGCAAAGATGACCGATGGAGATCAGGAAGGCAAACTGTTTTATGTTGCGAAAGTGCTGGCAGACAAGGTGCTGGGAGAAGGAAAATATGAAGTAGTGGCAGAGATGAAGGGGAAGGATCTGGAATACGTAGAGTATGAACAGCTCATGCCCTTCGTGAAAGTGGATAAAAAAGCCTTTTTCGTCACATGTGCCGACTATGTCACCGTGGAAGACGGTACGGGCATAGTGCACACAGCGCCTGCCTTCGGTGAAGACGACTATCAGACAGGCAGGAGATACGACCTGCCGGTCCCGAATCCGGTGGACTCGGAAGGAAAATATACAGAGACTCCGTGGGCGGGCCGGTTCGTTATGGAGGAAGGCCTGGATATTG
Source organism: uncultured Bacillota bacterium (assembly GCA_949284065.1). GTDB lineage: Bacteria > Bacillota > Clostridia > Peptostreptococcales > Anaerovoracaceae > CASDUO01. The sequence continues at coordinate 50,503 of CASDUO010000008.1, forward strand.
ACATACTCAAATATCTTGCAGGAGAAGGCAAGATATTCTCCAAGGAAAAGATGCTCCATAACTATCCCCACTGCTGGCGGTGCGGGACGCCTCTGGTGTATTATGCGAAGCCGAGCTGGTATATAGAGATGAGCAGGCTCAAGGAACAGCTCGTTGCAAACAACGACACTGTCAACTGGTATCCTGACTTCGTCGGAGAAAAGCGTTTCGGAAACTGGCTGGAAGAGCTCAAAGACTGGGCTATATCCAGAGACAGGTACTGGGGCACGCCTATCCCCATATGGCGCTGCCAGTGCGGTCATCTCGAGTGTGTCGGAAGCAGAGCAAGGCTCAAAGAGCTGGCAATAGAGGATATTTCCGAAGACATAGAGCTCCACAGGCCTTATGTGGACGATGTCCACATAAAGTGTGAAAAATGCGGAAGCGTCATGAGCAGGATACCGGAAGTCATGGACTGCTGGTTCGACAGCGGAGCCATGCCCTTTGCCCAGCAGTTCTATCCTTTCCAAAATGAAGAAAAGTTCGATGAGGAAATGTATCCGGCTGATTTCATCTGTGAAGGTATAGACCAGACCAGAGGATGGTTCTATTCACTCATGGCTATCGGCACATTCATAAAAGGTAAGTCTCCATATAAAAATGTGCTGGTAAACGATCTCATTTTGGACAAAGAGGGAAAAAAGATGTCCAAGCACGTGGGAAACACGGTGGACCCTTTCGAACTCTTCGACAAGTATGGAGCCGATGCCACAAGATGGTATCTGCTGCACAGTTCACCGGCGTGGTCGCCTACAAAGTTCGATGAGGACGGACTGAAAGAGACTGTGAGCAAGTTTTTCGGTACATTGAGGAATGTGTATAACTTCTTCGTGCTTTATTCCAATCAGGACAAGGCGGAACCGGAAAAATATGATATACCCTATGAGGAGAGACAGGAGTTGGACAGGTGGATCATATCTAAATACAACAATCTCATAATGGATGTGGAAGATGAGATGGACCGGTATGATCATATGAAGGCTGTGAGAAAGATACAATATTTCGTCACGGAGGATCTTTCCAACTGGTATATAAGGAGAGCCAGAAGAAGATTCTGGGGTGAAGAGCTGGACCAGGACAAAAAGGCCGTGTATGCCACCACATATGAAGTGCTTGTGGGAGTGGCTAAACTCATAGCGCCTTTTGCACCTTTCATCGCCGATGAAATGTACATATCCCTCACAGGAGAGGATTCAGTCCACACTACTCTTTATCCTCGGGCCCGAAAAGAGCTGATAGATGAAAAAGTAGAGGAAAGGATGGACCTGGCAAGAGACATAGTCGGGCTGGGGCGCGGCATCAGAGAAAAAGAAAGGATCAAAGTGCGACAGCCGCTCAACGGCATACTGGTAGAAGGGAAGTATAAGGATATCATAGAGGATCTGGTTCCCCTGATCACCGAAGAACTGAATGTGAAGAATGTGGAGTTCAGCAATGATACCGGAAGGTTCATGAACTACACTCTCAAGCCCAACTTCAGGGAGGCAGGACCGGTCCTGGGAGGAAAAGTAAAGGCTTTCGGAAAGGTCATTTCCGGGAAGGATCCGATGGAACTCGTGACTGCACTGAAGAAAGACGGAAAAGTCACACTGGATATCGACGGTGAATCTGTGGAGATACCGGAAAACCTCATAGATGTGAGGATAGACGCCAAGGAAGGATTTGCGGTAGCCATGGAGGGAAGTCTCTTCGTCATACTTGACACCAAACTGGATGGTGAGCTCATGGATGAAGGGTACGCCAGAGAGATCGTTTCCAAGATCCAGCAGATGAGGAAGAAAAACGATTATGAGATGATGGACAACATCAGGATATATCTTTCCGGGGACGAAGAGATCCAAAGAGCCGTGGAAAAGTACGAAGAGTACATAAAGACAGAGACCCTTGCCCTGGATATCTGTAAAGGCCGCGGAGTCCCGGAACAGGATATAAACGGACATAAGACCGACATAGATATAGAGCGTGTATGATATGGATATCAGGGTGATAACTCCAGATGATATTTCCAGACTGGGGGATATAGATATAAAGGAACACTGTCACATAGTGGATTCCTATGCCTGTCTCGGCAGGGAGCCTGAAGCCATAGCCATAAGACAGGGCATAGACCTGAAAGACATCATCGATATGCTCACTCTGTACGGGTTCGGGCTGGGTACCAGGTGGGGACATGTATATGAGGACAGAGGAAAGTTCAAAAAGATGTCCCGTTCACTCATAGACGAATTCGTAAGCAGGGCATATCCTGACGGCAAGATACGATTCCGGGATTTCCTCATGGATAAGGACATGAGAGAGGAACTGGAAAAAGGAAGGGGAGAGATGATGTTCAGATGAAGGTAGATTATCTGGATATGACGGAAAAAGAAGCGGAAGAACTGATGCTTTCTATGGGTCACAAGGCCTTTAGGGGCAGGCAGTTTTTTCGTTGGATACAAAAAGGGGAAGACCGGATAGAGAACATGACAGATCTCGGAGAGGATCTGAGAGAAGCTCTCCGGGAAAGAGGAGAGATCATGACCCCTTCAATAGAGGAAAAGCAGGAAGATCCGGGAGACGGCACTGTGAAATACCTCCTGTCCTTGAAAGACGGTAACAGGATAGAAGCGGTGCTCATGAGATATAGGTTCGGCAATTCCATCTGTATCTCTTCTCAGGCCGGATGTCGTATGGGCTGTGGATTCTGTGCATCTACTGTAGAAGGATTGGAGCGCGACCTGACAGCAGGGGAGATGACGGGTCAGATCAGGGCGGTGGCCGGAGATTCTAAAGAAAAAATAAACAGAGTGGTGATTATGGGTACGGGCGAGCCCTTCGACAACTATGATAACCTTTATCGTTTCATCCGCATAGTCAACAACAGGAACGGCATGGACATGGGTATGAGGAACATCACAGTATCGACCTGTGGCATAATACCCGGGATAAGGAAGTTTGCAGAGGACTTCCCTCAGGTGAACCTGGCGGTGTCCCTCCATTCCGCCGTAGATGAAGTGAGGACTTCCCTCATGCCGGTCAACAGGTCATATCCTTTGGATAGACTTTTGGAGGAGTGCAGGAGATATACCGAAAAAACAGGACGGAGGATAACTTTCGAATATGCTCTCATCGATGGAGTGAATGACAGGCTGAAGGATATAGAAGCCCTGACAGGAGCATTGAAGGGGATGCTGTGCCATGTGAACCTCATCAGACTGAACAAGGTGGAAGGCAAGGGACTGCAGCCTTCAGATGAAAAGAGGGTGGACGGCATATGGAAGGCTCTCGGCAGAGCCGGTATCACGGCTACGGTGAGAAGACAGTTGGGAGCTGATATAGACGGTGCCTGCGGGCAGCTCAGACTGAGGAGGATATAGACTTCCGTTCAAAAATACGGGGCATTTCCCGTTGCACAGTAGGGTTTTGATAGTGTATAATTAGCAAAAGTGATGAGGAGGTGTTCGATATGGTGAAGTTGATAATTGGCCATAAAGGAAGCGGAAAGACAAAAAAAATGATCGATTTGGCCAATAGTACAGTAGAAGAAAGTGACGGAAGCATAGTTTTTATAAACAAGAACCACAGGCTGATGTACGACCTCAGTCACAAAATAAGGGTTGTATGCATGGAAGACTATCCTCATATAACGAACAGCGACGAGTACATCGGATTCATATACGGGATAATCAGTTCCGATCATGACATAGATGTCATGTTCATAGACGGCATACTGAAACATGCAGATGTATCATTAGGCAATCTGCCGGAGTTCATCAACAGACTGAAAACGATATCGGACAATTTCGAACTGGACTTCGTCGTGAGCCTCAGTGCCGAAAAAGAAGAGATGATAGGGGTAGACTTTTCGGGATGCGAGGTCTTGAATTAAGACACGGGGACGATGGGGACGTTGTCCCTTTTTTGGTGGCGGACGGGACCATATCTGGTCCCCGTTTGTTTATGGTCGCCATAGGCGGAAACCGTAGGGGAACAGACAGCCGCAAGCAGATATAATCAGGGGAGAGCAAGTGAAAACGAGAGTTATTTTTTATGTATGCCTTACGGCATTTCTTTTTGGCACCATGGAGGTGGCCTGTAAAGTCGCAGGGAACGGATTAGATTCTTTCCAGATCACCGCCTTGAGATTTTTTGTGGGAGGCGTGGTCCTCGTGCCCATGGCTTTTGCGGAGAAAAGGGCCAATAAAACTGTCATAACGACGAAAGATCTGGGATACATGCTGCTTTTGGGAATAATGTGCGTTCCCATATCTATGCTGTTTTTCCAGCTCAGCGTGGAAAACTGCAACGCGTCGACGGCATCGGTGCTGATTTCCGTGAATCCTGTTTTCACTATGATATTCGCCCATTTCATAGCGGGGGAAAAGATGGACAGAGTGAAGGTCATAAGCTTCGCCGTGGCCATAGTGGGTCTTTTTTTCATGATAAGGCCGTGGGACGTCCAGGAAGGGAACACGGTCGCCGGGATCGTATATATGCTCATAGCGGCAGTGACTTTTGCCCTCTATACTGTGATGGGAAATAAGGCTACAGCCAAGGTGGGGGTGTTCGTACAGACATCCATAAGCTTCATCTTGGGATCCCTGGTGCTCATGCTGGTGATCCTGATCATGGGCAGGCCTGTGATCGCAGGGGTTGCCGATAATCTTGCTTTGCTGGCATATGTGGGGATATTCGTAACAGGCGTAGGATACTTAAGCTACTTTTTGGCTATCAAGTATTCCGATGCCACTACCGGATCTATCGCATTTTTCATCAAACCCGTGATCGCTCCCGTAATAGCGGCTGTGGTGCTGCATGAACAGATATTGTGGAACATGGTGGCAGGCATAGCGATCATACTGACCTCATCACTCATAAATATGACACATACCAAAAAACTCATGAAGGAAAAAAATCAACAGGCGAGTCGATGAAGGCCGTGGGAAAGGAGACTGGACACGACGGAGACAGGCGCAAGGAAATGAGCAGTGTGACTTTGGAAAAAGTAAAAAACATATATAGGAACAGGCCTGTAGGCGCTGTAGGGAGACACAGTTTTTTTTCGGTGCTCATACCCATACTGGAGGAAAAGGGAAGTCTTTCGCTGCTGTATGAAGTGAGATCGGAAAACCTGGAACGTCAGCCGGGGGAAGTGTGCTTCCCCGGAGGGGCCGTGGAAAGGGGCGAGACATACGAGGAATGTGCTGTGAGAGAGACTTGTGAAGAGCTTGGCGTCTCACCGGGAAACATAAGTGTCTTCGGACAGGCCGACACGGTTTACACATACAGCAATATAACCATGTTTTCATTCATAGGGCATTTGGATACACATGAAATGAGTCCCTCGCCTGCAGAGGTGAAAGAAGTTTTTTCCGTACCCCTGGATTTCCTCATGTCTGCAGAACCCTATGTATACGAAGCGGATATAGTGCCGGATGTGGAGAACTTTCCATACGAAAAACTTGGGATGAAAGAAGGGTATAGCTGGCGCAAGGGAACAAGCGAGATACCCATATACAGGTACGAGGATCGTGTCATATGGGGACTTACGGCAAGGATAACGGCGGGAGTGATCAGGACCCTGAAAAGTGAACTGAGGTAAACAAAAGAGCAGATCTTTATACGAGGTGAAGGATATGAAATTTGCATTGATACAGCAGAACTCCGAGTTCGATAAAGAAGAAAGCATTGCAAAGGCCGGGAAGAACATAGACGAGGCGGCAAAAGCCGGGGCGGATATCATAGTTCTGCCGGAAATGTGGAATTGTCCTTATGCCAACAGGTATTTCAGAGAGTATTCCGAACCTGCAGGCGGAAAGACTTTTTCATTCCTGTCCGATAAAGCGGCGGAGCATGGAGCGTATATAATAGGTGGTACTATACCGGAATCGCGAGAAGGCAAAATATATAACACCTGTTTTTCATTCGACAGAAAGGGGAGACACATAGGGACATACAGCAAGACCCATCTTTTTGATGTGACAATAGGCGGAAAAATAGCATTCCAGGAATCCAAGACCCTGGCGTCAGGAGACTGTACTACAGTCATAGATACAGAGTTCTGCAAGATAGGCATAGGGATATGCTATGATGTGCGCTTTCCGGAAATGTTCAGAAAAATGGCCCTGGAAGGGGCAAAGATCATAGTGCTGCCGGCAGCTTTTAACGAAAACACCGGCAAAGCTCACTGGGATATCATAATGCGGACGAGGGCCGTAGACAATCAGGTGTATTTTATCCCCGTGTCTCCGGGAAAGAACCCCGCGGGAGTCTATGTCGCGCATGGTCATACCATGATGGTCGATCCGTGGGGTCAGGTGATTTCTGAAGCAGGAGAGGGCGAAGAGATAATTTACGGTGTAGCGGACACGGGATATGTGGATAAGGTAAGGGAAGAACTCCCTCTGTTGAAGCAGAGGAGGCCTGAATTGTACAGCAAGTGATATGGGTGTGTCTGTGTCCCCGGCCGCATGAGGGTTCACAAGACAGCCTCAAGGTTGTATAATCGAAACGGTGGGCGAGAGACGATTATCGTCCTGATAATGTGAGAAAGGTGATGACATGAGAAAGTTCAGAGTGGGTCTGGCCGTCGTGCTTGCTATAGCGATGATCGCAGTAGGCTTCGATACCGGAGAAGAAAAATAAGGATCCAGATGTACGAAAAGCGCACCAAAAATAGCGGACACTGTTTGAGGTGACTTTTTTTCTGTGTGTGGAGGAGAAGAATGGGTTTGACAAAATCTCTTTTGCAGATAATAGAGGAAAGCAAAAAAGAGTTTGAAAAGGTCGAGGCGGGAAGTTTTTATCCCGTTGAAGTATACGACGGAGACGCAGGGCTCCCGCCTTTTGATGCTCATTTGAAATACAGGGGAAACAGATTGGTGAAGGGTGATAATCTCCGGTACATGAAAACACTTTTGGACGATGGTTATGGAGGAAGGTTCAAATTGATATATATAGACCCGCCTTTCTTCTCGCAAAACAATTATCGTGCGAATACAAAGATGAAGGTGGGAGAAGAGGATATCATGATACATTCTACCGCCTATGAGGACCACAGATCGTCTGATATTGAGGATTATCTTGAGATGCTCACTACAAGGCTCCTGTTCATGAGAGAACTCTTGTCGGAAGAAGGCTCTGTGTGGATCCATCTTGACTGGCATGTCGTACATTATGTGAAAGTCATCATGGATGAGATATTCGGCATGGATAATTTTGTCAATGAGATAATATGGAAATACAAATCCGGCGGTACCAGCAAGCATCATTTCAGCAGGAAACATGATACGCTGCTTTTTTACCGTAAGGGAAAGAAGCATGATTTTCATGTGCCTAAAGAAAAGTCATACAACAGAGGATATAAGCCGTACAGATTCAAAGGTGTAAAGGAATACAAGGACGAGCTGGGATGGTATACCATGGTAAATATGAAGGATGTGTGGGAGATAGACATGGTAGGGCGCACGTCGGCCGAGAGGACAGGCTATGCTACACAGAAACCGGAAGCCCTTTTGGAACGCATACTGGAATGTTGTACGAAACCCGGAGACCTTTGCGGCGACTTTTTCTCCGGAGCCGGCACTCTGGCGGCGGCAGCGCAGAAGAAAGAGCTCAATTGGATATGCTGCGATATGGGACAGATGGCCATAGGGACCTCAGAAAAGAGGATCGTGAAGAATAAGGGAAGCTTTCTCCTTGAGTATCAGGAAGGCATAGACGTTCCGGATTTCAAATTGGAATATGAGGTATCTTTAGAGGATGTAGCGGTATCCGATATGAAGAAACTCAGCATAAGACTGCTGTCCTACGATATAGACCCGGAAAGCCTTCCCTTAGATGACAAGAACAGGGAAAAGGTGAGACAAGTACTGAAAAACAATTCTCTGGATTTTATAGACCAGTGGAGTTTGGATCTGAGCCACAACGGGAAATTGCAAAACGCAGAAAAAGTATTTATCAGAGAAGGGAAGACCATCGAAACGGAATACACCGGATTCGTAGAGGATATCCAAAACGTGGGATCCATAGGCCTGCGTGCGGTAGATATCTTTGGCAATCAGATCAGAAAAGCTATAAATATATGAATGATGTGGATAGAAAGAAAAGCATGAAAAAAACCTTTAGGGAGAAGCTGAGCAAAGAAAATATAAAGCGCTATGCCGCAGACATGGCGCTGCTGTTTTTGGCCTGTTCCGCGGGATCTTTTTCCACGGTGGCGGTGATGATACCAAACGGACTCACATCCGGAGGTATAACCGGTATTTCCAGAATGGTACAGAACTATGTCAGTCTGGATTTTTCCGTCATATATTATCTGCTCTGTCTGATAATAGTGATCATTGTGGCGATTTCCCTCGGATCGAATGAGGTAAAAAAGATCATCGTTTTGAGCGTGATGTATCCGGTGGTCCTTTTCATATTCGAACGATTCCATGTGGAATTGCTGGAGGAAAAGGACATGATACTGGCCGCCATATTCTGCGGCGCATTTTCAGGGGTGGCCGTGGGCATAGCCTTTTGGCGCGGATATTCATATGGCGGGACCGATTCACTGGCAAAGATAATAAGGAAGAAGTTCCTGCCCCATGTGTCTCAAAGCAAGATACTGCTAGTCATAGACGGTATCATAATAATAGGATCGGCTTTCGTGTTCGGCAGGAACATAGCCCTGTACGCTTTGGTGACCCAAGTCATAGTGAGCAAGACCATAGATGTAGTCATGTACGGTTTCGAGTCCAAGATCGTCCAGCTTGAAATCATAACGGAGAACAGGGAGGAACTGAGTAAATTCATACTGGAAGACATAAGGCGGGGCGTGACCACCACGAAAGTGGTTGGAGAGTATACACATAACACATATGCGGAAATGAGACTTTTGTGCTCTCCGAGAGAGTGTGTATATGTGCGCCGGGAGATCGCCAAGATAGATCCGAACGCTTTTGTGACGATGATACAGGTCGATAATGTATGGGCCTTGGGAGAAGGGTTTCAAAACATAAAAAAAGAAGACTGATGTCGATGCACCTGATGTAGAGGAGGAAAACAAAATGAGCGATGAAAGAAACAATCCTGCAAGCGGATGTGACCATGACTGCGGTTCGTGCAGCGAGTCCTGCGGAGAAAGGGATCCTAAAAGTCTGTTGGAGAAGCCTCTTGATTCCACTGATGTGAAAAAGGTAATAGCGGTAGTCAGCGGAAAAGGAGGCGTAGGTAAATCCCTGGTTACAGGCATGTGTGCGGTAATGAGCCAGAGAGCCGGATACAAATGCGGCGTACTGGATGCCGATATAACCGGGCCGTCCATACCGAAGATGTTCGGATCGGAGGTCCAGGCCGCAGCCAATTCCGAGGGACTGCTGCCTAATGTGAGCAAGACCGGGATAAAACTCATGTCGGCCAATCTCGTTTTGGAGAACCCTGAAGATCCAGTACTTTGGAGAGGTCCGCTGATCGCTGGTCTCGTGAAACAGTTCTGGTCAGATGTCGTATGGGGCGATTTGGATTTTCTTTTCGTTGACATGCCTCCCGGCACGGGGGATGTTCCCCTTACGGTTTTCCAATCCCTGCCTGTCGATGGCATAGTAATAGTCGCATCCCCCCAGGAACTGGTGGGCATGATAGTGGAGAAAGCAGTCAACATGGCGGCCATGATGAAGGTGCCGGTAATAGGTATCGTGGAGAACATGAGCTATGTGGAATGTCCCAAGTGCGGAGAAGAGATAAAGATATTCGGAGGAAGCCACGTACAGGAAGTGGCCGATGACTACGGTATAGATCTGCTTGGGAGGATACCTATAGAGCCTTCGCTGGCAACGGCCTGTGATCGCGGTCTCATAGAGCTCTTTGAGGGAGACTGGCTGGACGGTCTTGCAGGAGAACTTGGCAAGATGCTGTAGGAAAAATAACGGCAATATAAGACCGATATCCGGAACAGGAAAGATGGATGAAAAGGGGTATCAAGGGATATGTATGTAATGTGATAAGACATATGTTACAGAATAAAAGATAAAGAGAGAGATACTTTGATATAATGTTTCTGACTAAAAAAACAACAACCAAAAGGAGTATCTCGAATCTGTCGGTTCTGGGTTCGAATCCCAGGTGCCTCACCAAACTAAAAACCTCGAATTGTTGAAATTTCAACGATTACGAGGTTTTTTGATATCCTGAAAAGGGTGGTGTGGGGCAAAAATGGGGCAACATCATAAGTTTTTTACGTTTTTAAGCATTTCATTTTTCTGTAACGTGCATCTACACCTCTCTGGTGGTCTTCGAGAGAATGCGATGGACAGAAATCTATTCTATGACAAGGAATGGAAAAAACTCTAATAATACAAGCAATCACAACGTACCTGGAGATGATCTCATCAAGGATGCTCGAAGTAGATTAGGGAAACTGCAGATTCACGAAGATGAAATATTTTCTTTGTCATTGGATAATAAAGAACAGCTTTGGGAAATTTTGGATGCAGGTATTTTTAGAATAATTTGGTATGACCCTAAGCATGAGATTTGCCCATCAAAGAAGAAATATACGTAATGCTAGGACAAAAAGTTAAAATAAATATCCCTGAAGAAAGGTTTTTTATTGCAGGAAATCGTATTATGTGTACATAAGAATAATACCTAAAAAAACGAAAAAAGGGTATTGCAGAGAGGCAGGAAAGGGATATAGAATAAGGGACAGAACCAACCCCTTTACATCAGGCGGAGATGTGACTGAAAACGGAGAAAGAGGCTTGACCGAGATGCAGGACTTCATACATAATCTCACAGACAGTGGAAAAACTGAGAGGACAGACATATGGAGAAGGAGCTCATACAGGCAGTGAGAAGAAGACGGCAGAAGAATACAAGGAGGATGTAAAGTGGAACTGAAGAGAAAGACCATCAGCATATTGCTGAGCCTTTGCCTCGTGGCAGGGCTAACACCGGTAAATACCGTATTTGCCACAGGTGAGTGCGAGCATCAATCAGGGAAACACAGTGTGGTGATCACAAAAGCCACGTGTATGCAAGCAGGCGAAATGGCTTGGTGCTGTAATCTGTGTAATGAGCCCGTAAGGGCTGAGGAGATCCCGATGCACCCTAACAGGAAGATAGTGGGTGGGAAAGATTCGACCTGCAAGGAAGAAGGCCACACGGGAGATACTGTATGTACGGACTGTGAAAAAACCATAGAAAAGGACCAAGCTATCCCTAAGAAAGCCCACACATGGGGAGAGTGGCAGGAAACAGAAGCCACATGTGAAAAAGAAGGGTCGAAGTTTCACATATGTGCAGTTTGCGAGGATGTAGAGGTAGCAGAGACCACCCCTAAGAAAGACCATACATGGGGAGAGTGGGTAGAGACAGAAGCACCTACATATACAAAAGAGGGTAAAGAAGAGCGTAAGTGTAGCGTTTGCGGTACGACTGAGACACAGACCATACCGGTGTTGGATACGCCTACAACCCCTTCCGAAGTCACTGATGTCATGATAGAGGCAATGCAGATACCTGATATTTCCGACATAGGTTTCGATGCGGGTGATAAAGCCACCATCGAGGAGGCAAGGGCGGCATACGAGAAAGTCATAACAGAGCATCCCGCATATGGGATGATATTGGAGACCACACTGAAAAAGATAGAGGCTGCAGAGGCCGCATATATGGCTGCTAAACGGGCTGCATTCGAGGCCACGGAGCCTGATATAGAGCTCACCAGGGATGAGTTCTACTACAACAAAAAGCCCAAGACTCCCAAGGTGAGATCAGGACTTGAAGGATTTACAGAGGGAGAGGACTATATCCTCGGATATGAGGACAACATAAAGGCAGGCATAGGCAGTGTGGTGATAGAAGGTATGGACGACCTCGAAGGACTTTCCGTGACTAAGGATATCCTCATAAGACCTTACAGAGGCGCCATAAACAAAGTGACGACGAGGAGGAACAGCATGGTGGTCACATCCAGAGACCAGAGTGCAGGGGGCATCACAGGCTACCAGTTCGCATGGAGAGTGACAAACAGCGGAGATGGGTGGAAGACCAAGATGACCAGCACCAAGAACTACAGGACCACCATCAAAAATCTGAAGGCCGATACCAGATACACCGTGAAGGTGAGAGGCATAGTGAAAGTCGATGGTGTGAGATACTATGGTGAGTGGAGCAAGCTCTCAAAGACAAGGACAACAAGATAAAAACACTATACTAACAATGCCCCGGAGGAATTCGGGGCTTTTTTTATCGGTATGTGTCTGATATAATCGTGTTGCACGATCGTAGCATAGCGAGAGAAACGCTAATCTCTGTTATGCTATTTTCATGGGGCGTAACGTGGGGCAAGGTGCATGGTGGTACATACAAAAGTCTGTAAAATCAATGGTTGTAGGGCTCTGTGTATGCTACGGAAATGGCCAGGTGTCTCACCAACGACCGCCTGATCCGGATGTGTGCCGGGTCGAGCGGTTTGAATTAATAGGGAAATCTACTTCGTAATATGGCAAGGCGGAATGGAGGGATAACTTGTCACTGCTTGCATTGTACCTGGGGATAACTTTTACGGGCTATCTCGTAGGTGTGGGATTCAGAAAAAAAGGTATCCAGTTGAAATGGACCGGTAAAGTCCAGGCGATAGCCATAGGGGTGCTGGTCTTTTTGATGGGCACACGACTGGGCGCAGACAGGGAAGTAATTGAGGGAATAAGTACCATAGGGGTCACATCTTTCATCCTGACTGCTCTGGTGCTGGTCGGAAGTGTTGCCGCAGTTTTTATATGCCGCAAGATATTGGGTATAAACAAAGAGGGGGTGAAGGGAGATGACTAAGATAATAATCGCCTCCGTAGCGGTAGGTATGGTGTCAGGATATTTTTTCCTGCCCGAATGGTTCATAGATTCTACTGAGTACACCCTGGTCATAGGACTGTGTATCTTGCTTTTCTTTGTAGGCATAGACCTGGGCAGCGATGAGGATCTTGTAAAAAATTTCAAGAAAGTGGGCTGGAGGATATTGATATTCCCCTTTGCCATAATACTCGGAACCATGGCCGGTTGTCTGGTGGGAGCGATGTTCCTGCCTATGAGTGTCAGGGAAGCTATGGCTGTAGGAGCCGGCTTCGGGTGGTATACTTTAGCACCGGTGATACTGACACAGTATTCGGCGGAGATAAGCGCCATATCATTTTTACACAACGTGATGAGGGAACTCATCGGCATAATATTGATCCCTGTGGTGGCGAAAAGGGTGGGGTTCATCGAGACCACATCCCTTCCGGGAGCTGCCGCAATGGATGTCTGCCTTCCCATAGTGGAAAGGTCTACAAATGCCAATATAGCCGTGTATTCCTTCATATCGGGAATGACATTGAGCATAGCAGTACCTATACTGGTACCTCTGATCATCGGGCTGTAGCCTGGGTGCCGGGACAGGAGTCACGGTTTTTTTGACAATGAAACACAAGGATGGAACGGAGAAACAACAGGGATCGGAAAGGGAGCAGAACATGAAAGAAATGAAGCTTTTTAGGGGCAGTGAAGATTATGTGGCGACGGAAGAACTGATGAACGCAGTCAATGTCGCTATAGCGTTGAAAAAGCCTTTATTGATAAAGGGAGAGCCGGGCACGGGGAAGACTATGCTCGCTCAGTCCATCTCAGATGCTCTGGGGAAAAAGCTCATAGTGTGGAGCATAAAATCCACTACCAAGGCACATGACGGCCTATATGTTTATGATACGGTGCAGAGATTATATGACAGCCAGTTCGGAGAAGGGGACGTGGCCGATATAAGGCAGTATATAAAGCTCGGGAAGCTGGGAGAGGCATTCACGGCGGAGGAGCAGGTGGTCCTGCTCATAGATGAGATAGATAAGGCAGATTTAGAGTTCCCCAATGACCTTTTGTGGGAACTTGACAAGATGGAATTTTATGTAAACGAAACAAAGGAGACCATAAAGACGAAGCACAGGCCTATAGTCATAATAACTTCCAATGCGGAAAAAGAACTGCCGGATGCTTTTCTCAGAAGGTGCATATTCCACTATATAGAATTCCCTGACGAAGAGAAGATGCGAGAGATAATAAGGGTGCATTACGGAGATCTGGACCAAAAGCTCGTGGACAAGTCTGTAGAGGCCTTCTATAAGCTCAGGGAAATGGATGACGTGCAGAAAAAGCCCAGCACTTCAGAACTTTTGGACTGGATACAGGCGCTTATGATAAGCGGTGTGGAAATAGATGATCTTTCGGAGAAAATGCCTTTTGTAGGAGTCTTGCTCAAGAAAAACCAGGATATAGATGTTATGAAGGAGATCAAGACCAAGGGATATTCCCTGAGGAACTGGTAGCTTATGTTTTTGGAGTTTTTTTACCTTCTGAGAGAAATAGGGTTGAAGGTCACGCTGAATCAGTGGATGACTTTGATGGAGGCCATGGACAAGGATCTGGCAGGCTCCAGCCTGACCAGGTTCTATTACCTGTGCAGATCCGTACTCGTCACATCCGAATCTGATTATGACAAGCTGGATGTGGCTTTTTCCCAGTATTTTGCAGGTATAGAAAGTTCGGAGGACCTTCCTGAAAAATTCTGGGAGTGGTTGAAACAGGACGAGCGGGAAAAAGATATAAATGATAAAGAGGTGATGGATGATTTCCTGTTAGAACTGGATGAACTGCTTAAGCGATTCAAAGACCGTATAGAAAACCAGAAAGAAAAGCATGACGGAGGGAACAAATGGATCGGGACAGGCGGAACATCCACACAGGGAAGAGGAGGATATAACCCGAGAGGCATAAGGACCGGAGGAGAAAGCCGCCACAGGACTGCTGTACAGATAGCAGGAGAGAGGAAGTTCAGTGACTTTCGCGACGATACCATAATAGATATAAGGCAGTTCCAGATGGCTTTCAGGAAGTTGAGACAATATTCTTCCAGAGTGGATGCGCAGAAAACGGAACTGGACGTGGATCAGACCATAGATAAGACATGTGATAACGGAGGTAGACTGGAGCTGGTATACGAAAAGCCCAGGAAGAACACTGTAAAAGTGTTGCTTTTGATGGATTCTGACGGATCCATGCTCAGGTTTTCCCATTTGTGCAATCAGCTTTTTCAGGCATTGAGGAAATCGAACCATTTCAAGGATCTGCAGGTTTATTATTTCCACAACTGCATATATGACAAACTCTATAAAACTCCCAGGTGCCGCATAGGTGAATGGGTCGACACGCAGTGGGTCTTTTCAAAGCTGGACAGCGAGTACAAGGTCATATTCGTGGGAGATGCAGCCATGGCGCCCTCTGAGCTCTTCAGGAAAGGCGGCAACGTGGTGGTGGGACTTTACAATGATGAATTGGGCATAGACTGGCTGGGAAAATTCAAACGGAGATTCAAAAAACAGATCTGGCTCAACCCCATACCGAAAAACAGGTGGGAGCATATGTACGGAGCCACCACATGTGAAGAGATAAGGAAACTGTTCCCCATGTTCGAGCTTTCTTTAGGGGGACTGGAACAGGGGATAAAGAAATTGCTGGTGAAGTAAACGGTATTTACCGTGGAGCTCACGAGAGTTATAATATATCGAAAACAGTTCGTAAGACCGGAGAACGACGTTCAGTGAATGCAGGCATCGATGATGGCGAACATATAGGATTACCAAAACAAGGAGAAAAAATGAAAGCAGATCTGATAATCAAAGGAAAAGCCCTATTCGACAGCGTAAGCACAGAACCTTTTTCGGGATATGTGGCCATCGGGGGCAACAAGATAATCGAAGTCAAAAAAGGATATGATGGGATCGACGAATTCACAGGTCCTGAGACTATGGTGTACGATGCGGGAGAACGGCTCGTCATGCCGGGGTTCCATGACAGCCATACCCATCTGGTGTTGGGCGGACTTTGTGCCAACAATGCCAACCTGGGAGAGGCAAAGTCCGAAGAGGAAGCCGCAAAGATGGTATGGGAACACTATAACAAATCGGATTCCAAGGGAAGGTGGGTCTATGGATTCAACTGGTATCATGTGTTCTGGGACAACCATGAACTTCCCACGAAGGCAAGCCTCGACAAATACTTCCCCGATAAGCCCGTGATGCTCCTCAATTCAGAGGCTCACGGCGCGTGGGTGAACACGAAGGCCATGGAGATCGCAGGTATAACACGGGATACCAAAGACCCGGTAGGCGGAGAGATAGCGAAAGATGAAAACGGAGAGCCTACAGGGTTCCTGTACGAAACGGCTATGGAACTGGTGGTACCTTATGCCTATGACTTCACCGACGATGAGGAAAAAGAAAGACTGAAAGCCTTTATGGAAAACGCAAAGACCCTGGGAATAACTTCCCTGGTCGATGTGCGTCCGTATTTCGGCAGGAATCTGGGCAGACCCAGGATATATAAGGAGCTGGAAGACGCAGGAGAACTCACTTTGAGGATATGCACGGCGGCTGACATGCTCGGCGACTTGGAAGAGGCAAAAAAAGACAGAGAGATGTATGACACCGAAAAGGTGAAGTGCCATATGCTCAAGCAGTTCATCGACGGAGTGGTGACCACTCATACCGCATGGATGAAAGAAGAATATACCGATGCTCCCGGAAATGTGGGAGAACCCCTCAGCGAACCGGAAAAACTGTATGAAGGCATACAGAGAGGACACGAAGCAGGATTCTGGATAAAGCTCCATGCCATAGGAGACAGAGCCATAGAATTTGCCGTGGATTCTATAGAAGATGCCATGGATAAATATGGAGACCGGGGCAATCGTCATGCATTGGAACATATAGAGACACCGAAGGAAAAAGATGTTGAGCGGATGGGCAGACTGAACATAGTGGCATCCGTACAGCCGGAACATCTGGGACTGATGCCTACATGGGAAGGAGAAGAATACAGAACTGTCCTTGGAGAGGAAAGAGCAGGAAAGACCTGGCCTTTCAGAGACATGTTGGATGCCGGTTCCATGCTGGCTTTGGGAAGTGACTGTCCGGTAGTGAGCAACGATCCTTTCTTTGCGCTTCACAGGGGCGTTACACGCGTCCATGATGACGGACTTCCTGAAGGGGGATGGAACCCCAGCCAGAAATTGTCAGTGGCAGAGGTGATAAAATATTACACTGCAGGTTCCGCATATGGTGTAGGGCGTGAAGACGAGCTTGGCACCCTGGAAAAAGGGAAGCTTGCCGATGTGATAGTGCTGGATATGGATCCCTTCAGAGAAGATCCTGACAGGATCAGGAAAGGAAAGGTCGACCTTACCGTAATGGACGGGAATATCATATACGAAAGGTGATCAGGGATCCGTTAAAAACGATGTGACAAAAGAGGGTTCTATAATAAATGTTGGGGTGGGAAGATAAAACTTCCACCCCAGCATTCTGTTTTTTTGTAAAATAAAAGAGCACAATGCACACAAACTCTCTCTA
>CASDUO010000009.1 GCA_949284065.1 uncultured Bacillota bacterium
CGAGCTGGCAGACGGTTATGCCAGTTTCCTGGACAGGGAACTCAAGGACCTTGACGGTGAGATAACTCACCAACTCAACAAAAATAAGTATTCCCTGAATAATATCCTGGGGATCTCCCCGGCCGTGACCAAACTGAAGGAAGAAATACAAAACGCTGCGAAGACCGATTCCCCCATACTTGTGTACGGCGAGACCGGCACCGGTAAAGAACTGGTCGCCCATGCCATACACGGCTTGAGCAGACGTTCCAAAAACAACTTTATCAAAATAAACGCCGCCAACCTTCCGGAAAACCTGGCAGAGTCAGAACTTTTCGGATATGAACCGGGCACCTTCACCGGGGCCCGTAAAGAGGGCAAGAGCGGGAAGTTCCAGCTCGCCGATAAAGGCACGCTTTTTATTGATGAAATGAACCAGATGCCTCTCAGTATACAGCCCAAACTCCTCAGGGTCCTCCAGGAAGGAGAGGTGGAAAAACTGGGAAGCGAAGAGAACATACCTATAGATACCAGGATAATCGTAACCACGAACCAGGACATGCGTGAGCTTGTAAAGCTCGGCAAGTTCCGCGAGGATCTTTTTTACAGGCTCCACGTCATCCCCATCATGATCCCTCCCCTTTTCACAGAAGCTTACGGCAAACTGATGAAAAAACCCAATGTTACCATAACCGACGGAGTTTATGACAAACTTTCCCAATACGACTGGCCGGGAAATGTCCGTGAACTCCAAAACGTCATAGAACGCGCCCTTGCCTTCTCCAAAGACGGTGTCCTGAAAGCGTCTGACATATACATCCCCGATGCCAACGGCGTGATCCTTGACGAGACTCTGTCCAACCCCATAGAGGACGCAAAACATGCTCTTGAAAGGAAACTCATCTTACAGGCTCTTGAGCGAAGCGGCGGGAACAAGGCAAAAGCCGCAGAGATGCTCAAGATCTCGCGCCCTCTTCTATATCAGAAAATGGATCGTTTGGGCATGAATACCCACGGCAAAAAACATCCGTAAGTTTTTGCTTACACAGTTCGTGTAAACTTACACCTCTTTAACTTGCTAAAATTTTCTGGGATTTTCAAACTCTTTGCCATCAGTGTAAGTTATCGCTTACATAACTTTTTACTCAAATTTTCTTGAAAGCGTTGAATTTTTAAACTTTTTTGAAATGGCACGCCTCTTGCTTTTACCCTCGTTGTAAAACTTATTGTTTTAACTGTCTTATTCACTATTGTATTTTAGGAGGTTATTATGGAATCTTATGGAATCATCAGTTTGCTTCCTGTTATATGCACCATAGTAGTCGCTATAGTAACGAAGCGAACCGTTGAACCTCTGATCGTAGGCGGCCTTTTGGGTTACCTTATCGCTTTCAAAGGTTCATTCTTCATCGAATACCTCAATGGACTTTCCACAGTCGTTTCGGAAAACGCCTGGTTCATTCTGGTTTTCGGATTCTTTGGAATGGTTGTTGCCGTTCTGGAAAAATCCGGCGGTGCCCTCGGTTTCTCATCATGGGGCGCTAAAGTGGCGAAATCCAGAGGCTCCACCATACTCATCACATGGATCTTAGGTATTTTGGTATTCATCGACGACTACCTCAACAACCTGGCTGTGGGAGCTGCCATGAGAGAGATCGGCGATAAAAACAAGATCCCCAGAGAGCTCATGGCTTATGCCATAAACTCCACAGGAGCTACCGTATGCGTACTGGTGCCCGTATCATCCTGGGCTATACTCATGCAGGGCCTCTATGAGGAAAACGGTATCGCAGCAGAGGGTCAGGGCCTCAGCGCCTATGTGGACACACTGCCCTTCCTGTTCTACGCCTGGGCAGCTGTATTAATAGTTCCCCTTATCGGTTACAAGATTATCCCTACATGGGGCCCTATGAGAGCGGCAGAAAAAAGAGCCGAAGCCGGCGATGTTTTCTCCCCCAACTATCACAAGACCCATGAGCAGACAGAAGGTTATCAGGACGTCGAGGCAAGCAGCCCCTGGTTCTTCATCGTACCTATGGGTATAATAATCGCTCTGACCATATGGCTGGGCGACATCCTCGTTGGAATGGCCGTCGGTTTTGCCGCATGTCTCATAATGTATGTGCCTGCAAAGAAGATGACTATTACCGAGTTCTGTGATGCATCCATCGAAGGATTCAAAGACATGGTCCCTGTAACAGCCATCGTGCTTTGCGCTTATGTCCTCCAGGCAGCCAACGCTGAACTGGGCATGACCGAGTATGTTATAGGTGTTGCAGAACCAGTTCTGAGCGCGAACCTTGTACCGGTCATCTCCTTCGTAATCTGTGGAGCCATAGCTATGTCTACCGGAAGCTTCTGGGGCACCATGACCATAGCTGCTCCCATACTCCTGCCTCTGGCGGTGACTCTGGGAGGCAATCCCCTCATCGTCGGCGGTGCAATAGTATCTGCCGGAGCATTCGGAAGCCACGCCTGCTTCTACGGAGACGCAGCGACCCTGGCAGCTACAGTTACAGGATGCAGCAACCACGAGTACATGAAGACCACACTACCTATACTGGTGCTGCCTGTAGTCATAGCCATAGTCATGTTCACGATCGCAGGATTCGTTTGGTAACGTAAACAACAACGATCCGACAGTAATATAACCGATCAACAGAAGAAAAGGCCTGTCCGTTGCAGGCCTTTTCTAAAGAATAAACATCAACGATCCGGCATCTGCCCTGTCTGAGGCCGATGTTGGAACAGCGAGGAGGCACAGCACCATGAAACTTACCGTTAAAGAACAGGAACGTCTCTTGATATACAGCACTGCAGATCTTGCAAGGAAGAGGTGGAAAAGAGGCGTAAAACTGAACTATGTTGAAGCCATCGCCATAATCTGCGATGAGCTTTTGGAAAGAGCAAGGGACGGAAAAAGCTCTCTGGAAGATCTCATAGACGCCGGATCCAAGATCATAACTTTGGAAGATGTTATGGAGGGAACACCGAGCCTCATGCCGGTCATAAGGATTGAGGTCCTCCTTCCTGATGGAAACAAACTCCTTTCCGTCCAAGATCCCGTACGACTTGAAAAACGCCAGGATGCCATCCCTTGGGATGAGCTCGTATCCATGAGTTGATTGGAGGGATAAATATGAAATACGAGATCGGTCAGGTCATATTGAAAGATGAACCTGTAACTATAAACAAAGGTAAAGAAGCGATAGAGATCACCGTGACCAACACCGGCGATCGCTGTATCCAGGTATGTTCCCATTACCATTTTTTCGAGGCTAACCCCGCCCTGAAATTCGACCGGGAAAAGGCTTTCGGCAGACGCCTTGACGTTCCGTCAGGCACAGCTGTAAGGTTCGAGCCCGGTGAAGACAGGAAAGTCAGTCTCATACCCTATGCCGGAGAACGTAAAGCATTCGGTTTCAGAGGCTGGACTATGGGAGACACCACAGACGAATCTGTGAAAAAAGCCGCCCTTGCGGCTGCAGAGGCCGAGCTGGGATCAGGAGGTGACAAATAATGGCATTTGAAATATCAAGACAGGAATACTGCGATCTGTGCGGTCCCACTACCGGTGACAAGATACATTTGGCTGATACGGGACTGGTGATCGAGATAGAAAAAGATTATTCCGCCGATACATACGGCAACGAGATATTCTTCGGTGGCGGAAAAAGTTTTCGTGACGGCATGGGACAACAATCCGGCAAGACTGTGAAAGATGACGGCATATTGGATGTGTGCATCACCAACGCCGTGATAATAGACCCGGTCCTTGGCATAGTCAAAGGTGACATAGGCATAAAAGACGGAAAGATCGTCGGCGTAGGCAAGTCCGGGAATCCTGATACCATGGACATCACTCCCGGTATGGCTCTGGGAGCAGGTACAGAGATAGTTCCTGTGGAGGGTATGATAGTGACTGCAGGCGGTATAGACGGTCACGTACACTTTGAATCACCGGCACAGGTCTGGGAAGCCATGGCCAACGGACTCACCACCATGATAGGCGGCGGTACCGGTACCAAGGTCATGAGCGTGGAAACTCCCGGCCCTCTCCACCTTTATGACATGATAGAGTCCCACGAGACCCTTCCGGTGAACGCAGGGTTCCTGGGAAGAGGGAATTCCAGCAAACCGGAAGCCATAGTGGAGCAGGCTCTTTACGGCGCCATAGGCATGAAGATACACGAAGACTTTGCGGCGACTCCTGCAGTCATAAGATCATGTCTGGACGTTGCCGATGAATACGACTTCCAGGTGCAGATACACACTGATACTCTCAACGAGGCCGGTTTCGTGGAAAGCACCATAGGTGCCATAGGCAGCCAGACCATCCACGCATATCATGCGGAAGGCGCAGGCGGAGGCCATGCACCCGATATCATAAAGGTATGCGGAGTGCCTAACATACTCACCTCCTCCACCAACCCCACGAATCCGTATACCGTAAATGTGGTGGCAGAGCATCTGGACATGATAATGGCTGTCCACAATCTCAACCCCAAGGTCCCCGAAGACGTAGCATTTGCTGACTCCCGTATAAGAGGCGAGACCATCGCTGCTGAGGACGTCCTCCATGACATGGGCGCTATTTCCATGATGGGTTCTGACTCACAGGGAATGGGAAGAGTGGGAGAATCCATATTGAGGTGCTGGCAGCTGGCCTCAAAGATGAAACAGCAGAGAGGTCCCCTGCCTGAAGAAAAAGGAGATAATGATAACGAAAGAGTGTTGAGGTATATCGCGAAATATACCATCAATCCGGCTATCACCTATGGTATAGACGAATATATAGGATCCATAGAGCCCGGAAAGATGGCTGATCTGGTTCTCTGGGATCCCGCATTCTTCGGAGCGAAGGCCGCAATGGTCTTCAAAGACGGACTCATTCTCTACTCCCCTTCAGGAGATGTGAATGCTTCCATCGAGATAGCCGAACCCATGATCTACAGAGCACAGTATGCCACTACTTCGGCCAGCGCTATTTCCAGACACTGCAAGATATTCGTGACCCAGGCTGCCATAGATAACGGTATCGCTAAGGATATCCCCGGATCCGCCAAGAAATTTCTTCCGGTGAAAAACACACGACATCTATTGAAAAAAGATATGATAAGGAACGACTACTGTCCGGAGATAACAGTGGACCCGGAGACATACAAGGTATATATAAACGGAGAGCATATCACATGCGAGCCTTTTACCGAGTTGCCGCTGGCTCAAAAATACTTTTTCAGATAGATATGCTGGTTGCATATAGGGGAGTTACAGTTTGACTCGATTTGTTTTGAAAGGTATGATGAGCACATGATAATAGTGGAAAGAATACTCGGCAAACTGTCCGATATGGAATTTGATCAACTCAAAACAGAATGGGTGATATTAGACCACGAGGCCATGTCACGGCCGCACCAAAAACTTACCACAGAAGAGGGCACATCGCTGGCCGTGTCACTTCCTCACGGCCAGCACATGCACCCTATGGATGTGCTGTACAAAGATGAGGATAAGATCATCGTCGTCGACCTTGCAGAAGAAGATGCTTTGGAGATACGGCCCTCGGGAAACAGGCAGTGGGCGAAAGCCGCTTTCAATATAGGCAATATGCACCACCCTGCTTATATCCACGATGACTGCATAGTAGTACCCTACTCTGCAGCTATCGAAAAAATAATCGAAGGTATCGGAGTCGGATACAAAAGGTGCGACCGAAAACTTGACGGCGAAAGAGCATCTCATTCCACCGGACATCACAGTCACAGCCATGATCATCATGGTTGAAGCTACAGGAGCAAATTATGTCGGACTCAAAATTATTTTATCTTATGCAGATCGCCGGAGGGACTTTTCCCTCCGGTGGGTTTACGCAGTCCTGCGGACTCGAAACTTATGTTTCCAACGGAAAGGTCCGCGATGAAGATTCCTTCAGGGATTTTCTCTACACCTATCTGGGATCGACGATCTCTTCCTGTGAAGGACCTGTGGTATGCAGAGCATACGAACTTGCTTCTTCCGATGATATGGAAGATATGATGACCCTCGAGGAACTGAGCACTGCTTCGAAAGTCACAAAAGAAAGCAGGGAATCTTCACTGAGGATGGGAAAAGCCTTTCTCAGGATAGCAGCGGAAATCATTGACGACAGCTATTTGACGGATCTTTTCAGGATATATAAAACCGACGGCATATCATATCCCGTCGCTTACGGCGCCGTGTGCCGGCGCTTGGATATACCCCTCAAAGACTCTGTGGAGGCTTTCGTATTCGGGGCAGTCAACATTCTGGCACAAAGTGCCGTAAAACTCATACCTTTAGGCAATACCCAGGCCCAGAAGATACTCATGGACATACGGCCGCAAATGACACAGGCGGCCGAAAAAAGCATGATGACACCTGTCGAAGAAATGACAAATTTTGCGCCTGGACTCGATATAGCAAGCATACAACACGAGAACCTGCCGGTAAGACTGTATATGTCGTGAACCGGCGGCCGAGTGACCCTATTTCATACATATGAGGAGGATATCTTATGAGAAAGCCTGTAAGAATAGGCGTAGGCGGACCTGTAGGTTCAGGAAAGACCGCACTTATAGAGAAGATTTGTAAAGAAATGCGCGATGACTATGAGATCGCAGTCATCACCAATGATATATTCACCAAAGAGGACGCCCTTATCCTGACCAGGGCCCAGGCCCTGCCGGAAGATCGTATACTGGGCGTCGAAACCGGCGGATGTCCTCATACCGCCGTCCGTGAAGACATATCCATGAACCTGGATGCTATAGACACGATGCTCTCCCGTTTTGACGATCTCGACATCATATTCGTCGAAAGCGGAGGCGACAATCTGGCAGCCACATTCAGCCCGGAATTGGTAGACGGCCTCATATTCGTCATAGACGTAGGTGAAGGTGAAAAGATCCCGAGAAAAGGCGGCCCCGGGATAACCAAATCGGATCTTCTGGTGATCAACAAGATAGACATAGCTCCCTATGTCCACAGCGACCTGGGCGTGATGGAGAGGGACACCAAGGCTCAAAGAGGCGACAAGCCCTTTGTCTTTACCGACCTTTTCAAAGGCACAGGACTCGACCGGGTCATAAAGTGGATACGTGAAGATATGCTTTTTGAGGATACTGAGTGATTACGGTCAAAACCGATCCGAACTATATCATCACAACTTGACCGTGGTGATCATATAACAGCCATTTCAACAGATGTAACAGGTGCAGAACATGTCGGGAGCAACAGGAAAACTTTCCCTGGTATTCAGAAAAAGAGACGACGGCGTCACATATATGGCAAAACAGTATTACAAGCTGCCTCTCCAGGTACTCAGACCTCATTATCAGGACGATGACGGTACGGCTTTCGTTTATATGCTCAATCCCAGCGGCGGGGTACTTCAAAACGACAAGCTGTATACCGATATCGTTGTGGAACCCAATGCCCGCGCACTGGTCACGACCCCCTCTTCCACCAAATTCTATAAATCCGATGAGGGACATTCTGAAATATCCAACAGGGCAGAACTCCATTCGGGGTCGGTGCTGGAATATATCCCTGAACACAACGTGCCCTACGGCGGCTCCAGGACATATCAGGAAAACGAGTTCCACCTGTGTAAAGACAGCACTCTCATAGCTTTTGACATGTCTACGGCCGGGAGAGTTTCCATGGGTGAAGTCTTCCGGTACGACATCTATTCTTCTCTTACTAAGATATATGTAGACGGAAAATTGAAACTGTACGATCGTGCCTGTATCGAACCCCACAAGCTCGATCTGTCAAAACCGGGTCTGATGGAAGGGTTCCTGAGTAACGGCACCATATATGCCCACGCTCCTTCCATACCTGATGGCCTTATAGATGATCTCAACTCGATGGGACACAGCGGAGAGATCAATTTCGCCGCAGGGATCATGGATGACAACATCATCGTAACAAGATTTCTCGGCAGCGACATAATAGTCCTCAAAGACACCGTCAACGCCGTATGGGACAGACTGCGCAGAGCTCTCTTGGACAAACCCGCCGTCAAGATACGCAAATTCTGATATACAGGCTCATATCGAACCATCCGCTCTTTTTACCTTGCCGGTCTTCTTTCCGTAAAAACCCCATACTTCGGTTATTATTTTCCTTGCGGCAAACATGGCTGTATGAGCCGGCGCGTCTAAGGGAGGTGCCACTTCCACCACATCAAAGCCTATGACATCAAGCCGTTCAAAGAGTATTTCGAGGATCCTCAACACTTGGCGGGGATACAGTCCTCCGAACTGAGGTGTTCCTGTTCCCGGTGCGAACCCTACTTCAAGGCAGTCGATATCGAGTGTTATGTAAACTTTATCGAATCGTTCCATATGCTCTGCCACTTTTCCGGCTATTTCCTCAGGGTCTTTTTCATGACAGGCTTTCGCATTGAAAACATTTACCTTATTCTTGCTTTTGAACTGATATTCATCAGGTTCGATAGACCTTATGCCTATAAAATACAGATTATCTGTGCTGCCTACATTATCCAGCTCAATGGCTCTTCTCTCCGTGGAACCGTGGGACAACTCGTCTCCCCCAAGTTCATCGCAAAGATCGAAATGGGCGTCTATGTGGATTATGCCGAATTCCTCATCCAAAGCATCGTCGATGCCTTTATGCACCGGTATGGTCACAGAGTGATCGCCACCTACCATAGTGAAAAACTTCCCTTCCCTCACCAGCATCTCCGTATATTCTTCCACTTCGGGAAATATCTCATCTCTGGTCCCTTTGAAATCTCCTCCGTCGTGGACTTTCAACTCTGTCAGGGATTCAAAGTCTTCTGTGTATGGTGTCGATGAAAAAGTGTTTTCTCTCAGGGTAGAAGGTCCCATGTTTGCCCCTGACCTGTAGGAGACGCCTTCATCGAAAGGTATGCCGAATATCACGATATCGGCCTCCTTTTCCTCTATATCAGGCCTGTTCAGAGCACACCAAGCTCCCTTATCCTTTGCATACCCGTCTCTTACCCTCATTATCCTGCCAACTCCTTAGTCTTTGATACTATATCCTCTGCGGTCATGTGGTACATGCTGAGCAGCTGGTCGGGCTTCCCGGATCTGCCGTAACAGTCCTGCTGCCCTATGAAAGCCGCCTTTACAGGCATCTCCCGGATCAGCAGGTCGGCAACGGCGCTCCCGAGGCCGCCTATGACTGAATGTTCTTCTGCGACCAGGATCCTTCCCGTCTTTCCGGCCTCTTCCAGAACTGCTTCCTCATCCAGAGGTTTCACCGTATGCATATCCGTCACCGAAGCCTCTATACCGTCTGCTTTCAGCATTTCGGCAGCCTTCAGACCTTCGTTCACCATTATGCCGTCGGCGATTATGGACAAGTCCTTCCCCTCTCTGAGTTTGTTGGCTTTACCTATGGATATATTTTCACTGCCGTCGTACACCACAGGTATCTTGGATCTTCCCAGCCTCATATACACTGGTCCGTCCATGGCAACGGCTGCTTTTACCAGTTTGTCAGCAGACACGCCGTCTCCGGGGACTATTACAGTCATGCCGGGCACTGTCCTCATGAGAGCTATGTCCTCGAACGTCTGGTGGCTCGCTCCGTCCTCTCCTACGGTTATGCCGCCGTGAGTGGCGCATATCTTCACATTCGCGCCTGTATATCCTATTGAATTCCTTATTATTTCAAATGCCCTGCCGCTTGCGAACATGGCGAAAGTGCTGGCGCACACTCTCTTGCCCGTCAAAGCTATCCCCGCCGCAGCTCCATAGAGGTTCTGCTCCGCTATACCCATATTGAAGAACCTGTCCGGATAAACTTTGGCAAATTCTTTTGTTTTCGTGGAACCTGAAAGGTCGCCGTCCATAACTATGAGATCGGTATAGGTTTCTCCCAGTTCTACCAGCGCTTTCCCATATGCATCTCTGGTCGCTATCATTTCCGTCATGACTGCACCCCCTGTCCTTCCAATTCTTCCATCGCTTTTGTGAATTCATCATCGTTTGGCGCCTTACCATGCCAGCCTGCCTGATTTTCCATGAAGGATATGCCCTTTCCCTTCACAGTGGCCGCTATTACGACCGTAGGCTTCCCTTTGCATTTTTTCGCCTCTTCACAGGCATCTATTATCTCCTGCATATCATGCCCATCTATGCTCAGCACATTCCATCCAAAGGCCGCGAATTTTTCCCCTATTGGGGCTACCTTCATGACATCTTCGTTTTTCCCGTCTATCTGGAGCCCGTTCCAGTCCACGAAAGCTGTCAGGTTGTCGAGGCCGTAGTGTCCGGCAGACATGGCCGCTTCCCACACTATGCCTTCCTGGAGTTCTCCGTCTCCCAATATTGCATATACTCTGTTTTCTGAACCTTCTGCCCTGAGCCCCATGGCCATTCCTCCCGCAACGGAAAATCCCTGTCCCAAAGATCCTGTGGACATATCGACACCGGGCACCTTTCTCATGTCCGGGTGCCCCTGGAAATCACTGTCGGGTTTTCGCAAGGTGAGGACCTTTTCTCTGGAAAAATAACCTCTTTCGGCCAAAACAGCATACAGAGCCGGCGCGCCGTGTCCCTTGGAGAGCACCAGCCTGTCTCTGTCTTTTTTGTCAGGTGCTTCCGGATCTATATCCATGACTTGAAAATACAGGGCAGTAAGTATATCCGCAGCAGAAAGGGATCCGCCGGGATGTCCCGATCCTGCGTTATATATGGCCTCTATAATTGTCTTCCTCACATCGTTCGCCGTTGTCTCAAGTTCTCTGACGTTCATATCGACTCCTTTCACCTGGTCATCTGCATGAATGCGTATGGCAGACAATCCAGTATATCCATGGCTGTCATGGATATTTCACCGAACCTGTCTGCAGCAATATCTCCTGCCAGGCCGTGTATATACACTGCCGCCCGGACTGCGTCTATCGTGTCATATCCCTGCCCCAAAAGGCCTGCTATCATACCGGCGAGTATATCTCCGCTGCCTCCTGTCGCCATGCCCGGATTCCCCGTACCGTTGACATATACTCCTCCCCTTTGGTCGGCTATGATCGTTCCTGCCCCCTTCAGGACCACAGTAGCTCCGAACTTTTCGGCCAGCCGGACAGCCGTATTTTCTCTCTCCTCTATCCTTTGGCCTTCTTTGCGGCTGTATCCCCAAAGGAGCCCGGCCGCTTCTCCCGGGTGAGGCGTCATGATGATCGACGCCCCGGAAGATTTTACCTGATCCTCCATGCCGAATCTCCATATATCGTTCAGGCCGTCTGCATCTATGACGAGACCTCCTTCATATGTCTCCAATATACAGTTCATCATCCTGACATCGTTCTTTTCTTCACCCAGGCCTGGGCCTATGACCATGGCGCTGTATTTCTCCTTTGCCCTTTTCACATCCCGCAGCACACATGTTGCCTCAGGCACCGCCGTCTGAAGCTCGGTCCAGATCTCCACGGGAGCAGCGAACCTCACCAGTCCTGCACCCGATTTGAGACAGGCCTTGCCGCACATGACAGCGGCTCCCGCCATACCGTGAGAACCGGCTACGATCAGGTCTTTCCCATAATCGCCCTTATGGCCGTCTCTGGCCCTCGGCCTCAGTATTTTCTTTATTTCCTCGCCCTTTATCTCCTTCATATCACACTCGTTCCCATCATATGTCCAGTATGACCATAGCGACGATCAGATATATGGTCACGGAGAACATATCCGTTATCGAAGAGATCATGGGATTGGCCATCAATGCCGGGTCTATGCCTATACGCTTGGCTGCCAGAGGCAGCATCCCGCCCAGAGCTTTTGCGAAAACCACGATCACCAGCATGGTCAGACACACTGTGACCGCTATCATCGATCCCTCTCCATCTATGAAAATTATCTTCAGGAAATTGAGAGTGCTCAGTATGAGCCCTATGGTTATGCTCACCCTGAATTCCTTCCAAAGCACCCTCAGCGCGTCTTTCGTATCTATATCCCCCACTGCAAGTCCTCTTATCATGAGCGTAGACGTCTGGGAACCTGTATTCCCTCCTGTGCCCATAAGCAAAGGCAGATATGATACGAGGACGAATACCTTCGCAAGAGTGGCTTCAAAATGAGTTATTATGGCTCCGGTTATCATGGATGAAACCATCAGGAATATGAGCCACGGCAGCCTGCTCTTCACATGCTGCAGAACAGGCGTATCCATGTAATCCCTGTCGGTGCTGTCCACTACTCCGGCAAGACGCTCGAAGTCCTCCGTAGTCTCCTCCTCGATTACGTCGAATATATCGTCTACGGTGATTATACCCACCAGTCTTCTTTCATTATCCACTACAGGAATGGCCATGTATCCGTATTTCTGGAATTTTTCCGCGACTTCTTCCTGATCCTCATACACGTTTATGGACACGAAGTCCTCATGCATTATATCCTTTATGATAACATCGTCGTCCTGTATCACCAGATTCCTCAGGGATACTATACCCTCTAACCTTCTGGTCTCATCCTTCACATAGCATGTGTAGACTGTTTCCGAGTCCAGCCCTTCAGCTTTTATATGAGCAAGGGCTTCTCCCACCGTCATCGACTGCTTGAGGCTTATATAATCCGGTGTCATGAGGGATCCGGCAGAATCTTCGGGATAATTCAAAAAGGTGTTTATCTGCTTCCTTTCCGCTTTAGGCGTATGTTCAAGGATCTTGTTGACCACATTGGCCGGAAGCTCTTCCAGCACGTCGATCATATCGTCAAAGTCCAGCTCATCTATGATATAATTTATCTCCCTGTCGGTTATCCCGTCTATTATCCTGACCTGATCCTCAGCAGGCAGATATGAAAACACTTCCACCGCCACATCTTTCGGAAGAGTCCTGAACATGATCACAGTGCTTTCTATATCCACCTCGTCCATGATCTCCTCGAGGACTTCGGCTATATCCGCTTCATTGTACGCTAAAATCACATCACGGGCTTTGAGATAGTGCTTTTCCTCTACAAGCTCTATGACTTCTTCTATCATTTTGTCGAATTCGTTGATTTTTTCCATTTCCGGTCCGCCTTTTCGAAGAAGTTACGCCCGGGAAGCGCCCCGCGCCTACTTAATTATAACGGCTTTATCCTCTCATGTATACATCGTTTTTTCCCTTTTCCAGGTCACGGAAATACCCGCTCATGGCCTTGAGTCCGTCTGCCAGCACCTGTCTGTCTGCAGCATATCCTATCCTCAAGCTTCCCGGTTCCTCGAAACAATCTCCCGGGGTCACGAAAACTCCCCGGCTGTGATACATGTCCCTGCAAAGCTCCACCGACGGGATGTCATAGTCATAGTGCAAAAGAGCCGTGGTGCCTCCGCCGGGTCTTGTATATCGCACGTGTTCCTCTTTCTCTACCCATCTATGGAGCATCCTCAGATTCTCCCTTACGATCCCCTTGTTCCTCGCAAGTATGACGTCGCCGTGAGCAAGGGCCAAAGACGCCACCGCCTCATCGAACATGCCGCAACTCACCAGATCATAATCGCGGTGAGAAAGGAATGATCTTATGAGGTCCTTGTCCCGTGTCGCCATCCATCCTATACGAAGACCTGCCATGGAGAAGACTTTTGACATACTGCCTACGGATATGCCCTTATCATACAGATCGGCGACTGAATCCTGCCACCGGTCTTCCTGTGTCAAATGCCTGTAGACTTCGTCGCACAATATATAGGCGCCGGCTCTCTCTGCCACAGCAACGATCTCTTCCAGCACATCGTTGCCCATCAGGGCCCCCGTGGGATTGTTGGGGTTGTTTATACATATCATTTTCGTGTCCGGCGTCACCAGCTTTTTCAATTCTTTCAGGTCAGGTATATATCCGTCTTCATTTTTCAGCCGCAGCATGTGGACATGGGCTCCGTACGATTCGGGTATGGAGTAAAGCTGCTGATATGTGGGCATTATGCTCACGACCCGGTCTCCCGGTTCCAGGATGGAATAAAATACATGATGGTTCGCTCCAGCCGCCCCGTGTGACGGAACTATGTTCTCCTCTCCGAGGGTCTTATACAATCTGCATACTCCGCGGCGAAAAGACGGCAGACCTTCTATATCTCCGTATGTGAGTCTCCTGTCACAAAATTCTCTCAGGAACTTTTCTTTGTCCTCTCCCGTAAGTTCGAACAGCTCGTTCATCGAAATGGAATCTACGCATGTTTCGGCTATGTTATACTTTGCTCCGGTTTCATATTCGTTCATCCACTCTTCCACCAAAAATGGCTTTATCCTCATTATTCTTACCTCCTCCGTCATCGAAAAAAACATCCAGCCCGCTGCCTTATGGCACATCATGGGATATGCCGTACCTACGGCAGGCGGTTGAATGCCTGTGGACGCCATTACCCGGTGATAATGGCAGGTTTTCTCTATGATTTTTTCTATGTCCTTCCCTCAAGTCGATACTAACACACAGCCCTTCGGGTTTCAAGGCAGTTTTGCTGAAACGACGGCTGTTTTCAGGTAAAAACATTACCTTGCCTTTTGCCCATGATATGTCCTGGAATCATTGACGCTAATACCCTTTATATGGTATATTATTGGACGTGAGGTCACACATTATTAAATTTTTCACATAAGGAAAAGGAGAAAAAGAAAATGGCAAAAATCGTTCAGCAGTACATCGATATTGCAAAGAAAAGAAATGCTAATGAACCTGAGTTCCTTCAGACAGTTGAAGAGGTTTTGACCACTCTCGAACCGGTTCTGGAAGCTCATCCCGAGTTCGTCGAAGCAGGCATCATCGAAAGACTTATCGAACCCGAAAGAGGATTCACTTTCAGAGTTGCCTGGATCGATGACAACGGCAAATGCCAGGTCAACCGTGGATTCAGATATCAGTTCAACAGCGCTCTGGGTCCCTACAAAGGTGGATGCAGATTCCATCCCTCCGTATATCAGGGAATAATCAAGTTCCTGGGATTCGAGCAGATCTTCAAAAACAGCCTTACCGGCCTTCCTATCGGCGGCGGTAAAGGTGGTGCAGACTTCGACCCCAAAGGCAAGAGCGACAATGAAGTTATGAGATTCTGTCAGTCCTTCATGACCGAACTCCAGAAATATATCGGCCCCGACTGCGACGTTCCTGCAGGCGACATGGGTGTAGGCGGCAGAGAGATCGGTTACATGTTCGGACAGTACAAGAGACTTACAGGACAGTTCCAGGGCGTACTTACAGGTAAAGGCGTCGGCTGGGGCGGATCCCTTGCAAGAACAGAAGCTACCGGTTTCGGTCTGATCTACTACACAAGAGAGATGCTCAAGGCTAACGGCGAGAGCTTCGAAGGCAAAAAGGTCGTTATCTCCGGTTCCGGAAACGTTGCTATCTATGCTTGCCAGAAAGCTCAGGAATACGGTGCAAAAGTCATCGTTATGTCCGACTCCAACGGTTACGTCATAGATGAAGATGGCATCAAGCTGGACGTTGTTAAACAGATCAAAGAAGTTGAAAGAAAGAGGATCAAGGAATATGCAGAAAGAGTTCCCGGAGCTAAGTATGTAGACACTCCCAACCCTTGGGAAGTTCCTTGCGACATCGCTCTTCCTTGCTCAACGCAGAACGACATCGACACAGCTAAGGCTGAAGTCCTTGTCAAGAATGGATGTATCGCAGTAGGCGAAGGCGCAAACATGCCTTGCACGAATGAAGCTGAAGCTTACTTCCTCGAAAAAGGCGTTTGGGTAGGACCTGCTAAAGCAGCTAATGCCGGCGGCGTTGCTGTATCCCAGCTGGAGATGGCTCAGAACAGCCAGAGAGAAGAGTGGACTTTCGAAGAAGTCGACAAGAAGCTGGATACCATCATGACAAAGATATTCAAGGCTTGCGACGATGCAGCTAAAGAATACGGCATGGAAGGCAACTACCTGGCAGGAGCCAACATCGCAGGCTTCATGAAGGTTGCAAAGGCCATGATGGCACAGGGTGTTGTATAAGATCACGGTCTTATACACAGCCAGTATATACGTTTATCAGGAGAGGTGCTTCTTCGGAAGCTCCTCTCTTTTCACAAGTACCCGACCAAACACACGGATCTTCGGGATCTATGTCACAACGGAGGTATAGATATGGATAAGAAAATAATAAAAACAGACAATGCTCCGCCGGCGGTGGGAAAATATTCACAGGGCGTAATGGCAAACGGCATCCTGTTCGTTTCCGGCCAGGTGCCCCTGGATCCTGCTGACGGCAAGCTCGTCGAAGGTATAGAGGCCCAGGCGAGACGTTCTATGGAAAATGTCAAAGGTATCGTTGAAGAAGCCGGACTTGAAATGTCCAACATAGTGAAAACCACTATTTTACTGGCCGACATCAATGATTTTTCAGTCGTCAATGAGATCTACTCGGGATATTTCGATGAGGATCCCCCTGCGAGAGCATGTTTTGCCGTAAAGGACATCCCCAAGGGAGCTATGATAGAAATAGAAGCCATAGCAGTAAAATAAGTAATTATATGACTTTTTCGGCTGTGCCGTTTTCAAACAGATACAGGTACGCGCTTTTGACTTCCCTGCCCGTTGCCTTTCTGAGGGCTTCTGCGTAAAGTCTTATTTGCTTTCCGTATTTTTCCGTCATATTGCTCGTATCTTTATCTGTCTTGAAATCTATAAGCACTATGCCCTGATCTGTTTCGAAATAGCAGTCGATTATGCCCTGTACCATCATGTTTTCACCATCCTCTTCATGGAGCATGGTGAATCTTTTTTCCTTGTGGAGATTTCCGGTCATATCGGCTGAAACGGCCTGCTTCCCTATTTCAGTAGAAAAGAATCCCCGTATTTTTCCGGCATCCACCATGGACCGCTGGGTCTCGTCGATGATCTTATCCTCTACCATCTGCTCTAATGTGGATCCCAAAGTCTGCTCCGGCGAATCACACATTTTTCGGAACGGTATATGCTCCATGACCAAATGTACCAATGTTCCCAGCTCTGCACCGGTTTTCACCTTTTCCTCTATGAACACGGGGACTTTCAGCTGTTCCCTCACTTTGCCTTTGCCTGACAGCTCCGATACGGAGACTTTCGATTTTTGTACCAGCTGCTCCTCATAAGGATATTTATAATCTAATCTTCGGCACACTTCATCCGAGATGTCCGGTTTCGCCGCATCTGTGAAAATATCACCCTTTTCAGATCCCATATCCGTATATTCGTTTTCCGGTGTCGTTTTCCATATGTCCTCTGCCCTGTGCCGAATGATATCTTCCCTGTTGAAAGCGTCATAGACCATTTCCACCAAAGTTTTTTTCTCAAAGGATGATCTGAGTTTGTCTTCACTGTCTACAGTGGCCAGTATCCTCAGATCGTCACATGCCCGGGTAAGAGCAACATATAGGATACGCTCTTCTTCCCTTTGCTCCCTTTCGGTCTTTTTTATCTTTATGGCCCTTTTCACCGCCGTATCGGCTTTCCACTTTTCCCGGATGTCGACATACGTCATGCCGAAACCCAGATCTTTGTCCAGATCCCACCAGTTTGCTTTGTCTCTTCTGCCTTGCTTTTCCCGACCTGCATCACATAGGAGCACCATGGGGAACTCCAGTCCCTTGCTTTTATGTATGCTCATTATCCGCACTGCATCCATGCCCTCTGATACCATTTTCGTCTGAGGGATCTTTATATCATCCTTTTCTATCAACATCTCTATATATCTGAGGAACCCTCCCAGGCTGCTGTCCCCTTTTTTCTCAAAAGCCGCTGCCCTGTCAGCATAAGTCCTCAGATTGGCCTGCCTCTGGTCACCACCGGGCAGCGCTCCTGCATACAGGTAATATCCGGTGTCCTCCATGAGTTTCCAGATCAGCCTGCTTACCGCCGTCACACGGGCATCCTCTTTCCAATCTCTGATCCTCTTTAAGGTCCGGTCGATCTTTTCACGCAGTATCTCATCCTGTCCATTTTCTCCATATGATCGGAACCTTTCGTGGAAGGCGCCTTTGTCAGTCCCGATCTTTATCTCTGCCAGCTCGTTGACGGTAAAACCGAAAATACCCGATCTCAAGACAGAAAGAAGCGGTATATCCCTCTTTTCATTGTCTATCACCCTCAATAAATCTGTGAAAGTCGAAACTTCCATCTTATCGAAATATCCGCTGTTGTCATCCACATAAGCGTCTATCCCTTTGTTCATGAGTGCTTCATAGTACTTTTCGCCCCTTCCTTTGAAAGTTCTCAAAAGTATGGCTATATCCCTTTTTTCCAGCGGTCTTCTCAAACCGTTTTTCCTGTCATATATCTCCACTTTTCCTATGCTGTCGCCTATTATACCGGCGGCAAGCTCAGCCTCTGTCTCCACTTTGCCCGGTTTCTCTTTTCTGTCCGCAGGATCGTCTTCCCGAGGAGCCCCTTCCCTGTTCCCTGTCTCTATCAAATAAAGTTTAGGACTGTAGGATATATCGTTTTCATTTTCTACCCCCAGCTTGAGAGCGCCTTTTTCATATCCTTCCATCAAGTCGCTGAACACTCTGTTCACAAATCCTATTATCCCATTTTTGCTTCTGAAATTACTGTTCAGATCTATGGTCCTTCCCTCTTCGCCATGGGAATATTTTTCGTACTTTTCTTTGAATATGTCCGGCTCCGCCATGCGAAAACCATAGATGCTCTGTTTCAGATCACCTACCATAAAAACATTGTTTCCCGAGCTTATTGCCTTTATCATGCTCTCTTGTAGATAATTGCTGTCCTGATACTCATCTACCAGTATGTATTTATATTTTTCTCTTATCTCCCGGCGCACATGATCATTTTTGAGGATCTCAAGAGCGTAATGCTCGCTGTCGGAAAAATCCATGACTTTCCTTTCCTTTTTGAGGTCTCTATAGTGATTTTCCAATGAGATCAATATCTCTTTTACGGTCTCTCCCCGGTCTCCCAGCTCATCCCTCATATGTCCATCTTCGGTCGGTCCTACCTCACTGATATATTCTGACCTTTTACCGGTTATCAGGGATTTACCGTTGTTCCGCAAAGCCTGCACTTCACCTTTACGTGATTCGTACTCTTCCTTCGTAGATCCCTTGCCGCTTATGGTTTCTTTGTATTTAGCATAACCTGTAAACCGAAGACTGGAAAATTCTATGTTTTCCAGTATTTTCCCATATTCCTCAACAGATCCTGCATACAGCAGGCTCTTCACTTTTTCTCCTTCTTCCAATATATGTTCTCTCTCTTCGAACCCGTACTCTTCCGCCTTTTCGGCAGCCGCCCCGAACTGTCTGTAAGCTTTTTCTGCAAGTTTCAGCAACCGGGCCAACATGTATTTTTCTGCGTCATCGTTCCTGCCGCTACGGACATCATCTATCATGGCAGAGAAACTTTCCCAGTAATCCGGCATATTCCTTATTGCTTTGTACAGTTCTATGAGATCTTTTTTTATAGTCTTGTCGCTTTTGGGAGAGCTGTAACTCTTGAGGAAGTCCGTGAACCCCTTATGATCTTCGGCAAAAAATTCCGCAAAAGTGGCTTCCATGGCCCCGGACATGAGCAGTTCCGCCTCAGCTTCATCGCAAAACTTCAGTCCCGGCTCCAGGCGGAGTATGTGAAAATACTCTCCCACGATCTTTGCCGCGAAAGAATGGAAAGTCGATATCTGAGCTCTGTGAAGGTCATTGATCTGTTTCTTCAGGAAGACTCTTTTTTCCCCATGGTCTTCCATTTCCTTCAGAAGAGCCTCTCTTATCTTTGCCTTCATTTCCGATGCAGCCGCATTGGTGAAAGTAACGACCAGAAAATCCGTGACATCGGCTCCCTCTTCGATTATCTGTCTCTTTATCCTCTCTACCAAAACGGCAGTCTTCCCCGCCCCGGCTGAAGCGGATACCAACAGATCAGTGTCCCGTATCTCTATAGAGTCTTTTTGTTCTTCTGTCCAATCCATCTTTTTTTCCATAACCGGATTATACCATGAAGGCGATTACTGTGCTATAATCCTATATGAAATCAGATCTTGAAAAACGATCCAAGGAGACTCGATTATGAAAAAACCTACCATGCTCATGATACTGGACGGATTCGGACTTTCGAAAAAGGATGAGGGCAATGCCATAGCCGCGGCAAAAAAGCCCAACATCGACAGGATATTCAGACAATACCCGATGACCACTCTTTCGGCCTCGGGCACAGACGTGGGTCTTCCTCCGGGGCAAATGGGCAATTCTGAAGTAGGACATCTCAACATAGGAGGCGGGCGCATCGTATATCAGGATCTCCTTCTCATATCGAACTCCATAAAGGACGGTTCTTTTTTCTCCAACGATGTCCTGAAAAAGGGTATCGAACATGCTGTGAAAAACGATTCCGCACTACACATACACGGCCTCGTCAGCGACGGTGGCGTCCACTCTCACATGGACCATATCTTCGCTCTCATAGATATGGCAAAGAAAAACGGCGTCAAGAAACTTTTCGTCCACTGTTACACCGACGGCAGGGACACTCCCCCGGAAAGCGGCATAAATTATATCAGACAGCTCGAGGACTATATGAAAAACACCGGTCTCGGTACCATAGGTGTGGTATCCGGCAGATACTATGCCATGGATAGAGATAAAAGATGGGACAGACTGGAAAAGGCATACGATGCTTTGACTCTCGGCGAAGGCCTGCACGCTCCCACGGCCTCCGATGCCGTGCTGTCTTCCTACGAAAGAGGCGATACCGACGAGTTCATACTCCCCACCGTTGTGGATCCGGACTGTAGGGTGAAAGACAGCGACTCCGTCATAATGTTCAATTTCAGGCCGGACCGGGCAAGAGAGATCACCAGGGCATTCGTAGATGAGGACTTTTGCGGTTTCCAGCGAAAAAAGACTGTCAAAAATATAAACTATGTATGTATGACTCTCTACGATGCAGATATAAAGGATGTAAGCGTCGCTTTTCCTCCCAAAGAGATAAAAAACACCTTGGGCGAATACATATCGTCACTGGGTATGAGACAGCTGCGCATAGCCGAAACTGAGAAATACGCCCATGTGACTTTCTTTTTCAACGGAGGGGTGGAGGCCCCGGTGAAAGACGAAGAAAGGATATTGATACCGTCTCCCAAAGTTGCTACTTACAATATGAAACCGGAGATGAGCGCCTTTGAAGTCACCTATGAAGTGATACGTCAAATCGGATCAGGGAAATTCGATTTCATCGTCCTGAACTACGCCAACGCTGATATGGTGGGACACACCGGCGATTTCGATGCAGCCGTAAAGGCCATAGAAGCTCTCGATGAATGTGTCGGGAAGGTTACAGACAAGGTCCTTGCATCCGGCGGGCAGGTCCTGCTCACTGCAGACCACGGGAACGCAGATACGATGATCGGTCCTGACGGAGAACCTATGACGGCTCATTCCGTGAATCCTGTCCCCCTTGTGAACATCTCTTCAGCTCCCCGCGGGCTTTCATCCGGAGGGAGGCTATGTGATATCGCGCCTACCATCCTCGAACTTATGGACATCAAAAGACCTGCCGAGATGACAGGCCACAGTCTGTTGGAATAGCGGTTCAGCCCGTCTGATTTTCTTTTTCCGCGATTTTCTTTTTCCCGCCGTCTGAAGATGACGGAAGATTTGAGATCAACACGGCGAGTACTACCATGGCTCCGCCTATTATCATGTTTCTCGTGATTTCGTCGCCCACCAGAAGGAACCCGAAAATACAAGCGAACACCGGCTCGAAGGTGTTTATTATCCCTGCATTGCTCGGACCTATGAGTTTGACGCCGTGGCAGAAAAACAGTATGGCAAAGAATGCACATACGATAGCAAGGAGCACTATATATATCCACTGCTGGGCCCCACTTACCATGAGGGGCTGTCCTGCCGCTACACATCTTACGAAATTGAACACTGCCGATGTCACAAGGACATATCCGGCTATGGCTATGGAATTCATATCGTCCATGGATTTTGCCGATATACCCATAGTGTATACCACATAACACAGGGCGCACATCAAAGCGAATATGATCCCCAGAGTGCTCGCCTCAAGATCGGGAGACCACACTATGAGCACCAGTCCTCCCATGGATATCACCACTGCGAATATCTTCAACATCTTCACCGGCTCCCTTCCGGTGATCATTTCGATCGCTACGATCATTGCCGGGAAGGTGAACGAGATTATAGTTGCGAGAGACCCGCTTATATACTCGAACGAAAGATAAAGAGTCGTGGCTATACCGATATATGCCACACATATGGCCGTGAGCATAGGCAGGTTCTTTTTCGTCGGCTTGTATTCTATTTTTTTGATGAATATATAGGCCCACATCAAAATCGCAGCTATGAAGAACTTGTTGAAAAGCAGCGTCTCAGTCTCCATCCCCACCCTGAAGGCCAGGAATGAAAAAGACGGCACAAGTCCATAACATATAGTAGTTCCTATTATGCACAAAGTTCCTATAAGTTTTTTACTGCTCATTTTCTCCCCCTGTACTTTACAGCTATCGCTTCCGCTATCCTTATTCCGTCAACAGCAGCGCTGGCGATACCTCCTGCATATCCGGCTCCTTCTCCTCCCGGATACAGACCTTTGATCTTACTCTGGCGATTTTCCCCTCTCAATATCCTCACGGGGGAAGAGCTTCCCGTTTCCACTGCTTTCAATACTGCCCGGGGATCATCGAAGCCCTTCAGTTTCTTTCCGAAATAAGGGATCGCCTCCTCTATTGCCCGGGCTGCAAAATCCGGCAGGCATCTTTCCACGTCCGATCCCCGAAAATCTTTCCACAAGACCTGAGGGATCTCATATCCTCCTGAGATGTCATAGGCAGCTTTTTCAAATCTCTCTCTGAATAAGAATCCCGATATGGGATCGTCTGTGCCCATGTCCTCCGGCCTTACATCTACAAGCACTCCGCTGTTGGCATATTTCCCGCCGCGGGAATGATAACTCATCCCGTTCGTGACCACTGTTTCTTTTTCGCATGACGAGCATATGACCTCCCCTCCGGGACACATGCAGAATGTGTATACTCCTCTTCCGTTTTTCGCTTTGTATGAAAGTTTATACTCCGCCGGTCCCAGCCGCTTTGCCAGCTTAGGATCACCATACTGGGCTTTATCTATCGCCTCCTGTAAATGCTCTATCCTGACGCCTATGGAGAAGGGTTTCCTCTCCATGGGCACATCTGACTCCTTCAGCATTTTTACAGTATCTGCAGCGCCATGGCCTATGGCGACGACCACGTCGTCTGTCTCCACGACCTCCATATCATGTCCTTTCCTGATCTCAACGGATCTGACCGCTCCCTGTAAAATGTTGAGTTTCTCCAATCTGGCGGAAAACCATATTTCTCCCCCTTCTCTTATTATCTCCTCTCTCAATGCCTTTACCACGATGCACAGTCTGTCTGTGCCTATATGAGGCTTTTGCTTATACAATATCTCCCGGCCGCCGCCTGCCTGAGCCAGCTCCTCCAGGACCTGCCTGACTCTTTTGTCCTTTATGCCCGTAGTTAGCTTCCCGTCGGAAAAAGTCCCTGCTCCTCCTTCGCCGAAGCGGACATTGGATTCTTCGTCCAGGTTCCCGGTCTCCCAGAATTCTTTTACATCTCTCACCCTGTCTTCAACAGGTTTCCCTCTCTCTATGAGCAAGGGAGAAAATCCCATCCTTGCCAGATACAGAGCTGCAAACATGCCGCAGGGCCCCATTCCCACGATCACCGGCCTGTGAACCGGGATCTTCTCCATCAGATGAAAATTTTCTTTCGTTACCGCGTACTCGTAAGTCGTATCGGGCGGGACCGGAAGATCCAGTTCATCATCACAGGAAAAATCCACCGTATACACCAACCTTATATTCTCCTTGTTCCTGGCATCTACAGACTCCTTGACTATGGTATGGTCCTTTATGACCATATCCTTCCTGCCAAGCCTGCCTTTTATCTTTTCCGGGATCCTCTCTGTCCCTTCTTCCGGTTTCAGCTTTATCTGACTTATTCTGTATATCATTTGAGGGCACCTGCCATGTCTTCTCCCGCTTTCAGTCCTGAAAGAAAGGCAAAATTCAGATTATATCCCCCGCACTTTTCTCCGTGATCCAGTATTTCCCCTCCAAAATACAGGCCGCTGACCAATTTGGATTCTCCCGTATCTTCCCGTATCTCATCCAGGGCCACTCCTCCCCCTGTACATTGTGCCTGCCTGTATCCCTTCACTCCCGAGACCCGGAATACAAGGGATTTAAGGGCTCCGGCTATTGAAGCAAGCTCCCCGTCATCAGCGTCGGCAATGGCTTTTTCTCCGTCTATGGAAAGCCTTTCGGCAATATGTCCGGCGATTTGGGCCGTTACGAAGGATCTCGCTCCGTCGCGAAGCGTGCCCGAACTTTTTTTCATTATATCAACGATCCCGGACTCATCCAGATCCGGCACCAGATCCAGCTCCAGACGATAGTCCCCAAAGGTCTTTCCGCCTTCCAGAACTATCCTTCTGCTCAGATCGAATATGCATATGCCGGAAAGTCCGTCCTTGGTAAACTGTACTTCTCCTCTTTCCTGCTCCAGGACTCCGCCGGAGTCCCACAGAGTCACTGAGCACCCGGCCCTGCTTCCCGCCAGACCGTGCACATCTTCAGACTCCAGAGGTGCCAATATGGGATATATCCTGGTGACATTGTGTCCGTTCTCCCTTGCGATCCTGTATCCGTCCCCCGTGGTGCCGTATTGGGGACCGGCCTTGCCCCCTGTGGCTATAAGGACTTTGCCGGCCTTTATGGTGCTTCCGTCGTCCATTCCAACGTGAAAACAGTCTCCGATCTTCTTTACGGACCTTGCAGTTGTGTTTACATAATACTTTATATTGTAATTTTTTAGCCGTGAAATCATCCCAAACAGGATGTCCTCCGCCCTGTTGGATCCCGGCCAGTAACGTCCCTGCTCGTCCTTTTTCAAATATATCCCCAGGCCACGGAAAAAATCCAGAACTCTCTGGTGTTCCGGTGCGTTCTCATTAGTGACATTACACCTGCCGTTGCCCGTTGCAAGTATTTTTTTCCCTAAATCACTGTTTTTTTCTACGATCGCAAGAGAAATATCCTCA
The DNA here is from genome assembly GCA_949284065.1 of uncultured Bacillota bacterium. Taxonomy (GTDB): domain Bacteria; phylum Bacillota; class Clostridia; order Peptostreptococcales; family Anaerovoracaceae; genus CASDUO01. The sequence goes on from CASDUO010000009.1 coordinate 25,024, forward strand.
TCCTTCGACAGCGCTGCCAATGCCGCCGCAATGCCGCATGCCCCGCCGCCTATTATGCAGATCTGAAACATTTACCGTGCTCCCTGTATCTGCGGTCCTCATCACAGATTCCCGCCTGATTTAGCCACAGGTGTATTATACCATAGTTTTGGCTTCCTATCATCCCCAGCTCGCCGGAACATATCCTGTACCGGTGTCATAAAAAATCCCACATTGTGAAAAAAACGGTTTTCCGTTGATAGCCGGTGGTTTTGGTGGTATCATCATCACCGGAGGAAATGATGTGAAAAAGCTTTTCAGGACCTTAGTCGTATTTATATTCCTGCTTATACTGGCAGCAGCAGCCCTTTTTGCTTATGCCAAATATATAGAACCCCACAGACTGACTTCGGAGACTGTCACCGTCTCATCTCCAAAAATAAGTGAAGATACGAAGATCGCAGTCATCGCCGACACCCATTTCGGCTTTTTCTACGATCTTGAGGACTTTGACAAAGTCATAGAAGAGCTGGATTCCCAAAATCCTGACATATTGCTTTTCCTCGGTGATCTGTTCGATAATCTCGACCACTATACGGGTGATATGTCTGCCGTTTCTAACGCTCTTTCTGAACTGACTCCCTATGCGGAAAAATATGCTGTTTTCGGCAACCATGATTACGGTGGGGGAGCTCAGTGGCATTACGAGGACATAATGGAAGGAGGAGGTTTCACCGTCTTGGTCAATGAGTCCGTGGACCTTGGTGACATAAGACTGACCGGCCTCGATGACTTTCTCATCGGATACGGTGATACATCCGCCGCATACAACACATCATCCGAGAGATTCAATCTACTCATATGTCACGAACCTGATGTGGCGGATATGGTATCCGACAGCGAAAACGACCTTATGATAGGTGCCCACAGCCACGGAGGTCAGGTGGATATCCCCTATTTCACCGAGGAGTTTTTGACCACATTAGGAGAGAAATATGTGCAGGGTCTTAATTATGCCGGAGATCTTCCCATATACACCAATATAGGTCTCGGCACTACAAAAATCAAAGCCCGCCTTTTCGCTCCCCCTACCATAACATATTTCGATCTCAGCTACGGCGATACATTTTCCATCAGCGGCTGATCGCCATGATACGATTTTCTTGACACATATTCCCGGCGAGAGTATACTCGTTCTTGTAAAAAGAATATATCTTCAGGGCAGGGTGCGATTCCCGACCGGTGGTACAGCCCACTAACCGAAAGGAACGATTCGGTGAAACTCCGAAGCCGACGGTATAGTCCGGATGGAAGAAGATGATCGGATGCAGATGCTTTTTTGTGTGTTTCTGCATCTGTAAGGACCGCTCTGGAGTGTTTCATTCCGGAGTTTTATTCTTTATACGGCAGGATCTTGTCGTTCTGTTGTATAGTGTGGAAAGACGCCCTGAACATCATGTTCGGGGCTTTTATTTTGGAGGATCGAATTGACTGTTTCAGACGATAAAAAATATATGAAAATGGCTTTAGAGCTTGCGGAAAAAGGCCGGGGTTCCACCTCCCCCAACCCTATGGTGGGAGCCGTCATAGTGAAATCCGGCGCCGTGATCGGCCGGGGCCGTCACGAAAAGTACGGCGGCCCCCATGCCGAACGTAACGCCCTTGCCTCCTGCTCCATATCTCCCGCAGGCGGGACCATGTATGTCACTTTGGAACCGTGCTGCCATTACGGGAAACAGCCTCCCTGTGTGGATGCCATACTCCGGTCCGGCATCAGCCGCGTGGTCATAGGATCTGCCGATCCCAATCCTCTCGTCAGGGGCAAAGGCATGGAGATACTCAAAAGCCACGGTGTGGACGTCACTGAAGGCATATGCAGCGACGAATGTCATGAGCTGAATCATGTATTTTTCCACTATATCACTACCCGCCGCCCTTTCGTTGCCATGAAGTACGCCATGACGTCAGACGGCAAGATCACGGCATACACGGGAAGATCCAAATGGATAACCGGAAAAAAGGCCAGAGAACACGCACACGAACTTCGACACCGATACACAGGGATAATGGTCGGCATAGGTACAGTGCTGAGAGACGACCCCCTTCTCACATGCCGCATAGAGGGCGGCAGAGATCCCATAAGGATAATTTGCGATTCCGGTCTCAGGACACCTCTCGATTCACAGATAATGAAAACAGCCGGAAATATCCCCACCATCATAGCTTCCTGCTGTGGTGACCGGGACAGGATAGCTGACTACGAAAAAGCCGGCTGCCGCATCCTTGACATCCGCCGGAAAGGAGACCACATAGATCCGGAGGAACTGATGATAAAACTCGCCGCAGAAAATATAGACAGCATACTCCTTGAAGGCGGCGGCACCCTCAACTGGTCTGCCCTCAACAGCGGCATAGTCCAAAGAGTATATACGTACATGGCACCTAAGATACTGGGCGGGGCCGACGCAAAAACTCCTGTGGAGGGTCCGGGTGTCACCGGCCCTGACCTGGGTTTCCGTCTCAAATTCATGAACATGACCCGGCTCGACGAAGATATTTTGATAGAAAGCGAGGTGATCGATGATGTTCACGGGGATCGTTGAAGAAATAGGCCGTGTAGAAACCATAAGGCGGGGAGCCCGTTCCGCAATACTTACCGTAAAGGCAAACAAAGTGCTGGAAGGCACTCATGTAGGTGACAGTATAGCAGTCAATGGGGTGTGCCTCACAGTCACCTCCCTCAAAGACGACTGCTTCACCGCTGATGTGATGCATGAAACGCTGGACCGGTCCTCTCTTTCCACCGCAGTGCGGAACTCCCCGGTCAATCTTGAACGTGCTATGGCTGCAGACGGCCGTTTCGGCGGTCATATAGTTTCCGGCCACGTAGACGGCACGGGACTCATCGCCGGTATAGAGCGCGATGACACGGCCATCAGGTTCACTGTAAAAGCAGCTCCGAAAATAATGAAATACCTGGTGGAAAAAGGCTCTGTGGCCATAGACGGCATAAGCCTTACAGTCGCAGAGGTCCGGGAGGAAGACTTCTCCATATCGGCCATACCCCACACTGTCGACCAAACCATACTCAAATACCGCGATCGGGGAGACAAAGTCAACCTTGAGGTCGACATCATAGGCAAATATGTGGAAAGGCTTTTATCCTTTGACCATGACAGCTCCGGCAAAAAAGATAACGATATAACCAGAGAATTCTTGACCCGCTGCGGGTTTTAGGAGGTGACCGAAATGATAAGATTCAATACTATCGAAGAAGCTCTCGAAGATCTGAGACAGGGAAAGATCATACTTGTGACTGATGACCCAGACCGGGAAAACGAAGGTGACTTCATATGCGCGGCCCAGTTTGCCACCACAGAGAATGTGAATTTCATGGCTACTCACGGAAAGGGGCTCATATGCATGCCCATGTCCCGTGAATACATCGAAAGACTCAAAATACCCCAAATGGTGAACCGAAATACAGACAACCACGAAACGGCCTTTACCGTTTCCATAGACCATATAAATACCACCACGGGCATATCCGCTGCCGAGCGATCTGTCACCGCTCAAGCCTGCGTAGATGAAAACGCGAAACCTGAAGACTTCAGAAGGCCGGGCCATATGTTCCCTCTTCTGGCAAAAGAAAAGGGTGTCCTGGAGCGTAACGGTCATACCGAGGCCACAGTGGATCTGTGTCGTCTTGCCGGACTCAAGGAATGCGGTCTGTGCTGCGAGGTCATGGGCGACGACGGGACCATGATGAGGACTCCCGAACTTTCCCGGCTTGCAGAGTTCTGGGGGATAAAATTCATAACCATAAAAGATCTTCAAAACTATCGAAAATGTCGTGAAAAGCTGGTAGACCGCGTAGTATCAGTCAGCATGCCTACGAAACACGGCAGTTTCATAGCCCACGGCTTCGTAAACCGCCTCAATGGCGAACATCACATAGCTTTGGTAAAGGGCGATATAGGTGACGGTAAAAATGTGCTCTGCCGCGTACATTCCGAATGTCTCACAGGAGATACCTTCGGCTCTCTCCGCTGTGACTGCGGCCAGCAGCTGGCCTCCGCCATGGAGCAGATAGAAAAAGAAGGACGAGGGGTCCTGCTCTATATGCGACAGGAAGGACGAGGCATAGGGCTCATAAACAAACTGAGGGCATATGAGCTCCAGGAGCAGGGCATGGATACACTGGACGCCAATCTGGCCCTGGGATTCCGGGGTGATGAACGTGAATACTATATAGGTGCCCAGATACTCAGAGAACTGGGAGTAAAGGACATACGTCTCCTCACCAACAACCCGGACAAAGTATATCAGCTTTCCGAATTCGGTCTGGAAATAAGCGAGCGTGTCCCCATACAGATGGAAGCCACGGCTCACGATCTTTCCTATCTGAAGGCCAAACAGGAACGCATGGGGCACTTTCTGGAGTATTGATATAGATCTTGCCTGACCTTACAAAACATATAACAAAATTATTGAGAAAGGAAACAGTCATGAAAACTTTTGAAGGAAAATTAGTATCTGAAAAGATCAGGGTCGGTATCGTCGCTGCACGTTTTGACGAATTCATAACATCGAAGCTGTTGAGCGGAGCCCTTGACGGCCTGGTACGCCATGATGTAAGAGAAGACGATATCCATGTAGCTTGGGTCCCGGGGGCCTTTGAGATCCCCCTGATAGCATCCAAGATGGCCAACAGCGGCAAATACGATGCGATAATATGTCTCGGCTCTGTTATCCGGGGAGCAACGAGCCATTATGACTACGTCTGCAACGAAGTATCAAAAGGCATCGCCGCTGTATCTTTAGAAAGCGGTATACCTGTGATGTTCGGGGTCCTCACTACAGAAAACATAGAACAGGCCATAGAAAGAGCCGGCACCAAGTCCGGCAATAAAGGCTATGACTGCGCCCTCGCTGCCATAGAAATGGTCAATCTGATCAGAGAGGTGGAGGCTTGATGATATCTGCTTGAAAACTTATGACCGGCTGCTGTGATGATCTGGGTAACGTGACCCGGCATCCGGTCATATGATATACACCTGTGAGCGGTATTTACGGAACTACTATCAGTTCTATGTCTTTGCTTCTCAGTTTGTCTTTTACCACATCCACCATATTGGCGCTGTTTTTATAATTTTTGGTTTCCCCTATCACTACGGTGGTGACTTCGTTCTTTTCGGCAGTATCGATCAGAGTCTGCACCACGTTGTTGGACCTTACTACAGTAAGGTTGGCATCATGCTCGAGAGCTTTTTGGTATAAATATTCAAGAGCATCGCCTTCACTGCTTTTTCCAAGAAATTTAAAATCGTAATGCGCTATATGAACTATCAATAGTTCCCCATTTTCTTCCGAATCTTCCAGCAGTCCGCTTCCGTATTTTATAAGCCTGTCACAATTCTTCTGTTGTGTGACACAAACCATGACTTTCTTCATTTCACTTTTCTCCCCGTTGATCATGTACTGTCTCTTTGATCAAAGTATGTTGCGTCTCCTCGGTCTCACCCTCCGGATCTCCATTCCGGGATTGGCCTTCATGGCCATTTCCACCACCTTCTCCCCTTCCTGCGCATCGAACTTCAGCTTGATTATGCTGTTCGGCCTAACAAAATGTATCTTCATATCCCTCAACTGGGGAAGCTCCGCCGACAGTCCGACCATGTCTTTATACAAATATGAATAGGAATGTTTATGGAAAAAAACTTTTGTATAAGTGTGCAGCCCGTTTTTATCGGCTACCACATCTGTGTTGTAAAATGCCACTATCACCAGCAAAACACCGAAACAACCGTATATGATGTTGCCCTGTGTGATGCTCATATACAATATGGCTGCCCCCACAAGGGCCGTTATGACCTTTACATACGACCGATCAGCCCATTTTTTCAAGGCTTTATAATATACCTCTGCCATTTTCTGTTCTTCTCCCGGTCAATGACCATTTCAGTTTATTCTTGTCCCGATGCAGTTCTCCCGCAGACTGTACCTTGAAATGAGTCTTTCTGCACCGCACATACTCACGTTACCCTATATTTTACCTTTATTTCGGTAAAAAATAAAGCTATTTAAAAAAGGCGGCAGACCGCCCGGCGATCCGCCACCTTTATCATATCTGATTGTCGTCATGATACATACATGTTTTTATGCCATGGCAAAGCCAAGTACCAGATAAGCCAATGCAGCTACTATAGCGGCTATTATACCGTACGGCAGCTGTGACATTGCGTGGTCATAGTTGTTACATCCGCATGCTGCAGATGTGAGCAGTGTCGCATCTGAGTAGAAGCAGATATGGCTTCCGAATACTCCTGCGGAAATCATAGCTCCTATTGCCAGTGAGGGATCGCATCCCACCTGGATGGCGACGGGATAGACTATGGGCGTTGCGATTATATACATGCCCCAGTTGCTTCCGGAAATGAATTCGGTGATAGCCAGTGCCACGAATATCATTATAGGCAACGAGGCCGGCGTAGCTATGTTTGCAACAGCCTCTATGACATACGCGGTGAAGTGGATGCCTTCCAAAACTATGCCGAAGTTGTACATGAGGAACATGAACAGTATGGGCAGAAGCATGTTTTTGAGCCCTTCTATCAGTTCATCGAAGAATTCTTCGGCAGACATTACTTTCTGAGGCAGATAAGTTACGAACTGGTATGCCACAGCAGCTATGACGCCGTACATGAGTTCGATGTCATATATCATCGTGACTATGATCATCACTGCTATGGGGCCTATGAAATTGATCATCCTGGGCTCTTTTCTCAGTTCTATCTCGTTTTTGCCGCCCCTTATATCGATCTTCTCGGACCCGGGAGGCCACAGTTCACCGCCTGCAGCCACACGGTCCTCTGCCTTCTTCATCCTGCCTATAGGCTTTATCACTCCTATACACACAAGAGGTACGAGTATCATTGCCGCCCATGCATAGATGTTATAGGGTATGGTCGTCGTAAAGAATGCCAGTCCTTCTCCCTGCGCCACGAATTCATTGCTTTCGAGGTTCGACGCAAGGAACGCAGCCCAGGTGGTGACCGGTACCAGCACGCACATAGGAGCAGCGGTGGAATCCACCACGTAGGACAGCATCTCTCTGGAAACTCTGTATTTATCAGTAAGAGGTCTCATGCAGGAGCCGATGGTCAGGGAGTTCATATAATCATCTATAAAAATCAATATTCCTAAAATATAACTCCATATCAAAGCCGACTTTCTGCCTTTTGCCCTCTTGGCGGCCCAATTACCGAAAGCTCTGGCTCCGCCTGCCTTGTCCATGATACATACTACGCTCCCCATAGTGCCGCAGACTATGAGCAACCATACAGAGTCTTCATCCATCATGACTTCCAGCATACCGTCACCAAAAGCGAGGAGTGCCCCTTTTCCGACATACATGCCATATCCAAAGAGACATGTTATGATGATGGCTTCTCCCATCCTCTTTGTGGCAAATACATATGCCAACAAGAAAGCAGCCGGTAACAGCGTTATGGGTCCCCAATCGGCCGGATCTGCCGGCAACACATAATGGAGCCCCATGCCTACAGCTACAGAGACCACAGCCGCTATTACTGCTCTTGTGGGATTTCCGATATCATCGACCAGCTTTTTGCTGTTATCAATATTATCACTCATAAACCTCTCCTTTCCATTAACGTGTAGATTTGCAATAACTTACTGAACGACAATCAATACTTTATGATGATAATGTGAGAAAGAGCAAATGTCAATAATTTGTCAGAAAATTGTTAAATTTTTCATATTTTCGTTATATTCCCCAAAAAAACGCTGACGAGGCCCTGTTACACGGCGTTTTTCCCGCGACTTGCGCAAACATACGTTTGCCTATATAATCTCCATATGGACAGGACTATTCTTCACTGTGATATGAATAACTTCTACGCCTCCGTAGAACTGCTGGAACACCCGGAGCTGCTGGATGTTCCCGTCGTCATCTGCGGAAATCCGGAAAACCGCCACGGCATAGTGCTTGCCAAGAACCAGCCTGCGAAAAAAATGGGGATCGTCACTGCAGAGACTCTGTGGCAGGCCCGTAAAAAATGCCCCGGGCTGGTGACCCTGCCGCCTCACATGGGAAAATACAAATGGTTCTCAAAGCAGATCAACGATATATACAGCAGGTATACCGACATGGTAGAGCCTTTCAGCATCGATGAGTCATGGCTGGATGTGACCCACAGTAAAGACCTTTTCGGAAGCGGTACGCAAATCGCCGACGAAATAAGGGAAACGGTAAAAGAAAGTCTCGGCCTCACTCTCTCCGTGGGAGTCTCCTTCAACAAGATCTTCGCGAAAATGGGCAGTGAATACAAGAAGCCCGACGCCACCGTCCTCATATCCAGAGAAAATTTCAAAGATGTACTCTGGCCTTTGGACATATCAGAGATGTTTTTCGTAGGCGATGCTTCGACCAAAACACTCAGAGAACATAATATAAATACCATAGGGGATCTGGCAAAAAGCGATCGCTCATTTTTGATAGATCTTTTGGGTAGATCGGGGCAGATGTTGTACGACTACGCCAACGGCTTGGATGACTCTCCCGTGCTCAGATTTTCCGAGCGTGAAAAAATAAAATCCGTAGGTCATGGGATGACTTTTCGACGGAATCTCATCTCTTCAAACGACATAATGGTCGGAGTCACAGGTCTGTCAGAGAGAGTCGCCTTCCGTCTCCGCAAATATGAGCTCAAGGCTTCCGGCGTAAAGGTAGAGATAAAGGGCACAGATCTCAGATCCATATCGAGACAAAAGCAACTTTCAAAATTTACAGATCTGAGTGAAGAGATAAAAACTGCAGCGCTGGAGCTCATAAAAAGCTCCTGGCCTGCCGGCAAACCCATACGGCTCCTTTCCGTCACCGCCATAAACCTTCACGACAGCTCCGACGAAGAAGAACAGCTGGACTTTCTCTCTGTAGATGACGGCAGCCGTTCAAAACTCCGGAATATAGAGCGTACCGTGGACCATATAAGGGCGAGATACGGAAGCGGCTCCATACAGACGGGCCGTCTCCTGAACAACGATCTGGGTATGGACATCGACGATGATTAGTGCCACGCTCTATAGCCTGAGACTTTTCAGATGCGTCTTTTGCTCCGATGTGATACGTCTGCTTTCCACCGATTTTTGTATGGTTCTGTTGTGAGTCCACGGATCGAGCTGCCGGTTTTCGATCACCGGCAATACGGAGTCATACTGTTTTGCAAGAGCTGTCGCGAAATACCATGCTCTCATCATATTGACATAGTACTCCCCGGACCTTATCCCTATAACGATCTCGGGGTATTCCGTGCTGAAGTCCTCATCCAGAAAATGTCTCATAAGCATCCCTATGCCGAACCTCACAGTATAAGTATGGTCTGAATCCACCCATTTCCTGATATTCCCAAGGAGTTCCCGCTTGTGCTTTTGGAAAACCCTCGGAGACATCTGGTCACACGTCGCCCAGTTATCCACGTAGGGCAAAAACTCGCATACCCTCCGTATGCATATCGCATATTCTTTTATTTCCGAAACTATAAATGCGTGGAGCTGGTTTTCATCGTAATAGCGATGGGGAAGCTCATCGAGAAACAGCTCTGTATCCTCCCTTTTTATCAGCTCTTTTGCATACTTCCTAAGCTCCGGTGTCCTGACGCCCATAATATCAGCGGGATCAACTGTGGGTATCAGTTTAGAGTTGAAATCTCGGTACTGCTCATCTGCCATACTGTGCAATCTTGTTCTTATTTCTTCAGAGATCATGATCACCCTCCGGGTTTGAACACCCTTGCCCCCTTCAGGGGCCTTTCCATTTATCGATTCGACGATCTGAGTATGACTATTTACGATCGGGCCTTCTTTTCACTTTCAACAGCTTCATATAATCATCGAATTCAGAAGTGTCAGTCGGCTCGAACATGACCCATTTCCCATCGCCATAGGTTTTCGCTTCGTCATAGCGCCTGCAGACGGAATCAGAAAGCGCATTTCTTATATCTTCAAATTTTGTTCTTTCGTATTTGCCGAAAATAATCATAGATCCTACGCAATTTTCTCTTGCATACAGCGCACACAGCGTTTTGCCGCCTCTGCGGTACTTATATTCGTAAGTCCAGTTCTTACCGCCTGTGTTCCATAACTTTTCCATATCGTACTTTTCATCAACGGCCGCACACAACTCCTGCCAAACATTGCTGGTAATCTTCATATCGAAAACCAAGCAACACTCATCCATATGTGAACGAGCGTAATCTGTCAAATCAAGACGACCTTCCTCATCATGATGAACATACAGAGGAGCGTTATAGACAAAATGGTTATCAACAAACAAATAATCACCATTGGCTGTTTTCTCTCGCAATTCCATGTTTACAAAACGCTGAACCGCAGCATCCTGCGCACTAATGATAAATGTTTGATTAATCTTTATGGCACCTCTGCTAAAGCCATGCGGTTTTACATAGTGGCCATCAACATAATTAAACGTACCTATGGCTTCTTCAAATCCAAGTTCCACTAAACGGATTTTAGCTGCTTGCCTTGAAACACCAAAATCTCGTGCCAATGCTCTAATTACCATTTCCATGACATCAACTGTATGCTTTGCATTGGTTTGCTTCATAAAATATGCTACATATTCTTTTGCCTTTATGGTGAAGGGGGCTTTGGGCATTTGAATTCTCGGCGTAAGCTGATTGGCCTGTCTTTCCATATATCTTGCAGATTTCATGGGAATTCTAGAATCAACTTCTCCCAACACCTCACAGCTTATATGGGATGCCTCGGCATTGAAAAGTTGTTCTAATTTAAAGGCTTTTCTGTGTTTATACCAATGAACACACTCATGGATGATAGTATTGTTGATTGAACCAAGGTTACGGAGCAGATACATCTGCGGATCTACAACAATCGTCCCTCTTTTGATATGAGTAGGAACATTCTCATCTGCATTGACATCATACATCTCCGTATCTGTATCATCGAAATAAATCTGTCCGAATACGGAAGCATCCTTACGGATGCGTTGGTTCATGACGGTAAGTTCCATTTTACTAGCGATTGCCATAGGGTCGACCCATACCGGTACCTGGTCTTTTGCCGAAGTACTAAGTGCCTCTGGAAAATTATCGCGCAAAAACTCGGTGGCCACGTCTTCTAACCTTTCATATGGAATGATAGGAACAAGTGAATCGTCCATCGGTTCTTTTACTCGGCTTTTACCGTTATACTTCGACACACTTAAAATCTCAAAATCATTAAGATTACAGTCAAGGTCTCCACGGCAGTGTACCATGATCCATACAATGTTCTCATCATAGTTATCGTAGTGATAATCACCCTCTTGGACTTCAAACCATATAGACACGGCTACATCAAAGTGTATCTCCATACCCGGTTTATCATCAACCCATACGTGCTCTACATTAACCTCTGAAATTTCTGTTTCTCCAGCACGGCGAACTCTCTTAAGTTCAATACCAAGAGAGCCAAAGTTTTCATTCAGGTAGCTCTCGGCAGTTATCCAAAAATCGTTGTCAAATCTATATTTTACATATTCAGTAAATGAACGATGCGCTACCATAGATTTACCTCCTCGGATTTTAAAGATTTAGCAGGGAGACATCAAGTTTTCTTCCTGCTAAATAGTTGTCGTACGCTAATTTAGCAGGAAGGAACCGAACTTTAATACTTTCCAATCCAAGTTTAGAAAGCATCTGTAAAGAAACCTCTTCCTTATCTAACACAGCATTAGCTTCTGTCGGCAATATAAAACAATTCTTGACAGAAGAAAATTTATGCTCATCTATAAATTCCTGGTATGCTAATTGATACAAATACTGCTTTGTTACAGATTCAATACCTGGCTGTGCCTTAGGGGGCATACTTGGTTCCAACTTAGCGTTATAATATTTTGCATCAAAAATAACAAATTGCCATTCTCCATTAACTACAGAAACAGAAACAATATCCGGTATCAATGTGTCCGTTGCTGTTTTTCCAGTTACTGTCCATAAAGGCTTTTCAATTATTTCGATCAACTTTGTCTGCTTGCTATATTTATCCTTTAATGGAATAGGCAATCTCAATGCTCCTAATCGTGTATCAAGTTGATTGTTCATGATTTCTGCACAAATTTTTTCCCACACTAAGTTGAAGCTATTCGTTCCAAAAAGTGACAAACAATCTATGTCATAGAGGCTTCCGCTATGGTCAATATAGGTATAGATTGTCTTTAAGACAAGCTGTTTTCTTGTGTTAAACTGGGTGCTTAATTCCTTTTCTATATTATATAGAATAACTTCTTTATCACCAAAGTCATCCAAAGTTTCCTCTGTAAGGTCAACACCAACAAGTTCAAATAAATTCAGCAGTCCAGCATCCTCAAGTTCATTTGATGCAATCGTAAGTACACATTCGTGTAGACGTTTAAAATAGTCGTGGTCATCAGTAATTCTTTTCCTAGTTTGTAAATCCACATAATACGGACGATTATTAGTAATCATTGCAAAAGTCTCATTAATCGTCTTATCCCAAATTATCTCACCAGAGCCGTTACTTTCGACTATATTATCCGTATTTTCATATATACCATTCTCGTAATAATCTTGCATCAAAAACAGAAGCACGGCCAACAGATTAAATGACCTGCTTTCGCTGCTATCATTAAACATCCGAATAATCTGTTCTTTCGAATTATATTTCTCTAGAACCTTAATAACCTGTGTTAATTCCCTCTCTGGATGTGTTGAAGTTAACAAATATTTAGGATAGCATTTCAAAACAATCCCTGATACAACGATGATTCCCACATAGGTAAAAACATAAAGGTATTCGTTTTCTCCGATTTCAACGTCAGAAACTTCTATATCTTCATCGACAAGTTCTGACATATCTCGCTGTTTTTCTTCTGCTTTTACAGCCTTTAAGACTCCGAATTCCTTGAGTTTACGGATAATTGAAACCGTTTTATCTTCTGAACAAGAAAAAACTTTACAAAGTTCTTTCTGCGTGTACCTTCTTTGTTCTCTTACAAATTCAGAGTGCATTTATGTACCTCCCTTTACTCGTCACCTGCAGGAGATGTATCAGTCAAGTTTTCCGGAGCAGCTTCAAGCTGAATGTCGTGATGGAAAATTCCAATTCCTTTTTTTTCGAATTCTTGACAGATTTCCGAATAACGACTGCTGTTTTCAAAACAACCTTCAAACAATTTTGGGCGTTTTTGCTTTGCTGCATCTTCAAACAAGTACATAATTACCTTGCTCTTAAATGTATGGATAAATTTCTCGTTATCTAGTTCCTCTCCTTCTTTTGGAACGACAATATTTCTTGCGATAAAGTAAGGACCCAATTGTTTATCTTCATTAATCTTCTCTTTTGCCAGGAAATTATTAATAGCCTTTCGTAGTTTATTCCATTCCACTTTATGCCTAGTGTTTCCGGTTCCAAGAACGACTGTCTTGCCAATCAAATCCTTTTCGCTATCATCAATGCCTAAATATGTGAAATCCCATCTACGCTTAAAAGCAGTATCCATCGGAAAAACACCCTGGTCAGCACTATTCATCGTAGCCCAAATAAACATATTATCTGGGATTTTTATTTTGTTGTAATCATTTGGCTCTCCACCCAACTCTTTCGCAAGGTATTTTTTAATATCCTCTGTTGCTTGAATTGGATATTCACTAACGAAATCGTCATCTCTATCAAGTAGCTGGAATACCTCTCCAAAAACAGCAGCTACATTAGCACGATTGATTTCTTCGATTATCAATAAATGTGGTTTCGGATTTCCCGTCCGAGCATTTTTCAATGCGCTTATGTATACACGCATAAAAGGGCCCGGCACATATTCATAAGCAATATCACTAGTTTTTTCCTTACCAGTAAGTAAACTTACATATTTTCTTACTGCTTTCCCGTGGTTTCTTTCCACGCTGTTGTCACCAACGGCATCACTTCCATCCTGTTTTCGGGTTTTAAATGTTTCATCTGTATAAAGCCCCAATAAAACAGGAAGTCTTGTCAACCCTTCATCTTTAAATTTGTCGAATAACAAATCATATTTTTCCTGAGCAGATTTGCCTTGATCTGTAAGAACTGATATGACATGCTGTGTGTCTTTATCCAATTGTTTTGAACTGGGATGTGTAACCATTACAGGTTTATATGTTCCTACAAAATTCGCATACGAATAATCGGGATGAAAAGTCACACGTTCATAATCACTCTCGTTGTTCTTGCCAAGTAAATCCTTGCGTTGCTGATTAAGTGTAAAGCTTTTACCTGTTCCAGGAGCGCCAAAAATAATCCTATTTCGAGGATACTTGGATTGTAATCCAGTATTAAACATAATTTCTGTCGAGACATCATTCAACTCAACATCTTCTTTCTCCGGAGGAGTATGTTCTGCAAGTTCGTTGATTGTGCCAGTATGTAACCAGTCGCTGTTTTTTAGGTAAAAGTACAAGAATTCCGGCTTAAAAGCGCATGCATATTCACCACGGCCTTTATCGTGCTGAACAAATCCCTCCTGCATTGCTTTGGCAATACTGTCTATTTTAATTTGTTTTGAAATCGGTGTTTCTGGAGACGCCGCATTTGACTGTATTACTTTCCATGTACAAAAAACAGTCTGCCCATCTCTGGAATATACTCCAAGGAAGACGCCTTTTTTGCCTTCTACCTGCCTGTCATAAACATAGTTTAAATACTTGGCTTTAGGCTGAATTCTTTGCTCGTCTTTGAGACCTTGTCGTCCTCCAGGCGTAGTTCCTTTTCCGCAAATATAAATATCTCCGAATCCATATTCCTCCTGATATGTAACATGGAATACGTCTTCAAAATTATCCACTTGGTTGATTTCAACCGTATACGGGAAAAGCTTAAAAGCATCCTCTAAGCTTTTCAAAACTTGTTCTGCAGAGAGGTATGTGTTTCTATTGTAATCTTCGGTTACGATTGAGCCACCCCTATTTGCAAACTGATATTCTGGCATTTATCCCGCCTCCTTACTTTTTTTCATCTATGAAATACTGTCTACGTATTTCATTTGCTACTATCTGCGCCATTTTTACGGGAACAGCGTTTCCAACCTGCCTCCATTGTTCCCTAAAGTCTCCACATAACTCATAATCGTCATCAAATGTCTGAATCCGTTTAATCTCATTTATGCGAAGAAATCGATTCTTCCAATGGAAAGGTCCCATATTATTTGAAAAGCTGGCCTGAATAGTCCATGATGGACGATTTGGTGAAAGCTTCAATAGAAAAGACCAGTATCTTGACCGCCATTTGAAAATTGGATTCGGATACCCCCTCTCAGCGGTAAAATAAAGATAGTTGTCCCCAGGAGGAACAAGTTTCAACAAATCTTTATGCTTTGATCCTGCTTGCATTTCCGCATCTTCTGGGAGATCATAGTCAATGTCACCAATAGCATCACCACAAGTTACCCACGGTTTTTTATCTCCACGATCAGCTTCAGCAACTTTCTCTGGGTCGCAATGCGTCTCTTCTGGGAAAACAAATCGCTCCCCTTCGCCACGTTTTATGCCAACGCAAATAAAACGTTCCCGCGTTTGAGGAATACCATAATTCGCTGTGTTTACAACCTTGTATGTAATATCATACCCATATTCATCTGCTCGTTCTTTCAACAAATCAAAAGCTGCTTGATGTGGCTTATACACAAAGCCAAAAACATTTTCAAAAAAGAAAACTTTAGGCCTTATTTCGTCAAGGGCACGAAAGTATTCATATAGCGTGAAGGAACTTTCATCTTCTAGAGCCCGTTTCTTATCTGTACGATAAAATCGTGATTTTGAATACGCAGGGCAAGGAGGACCTCCTACTAAAACATCTATGTCAGTTTTCTTCATCCCTATTTTAGCAAGGCAAGCATCATAATCAATATTACGTATGTCATCGCACACAACCAACTTCCCAACCTTATTCTTCTCAAGCGTGTCGCACGCCGGTTTCCAAAAATCTGTCGAAAAGCAAATATCAAATCCCGCCTTTTTAAAACCGCAATCTATGCCTCCCCCACCAGAGAATATACTTAAAACATTAGGCATTATTCTAAACTCTCCTTTACAAACTCTATCATTGCCTTTCCCATTAAACAAGGAACCGCATTGCCTATCTGTTTTTGCACAGAACGCCGGCTTCCGCAGAACTTGTATCCACGGGGAAAAGTTTGAATAGCGGCAGCTTCCGGTACTCTCAGTCTACGGTTATCCCAATGGAAAGGCCCAACCCAAGGGCCTGGTTGAGCAGTTATTGTCCATGAAGGCATATCTGGAGATAACTTAAGTAAAAAACTCCAAAAGCGCTTATCAGCCACAAATTTTGGATTGGGATACCCTGCCCATGCAGTTAATGCTTTATAATTCTGTCCCGGTGGAACTTCACACAAATCTTCATAGTAGGTACCACCTTTAGTGACTTCATATTCCTCGAAATACTCATCGCCTCCAAATCCCTCAAGGAACGGCCCCACAGTTGCGTATGGTTTTAATCCCGTCAACGCACATGTCTCTGGATTGCCATGTGTTTTAATTGGTTCATTCCGCTTGAGTTCGCCCTTTGTTCCTATAATAAACAAGCGCTTTCTTTTTTGTGGCACTCCATAATCGAGTGCATTGGCTCTAACTATTTTATATTTGTATCCGTTTTCTTCAATAATCTCAATAAACTTGTCAACAATCGATTTGTTTGTAGGATGCAACAAGCTTTCGACATTCTCAAAAACAAAACCGTCTGGATGAATATCTGTAACCACACGCAGATATTCGTCAACAAGTGTTGCTCGCGGATCATTTATGCCCTTTCGCGTATTATTTCCAACCCAATAACCTGCTTTAGAAAAGGGTTGACACGGTGCACCACCAATCACGATAAACTTTTTGTGCTCATGTTGATTAACAATATCCATAAATACACTGCTGTCAATCTGATGAAGGTCTCCCTCAATAATTTGCGTCTGTCCAAACAAATCCCTATTGGCTTTCAGAGTCTGAATGCAGTCTGCATCAAAATCTGTGCTGGATACCACAGGTACTCCAGCCATAAAGCTTGCTATATCCAATCCGCCCGCCCCAGAAAATAGACTGACGGCAATAATTTCTTTGTTCATAAATTACTCCTGTTTCGTTATTTTTTACATTACATTGCGCTTTTCCCACTTTTGACCCATTCATCAACCTCAGACAGTTTGAATTTCCATTGCCGGCCAATTTTATGTGCTGGAATATCTGTTTTCTTTATCCAATTTCTGATTGTATCCTTATTCACACCTAAATATGTCGCAACCTCTTCCAAGCTTGCCCAAGGTTCATTCATCAATTGTTCCATGATGCACCTCCTTATTAATCCTCATCTATTATATTCATTTCAGCATGAATAAGCAAGATTTAGCTCTATTTTAATTGGTTTTAATATGAATAAGCATGAATTTTTGTATTTCTTATGATTTTAAAATAATGAACCCGGACATGTGTATTTCGGTATGGATGTGATATACTGGAACGTCATTAGAGAATGGAGGAAATACCTATGCCCTATAATCAAATAGCTAAAGACGGAACTATCGCTCTTGGTCCTGACCCTTTAGGTCCTACTGGCAAAGAAATAAGAGACATCATTGAAGCCACACTAAACTCTGATGGTTTCACATTTTCCTGGTCATCGCGGAAACGTCAGCCTTACGAAGGAACGCTCGATACTGGGGTTTCTACCATCAACCTATATATTTATGCATGGCGAATCGGAAACGGAGGACGAGCAAATTTGCCTTCTGAAAAACGCATTCAAATTCAACAAGGCGTAGATAACGTTGGATTTCACCGTCCTATAACCGCACATGAGAAGACACTTTTATTGGGTGTGTACGATAGTCCCTCTGGAACTCCTATCTTTGCCGCATGGGATGCAGCCGCCAACGCCTCTCACACCCAAAAGTCGTGCCAAGTACAAGTTGAGGATTTACAAGCAGCAATAAGCGAGAATATACACCAATGCACTGACAGCCGAGGCAACATCATTTATACTTTCTTGCCTAATTCTCTAGGTGATTATATTGAGCTTGTTTCCAAAGGAAATATTCTTACATTTCCTACTGGTACTACTGGTACGCTTGCCACTAAAGTCAAAGCCGCTACACTCCCCACCAGGAAAAAACGCACCATTAAATCTACAGAGAAGATTTTGCAACAAATTCAGGATCTATCTTCTACAGAAAAGAAAGGCATCACCAAACAACGAGTAGGACAGGGGCTTTTCAAAGACCTGTTAATGAACAAGTATAACGGCAAGTGTGCTTTATGCGGAATTAAAACTGAGCAGATGCTTATCGGTAGCCATATAAAATCATGGAAAGACAGTTCTGCTAAGGAGAAGTTAGATGAGAACAACGGTATCTTGCTGTGTGCACATCACGATGCCTTGTTCGACAAACACTTAATATCCTTTGAGGATAACGGAAATCTTATTGTTTCAACAACGCTAAGTATCAGTGAACAAGCAGAACTTCAAATAGACAGAATACCCCCGATTAAGGTCACTCCGGGTATGAAGCCATATTTAGCTGACCACCGCTCAAAATTAAAGTGACGGAGTTATCTACTATGAAGCATTTGCCGCAAAACGGGAACCACCGGACACCATTTTAATGATGATAAAAAAAGCCTTCTGCACACCCTCCACGGTGTTAGAAAGAGCGGTGATTCCTATCATCTTGAAACTGTAACTTTAAGGTTGCACGATAACATCATAGTCCTTTAGATAGAAAAACGTTTTTAAGTACTTCGACAGTAGTTCTATGCACTCAACACCCCAAAAAGTAGTTTCTGAACTCCGCCCTACCTATAATCGAACTACAGAACTACTGTCACCTTCAATAAAAAGGGATTCTGGCAGACTCCCCCGTTCAGGGAAATCTCTCGGAACCTCCTGATTTCAGCCACTTTCGGCCTTCTTATTTGTCTTTTCTTGACAGCAGTACTATCGTCTCCACATGCTTGGTACAGGGAAAATTGTCATATGCTTTGAGGCTTTCCACCCGGTATCCGTGATGGGTGAAATAGTCCAGATTCGCCACAAGGGTTTTTGGGAGGATCCACCACTATCACATCCGGCTTCTCTCCTATATCGGGCAGCACCTTGAAAACATCTCCAGCGATGAAACGGCAGTTATCCAGTCCGTTGAGTCTCGCATTTTCTTCGGCCGCCTCGACAGCCTCTTCCACCAGTTCCACTCCCGTCACATATTTGGCTTTCCGGGCCAGTATCTGGGTTATGGTGCCGGTACCGCAAAAAAGGTCCCACACCCTTTTGTCATCATAACCGTCTATAAGGTCCAGGGCCTGCAGGTACAGTCTTTCCGCCGCCTCTACATTCGTCTGGAAAAAAGAAAAAGGCCCTACTTTGAACTTGAGTCCCGCGATCTCCTCCGTATAATGATCGTCTCCCCAGAGCACTTTGAGCTCATCACAGTTAACAGCATCAGCAAGACCATCGTTTATGGTCCTCAATATGCCTGTCACATGGTTCTCCAGCTCCAAGCTCCTTATCATTTCCACGAAAGCCTTTTCATCAAAAAACTCTCCGGAACTGTGATCGCTGGCGGTAACTATGTTGACCAGGATATCTCCCGTTCGTATCCCCCGTCTGAGGACCAGATGCCGCATAAGTCCCTTGTGGCTTTTCTTATTGTACTTGCTGTAACCCTTTTCTTTTGAAAACTCCAAGACCGCTTTCAGGATGATATTGAAGTCCTCATGAACGAGCATACATCTGTCCACTGTGATGATTGACATGAATTTTCCACGCTGATGCATACCCAACGTCATGGGGCCGTCTTTGACCATATCGCCGAAGGTGTATTCCATCTTGTTGCGATAATGCCATTGAGACGGGCTTCCTTCTATAGGTTCCCTCTCCCGGGGCACGATCTTTCTCTCCCTGAGGGATCCATCCACCTGCTCTTCCTTGGTCCTCAACTGTTCCTCATAGGATCTGCCCTGATACATGCACCCGCCGCAAAGCTCCTTATGAGGACATTCCTTTGTGTATTTTTCCGCGTTTTCCATGCCGTCTCCATTTTATATATCTGATGCTGATACATCTTTTATATGTAACCGTATCCTTTGTAGAATTCCTCTTTGTATTCTGTGAATCTGTCCTCTTCGATGGCCTTCCTTATATTTTCCATAGTCCGTATGAGGAACCTTATATTATGTTCCGACAGGAGCATAGAGGAAAGTATCTCACCGGACTTGAACAGATGTCTCAGATATGCCCGGGAATAGTTCCGGCATGTGTAGCAGTCGCATTCGGGGTCCAAAGGAGTGAAATCATGCGCGTATTTTGCGTTCTTTATATTTATCTGTCCCCGTGATGTCATGGCGGACCCGTTCCTTCCGATCCTCGTGGGCAATACGCAGTCAAACATATCCACCCCTCTTTCCACTCCCTCAAAGAGGTAATCGGGAGTCCCCACTCCCATGAGATATCTGGGTCTGTCATCCGGAAGGAGATCTACACAATCGTCCAGTACACTGCACATGACTTCTTTAGGCTCCCCTACACTGAGCCCGCCTATGGCATATCCCGGCAGATCGTGGGACGTGATATCTCTTGCCGATTCTCTTCTGAGATCCTCGTACATGCCTCCCTGCATTATACCGAACAGAGCCTGTTCCTCCCTGTTTTTCCACGCATCCACACAACGGGAAAGCCATCGGCCCGTCATCTCCATGGAGGGCCTGACATACTCTTTCTCTGCCGGATAAGGAGCACATTCATCGAATGCCATTATGATGTCCGCTCCCAGGGCCGTCTGTATCTCTATGGACCTTTCCGGCGTAAGCATATGCCTGGAACCGTCTATATGGGAAGAAAACTCCGCCCCCTCTTCTGTTATCTTCCTCATATCTCCCAGGCTGAACACCTGGAATCCGCCGCTGTCTGTGAGGATGGGGCCTTCCCAGTTCATGAATCTGTGGAGTCCCCCCGCCTCTTTTACCACATCATGTCCGGGTCTCAGATAAAGGTGATATGTATTGGCCAGGATGATCTCAGCCCCGGCTTTTCTCACGTCCTCCGGTTTTACGGCCTTTACCGTAGCTGCCGTACCCACCGGCATGAATACGGGAGTTTCGACAGTGCCTCTTTTTGTAGTCATCCTGCCCCTTCTGGCTCCCGTCTTTTTATCTTTATGTAAAAGTCTGTATTCTATGGCGCTCATATTTCCTCTCTTTATTATTTTATAAGCATGGCATCGCCGTAGCTGAAAAACCTGTATCCCTTATCTACGGCCTCTCTGTATGCTTCAAGTATCTTGTCTTTACTGTAAAATGCCGATACCAGCATTAGCAATGTGGATCTCGGCAGATGGAAGTTGGTTATGAGGCCGTCCACCAGCTTGAATCTGTATCCGGGGTAGATGAATATGTCGGTTTCTCCGCGACCCGGTCTGAGTTCGTAGACCTCATCTGCAGTTGCTCCCGTTTCCGAAATGGCTTTTCCTGCGCCTCCATCATTGACTATATGTGCGGCACTCTCCAACGTACGTACCGATGTAGTCCCTACAGCGATGACCCGGCCGCCGTTTTTCTTGGTTTCATTGATCTTTTTCGCCGCATCCTCGCTGACGAAATATTCCTCGAGATGCATATGATGCTCCTCGATGTTTTCCGCACTTACAGGCCTGAATGTCCCTATGCCCACATGGAGCTCCACTCTGACTATACTTACACCTTTCGCCTCTGCCTTTTCCATTATCTCTTTGGTGAAATGGAGCCCTGCCGTAGGGGCGGCAACAGAACCTTCTTTTCTCGCATATACTGTCTGATAACGCTCTTTGTCATCGGTGTCACTGTCCCTTTCGATGTAGGGAGGGAGAGGTACCAGCCCTACTTTTTCCAAAAGTGGGAAAAACTCTCCTTCATACCGGAATCTCACTTTTCGCGTGCCACCATCCATATAGTCGATTATCTCCGCAAAAAGTCCAGAGCCAAAATCCACCTTGTCCCCCGGTTTGAGCCTTTTCCCCGGTCTCACCATGGATTCCCAAACATCTCCCTGCAGATTTTTTACAAGAAGAAATTCCACATTGGCCCCCGTAGGCTCTTTTTTCCCTTTCAACCTTGCGGGAAGTACTTTCGAATCGTTCACAACGAGACAATCGCCTTTTTCAAGGTGATCCACCACGTCATAAAAATGCATATGCTCTATGCTCCCACGTCCTCTGTCCAGTACCATGAGGCGGGAATTTTCTCTCCTGTCGGCAGGCCTTTGTGCAATAAGTTCCTGAGGCAGATCATAGTCGAAGTCTTTTGTTTTCATTGACCCTTTCCTTATATTTACAAGGCGGATCCGACCGCAAAGCAGTCCGGTCCGCCATCCTTTTACAGCTGTTGATTTTCTAAGTATCCAGGTCCAGGCTTTCCTGACGTTCCCGGCCCTCTTCCTCATAAGGTCTGCCCAGATGCTCGTAAGCCAGCTTTGAAGCCATCCTTCCTTTCATGGTCCTGTACAGGAATCCCTTTTGGATCAGATAGGGCTCATAAACATCCTCTATGGTGACCCTCTCTTCTCCTATGGACGCGGATATGGTATCTATACCTACCGGTCCTCCTCCGAACCTGTCGATTATGGTAGCCAGTATCTCTCTGTCCAGATTCTCAAGTCCCATGGGATCCACCCCGAGAGCGTTGAAGGCTTCTTCCGCCATGTCCGTGTTTATGACCCCTTCCCCTTTGACTTGCGAAAAATCTCTCACTCGTTTCAAAAGTCTGTTGGCGACTCGCGGAGTTCCTCTGGACCGTCCGGCAAGTTCTTTCAAAGCGGCCCTTTCCACCTTTACATCCAGCATCCTTGCCGACCGCAGTATTATCTCTTCCAGTTCCTCTTCTGTATAGGGTTCGAATTTGCTCATCACACCAAATCTGTCCCTGAGCGGCGCACTCAGGCTTCCCGCTCTGGTAGTCGCTCCTATGAGTGTGAATCTGGCCAGGTCCAGCCTTATGGATCTTGCAGATGGCCCTTTCCCTATTATTATATCCAGGGCATAATCCTCCATGGCCGAATAAAGTACTTCCTCCACGGAACGATTGAGCCTGTGTATCTCGTCTATGAAAAGCACATCGTTCTCATTGAGATTGGTGAGGATGGCGGCCAGGTCCCCCGCTCTTTCTATAGCAGGTCCGCTGGTTATCCTTATGTCCACGCCCAATTCCTTTGCGATTATTGCAGCCAAAGTGGTCTTTCCAAGACCCGGCGGACCATAAAACAATACGTGATCAAGAGGCTCTCCCCTTCCCCTCGCTGCTTCTATAAAAATTTTTAGATTGTCCGTAACTGCTTTCTGCCCTATATAATCTTCCAAAGTCTGGGGACGAAGGCTCATTTCTCCCGTTCTTTCCTCTGACTGGGCCTGGGCCATAGTTACTCTTTCTTCATTGCTCATCTATACTCCTCGTTTTTTGAAGGTCCTGCATCTATATGTTTCGTAAAGCCCGTTTTATATATTCCTCAGTCGACAGCTCTCCTTCCGTTTCAAAATCGAGCATTTGCACGGCTTCCATCCTTGAATATCCCAATTCCACAAGAGCAGCGACTGCCTGGCCCTTTTCTCCTGCACCGGCCACATCCCCGCCCGATTTCCCGGAGGCTGCCGATATCTCGTCCGCCTGTCCCACTTTGTCTTTCAACTCCAATATTATTTTCTGTGCCGTCTTTTTCCCGAGGCCTTTTGCCCTGCACAACATGGCCGGATCATCGAATATTATGGCTCTGGTTATCTCGTCGGGGGCCATGGCTGAGAAAATACCCATGGCCATTTTAGCCCCTACGCCGCTGACGCTTATGAGCCTCTTGAAAAGTTCTTTATCTTTTGCCGAATGGAATCCGTAAAGCTTTACTTCTTCATCCTTTATTATCATCTCGACATATATGACGACAGGCTCACCCTCGGCCGCACTGTGTATCTTTCCGCCCGGGGGCACCCAGATCTCATAACCCATACCCTGGGTTTCCACAGTGACCGTATCGCTGTTTTTTTCCGTAAGGATTCCCTTTATATACTGGATCATTTTCTAAAGTCCTTCTCTTATAGTAACTTTTCTTCCGCCGCTGCCCCAATGTCCGTGACATATTGCCGCTGCCAGAGCATCAGCCGCATCGTCAGGTTTAGGGATCTTGTCCAAGTTCAAAATGGTCTTGACCATCATCTGTATCTGCTTTTTATCGGCCCGCCCGTATCCGGTCAACGCCTGCTTTATCTGCAGCGGTGTATATTCGTGCACCGGCAGGCCGCTGTTGCTGCACGCTAAAATGGCGACACCTCTGGCCTGTCCCACCAATATGGCAGTTCTGGTATTAGTATTGAAAAACAATTCCTCAACAGCTGCCTCATCAGGTTCATGATGAGATATTATCTCCATCAGCTCTGAATACAGAGCTTTGAGTCTGTCGGGCATTGCCATCGAAGCTTCCGTAGTGATGACGCCGTGATCGACAGGGGTAAAATGATTGCCCCGCATCTCTATCACGCCATATCCCATTATCCCATATCCGGGATCTATTCCCAATATCTTCATGGTCGTATTTTAACACGCGAACAAATGTTTGTAAATAAAATGAGTGTCTGCCGAGGGCTGCAAAGGTCTCATGAAACGAATATTATTCCGTCACAGTTGAATTGCACTGAACACAAATGTTATAATCAAGTGTCCGGATATTCATCCGGCTCGGTTGCGGTACATGGATAAATTGTGAGGGAAACATGAGATATTCAAGACAAAACATGGTTCTGGAACTTATAGATAAATACGAGGTGGAAACTCAGGAAATGCTCTGCCAGTTGCTCAGAGATGCCGGTTATGATGTCACGCAGGCCACCGTTTCCCGGGATGTTAAGGATCTCCAGCTCATAAAGCAGCTTACACCGTCGGGCAAATACAAATATGCCACCGGAACGAAGGAAGGCCCCATAACTGACAGGTTCCGCAAAATATTCAAGGAGACCATAAAATCGGTCGATGGCGCGGGAAACATAATCGTGGTGAAAACTCTTTCCGGCTGTGCTCCTGCTGCAGGCGAAGCTCTGGATACTTTGAACCTTCCCCATATCGTGGGCTCTGTTGCCGGTGACAACACTATAATGATAGTAGTGGATTCTCCTGAGAATCTGGAACCCACCATTGCTGCTTACAAATCCCTATTGGAATAAAGGTGACTGTTATATGATCAACTACATCAAAATCAAAAACTTTGCAACTATAAAAGATACGGAAGTACAGTTCAATAACGGCATGAATGCCATCACCGGGGAGACAGGCTCCGGGAAATCCGTTGTGGTGGAAGCTATGAGCCTGGCTTTAGGCGCTCGTGCTGACAGCACTTTCGTCAGGACCGGAGAAGATAAGGCCATTATACAGATGCAGGCTGACCTCGACGAAAACGAATACGTCATTACGAGAGAGATCTCGTCCTCCGGCAAGAATCTGTGTAAGATCGACGACAGGATCGTCAGTCTGAGCGAACTGTACTCCCTCTGTGAAAAGCTGGCTGACATACACGGACAGTACGACAACCAGTACCTTCTCAAACCCGAAAATCATATAGGGTTGGTGGACATTTACGACAGAGATGCCATAAAACCCGCAAAGGAAAGAGTAGAGAATTACTACGACGAATATGTGCACGTATCAAAAGCTCTGGCTGATCTGGAGGCAAAATACCAGGAAAAAGAAGCAAGGAAAGAGATGCTCCTCTATTCCATGAAAGAGATACAGGATGCAAACCTATTTTCGGAAAATGAAGACGAGCAGATAAAAGAACAGATCGGCGAGATGAAACGATATGAAGATATTTCCTCTGCATATGAAAGGACCTACGATATCGCATACAGTGCCGATGACTCTGTATATTCCGGTTTCAACAGGGTTTTGGAGTCGATAAGATCCGCATCTGAAATCTCTAAAGAAGCCGCCGCCTTTGAAGATGAGCTCACCGATATGTACTACCGTTTTGAGGACATATGCGGCGAGCTGTCCAGGGCAAAGGACAGGACTCCCTACTCTCAGGACGAAATGGATCAGCTGATCGAACGTCTCGACCTCATCGAGGACCTGAAGCGTAAATACGGAGACTCCATAACGGCGGTCATGCTCAAATGTGAAGAGATACAAAAGGAACTTGATATGATATCCAATGCTACCAATGACATCGAAAGCATGGAATTGGAGAAAAGGCGCATTGAGGAGTTGCTCAAGGACGCCACGGAAAGGCTGTCGGGATTGAGGAAACAGGCCGCTTCCCACCTTGAGGGGAACATAGCAGATGTGCTCCAAAAACTCAACTTCAACGATGTGGAATTGGACATACATTTCGAGAAGCTCCCTTCATACACCGCCAATGGCAACGATAAGGTGGAATTCCTCATAAGCCCCAACAGGGGGGAGGCCATGAAGCCTCTGGCAAAGATCGCCTCAGGCGGGGAAATGTCCAGGATAATGCTGGCATTCAAAAAAGTGTTCGCCGATTATGATAATATCCCTACTCTCATCTTTGACGAGATAGATTCGGGCATAAGCGGTGAGACCGCTTCTGTGGTCGGCAAGGTATTGGGCGAGATCGCAGAGAACAGACAGCTCATAGTCATAACCCATCTGCCTCAAATAGCCTCCCTGGCAAATCATAATTACAAGATAGAGAAAACGTCTGATGACGAGAAAACATACACCACCATAAAAGAACTGTCCCCTCAGGAAAAGATCAGCGAGATCGCCCGTCTCCTGAGCGGTCTGGATGTTTCCGACATAACTTTGGAAAGCGCTCGCGAGATGATCAGCAAGAGTGTTTGACCGCTCGTCACAGCGGTTTTGTGATCGACGATGCTCTCCGCAGGGACCGCTTATAACCTAAGATAAAAAACGAAGGCATGATGCCTTCGTTTTTGATTTCTTTGAATATCGTTTGCAGCCATCCTCTCTATTCCGGCTTTTCCTCACTTTCATCAGCAGGAGCCTCGGGGGCTACTTCCTCTGCAGGAGCCTCAGGGGCTGCTTCCTCTGCAGGAGCCTCAGGAGCTGACTGTCTCTCTCTTTCCTCAGCAGGATCTATAGTCTCCTTTATACTCAGGCTGATCCTTTTCCTGTCCTTGTCTATCTCAAGTATCTTCGCCTCAACTTCCTGTCCTACAGAGACTTCTTCGTTTATGTCATTCACTCTCCTGTGGCTTATCTGAGAAATATGCACAAGTCCGTCAAGTCCCGGCTCCAGTTCCACAAAGCAACCGTATTCTTTGATTTGGAGCACCTTGCCCTTCACTACCTGACCGACTTCGTACTTCTCCTCTATAACTGACCACGGTTCCGGCTGTGTCTGCTTCAGTCCCAGAGACACTTTGCCCTTCTCAGCGTTCATGGAGAGTATCTTCACATTGATCTCTTCGCCGATGGAAAGTACTTCCTGAGGGTGTTTGAGTTTGCCCCAGGATATCTCAGATATGTGGAGCAATCCATCGATACCGCCGATATCTACAAAAGCACCGTAATCTGTGAATCTCATCACTTTTCCCTTTACGATATCATCCACATGGATGTTTTCCCAAATCTTTTCCAGTGCCTTTTGCTTTTCTTCATTAAGATACATCTTGCGGGAGAAAATCGCTTTTCCCCTTCTGGGATCCACTCTGGAAACTTTTACCTTCAATGTCTGTCCGACAAACTCAGAGGAATCTTCCACGAATCTGTCGCTGAGCTGTGAAAGAGGAATGAATCCGGATACTTCCTTGTACATGGCTATGACTCCGCCGTTTACCTGGCGTACCACGTCCACCTCGATCAGCTCTTTTTCTTCCAAAGCCTTGTTGATCTCTTCCCAGTGTTCACCCGCTTCCAGCTTCTTTTTGGAAAGCAGGATGGTACCGTCGCCGTCATCGGTCTTAAGTACCTTTGCTTGGATCTCATCGCCTTCGCTGTACAAATCGGTGAGCTTCTGATCTCCTTCAATAGTTATTTCGTTGAGCGGAATAACTCCGTCTTTTTTACATCCGAGGTTCACTATGATCTCCTCGTCTGTAACCTGATGAACTTTGCCTGTTACCAACTCCCCGCTGCGCGGAAGTCTCAACGACTTGTCGATATCATCCATAAAATCAGCCATGCTCATCGTCTGTTCAGTGTTTTTGTCACTCATGCTTGCAGCAACCTCCTTAATAGCAATTTCGGGCGTAGATGCGCCCGCTGCAATCCCTATTTTATTATATTTTTCTATCTCTTTCAATGGTAAATCTCTTAAGTTTTCAATAAAAAAGGTGTTTTTACAGACTTTTTTTGCTATTTCGAAGAGTTTTCTCGTATTGGAACTGCTCCTGTCTCCCACTATGAGCATAAGGTCCACCTTACGAGCCGTTTCAAGACATCCTTTTTGCCGCTGCTCGGTGGCACTGCAGATCGTGTTGACGACCTCCACACGTCCAGCGAATTTTTCCTCTATCTTAGAAGTAACAGACGTAAAAAGGTCTTTAGATATGGTCGTCTGAGCCACTACCAAGGCACTTTCCCCTTCCGGCAGCACTATGTTTCCCGCTTCCTCATCGCTCCCCACTACGATGGCCTTACAACCGCACCAACCGTTTATGCCTATGACCTCCGGATGATATTTGTCCCCAACTATGATCACCTGCCTGCCGTCATCATAAGCATCTTTTACCAGATCGTGTATCCTCTCCACAAAGGGGCAGGTGGCATCCAGCACCTCCATATCCATGGCCTTTGCCCTTGCATAAAAATCTCTTCCCTCACCATGTGACCTTACGACTATGACCGAGCCCCTCTCTCCTTCTTCGGGGCTTTCCACTATGCCTATGCCACGCTCCGAAAGTTCATCGGTGACCCTCCTATTATGTATTATCGGACCACATGTGTTCACAGTCCTGCCGTCTGTATCCTTCGGTATCATCTCCAGAGCTCTCTTTACACCGAAGCAAAATCCCGAATGAGGAGAGTATATTATTTCCTTCATTTTCACTCATCCTTACCGCTTTTCTTTTTCATATCCTCGATCCTGTCCAGATACTTCTTGAAGGAACTTTCGCTCCCGTTCTCTGTAGGCTCGTAATACTTGACGTCTTCTCTGTACAAGTCATCGGGAAGATACTGCTGTTCCACCCATCCACCATGATCGTGGGGATATTTATATCCTATGCCCAGACCTCTGTCCTTTGCACCGCTGTAATGACTATCCTTCAAATGATCCGGCACATCGTCTGTCCCTCTTTTTTTCAGATCGGCCTGTGCGGCGTAAAGAGCCATACAGGATCTGTTGGATTTTGGCGATGAGGCCAAAAGTATCACAGCCTGAGCAAGATTTATCTGTGCCTCAGGATACCCTACCATCATCGCTGCCTGTACGCAGGAAGTCACTATCGATATGGCCGACGGGTATGCCATCCCGATATCCTCACTTGCCATGACCAGAAGTCTCCGGCCGATCATCTGGATATCCGCACCACCTTCTATAAGGCGTGCCAGATAATGCACTGCCGCATGGGGGTCGGAGCCCCTTACGGACTTTTGCAATGCGCTCAGCAGATTATACCTGTCCTCACTTTTATGGTAAAAGACCGTCCTCTGCTGCATGGCCTCCTCTATGAGTTCTCTGTCCACAGGTCTGCCGGCCTCCGAATTGTCGGCTATGAATCCCAATGTGTCCAAAGCTATCCTCGCATCACCGCTGCTCATA
Source organism: uncultured Bacillota bacterium (assembly GCA_949284065.1). Classification (GTDB taxonomy): domain Bacteria; phylum Bacillota; class Clostridia; order Peptostreptococcales; family Anaerovoracaceae; genus CASDUO01. The sequence goes on from CASDUO010000009.1 coordinate 54,787, forward strand.
TCGGCAAGCATGTCGAGACATCCCTCCCGGAATTTTATATCCAGGGCTCCCAGTCCCCTTTCCCTGTCCTCTAACGCTCTTTCAAGAATCTTTTTTATTTCTGGAGCCGTCAGCTTTTTGAACTCGTATATGCTCCTTACCCTGCTTATTATCGCATTGTTCACTGCAAAATACGGGTTCTCGGTAGTGCTCCCTATGAACCTGATCACACCCTCCTCGAGGGCTTTCAGCAACGAGTCCTGCTGCAGCTTGTTCCATCTGTGGAATTCATCCACGTATACATATGTGGTCCTATTCTCCAAACCGTAAAACCTGGCCTGTGCGCTCTCTATCAGCGCTTTCAACTCTTTGGTACCTGCTGCAGATGCGTTTATCTCGACGAATTCCGCATCCATTTCCCTTGCCGCGATCCTTGCCAATGTGGTCTTTCCCGTACCGCTGGGGCCGAAAAAGATGGCCGAATCGAAGGTCTTGTTTTTTATGGCATTGTAAAGAAGGGAGCCTTTATACATAAAATGGCTCTGTCCCACGAACTCATCTAAATTTTGGGGTCTCATTTTCGTTGAAAGAGGTATCATCTATAAATACGGGTCCGCTCATGCGGACCCTGTCCTTTCTCTTATTCTTGTTTACAGGTCATGGAACATAACTCCCGAAAGTATGATCATGATCCCCGCACATATGGCATATATGCCTGTGAATATTATTATATCCAGCATGGTCACGAAACAGTTGGATATCATACAGCACCCGAAAAGCAGCTGTATTATGCCGAACAGCACTGTAGGGCCGTACCTTTCTCCGGATCTTTTTCTCATCTTAGCGACGCCGAATCTTTCAAAGGCCATGAAGAAAGCCATCACTCCCACGAATATCCCTACTGTGAACAGGGTTATGCCCTGATAGATCAGCACGATAGCCGACAGCACCACGAGCACTATACCCGGCACCAGATTCCACATGAGGCCTTCTTCTTTCCTCCGTGAAAATGCTCTGAAACACTGCCCTATCCCAGCAACGAGGAGTGAACACCCTATGACCCAGATCATGAACTCCATCACCATTGCAGGCCTGGCTATGCACAGTACGCCCAGTGCCACCAGGAGCACACCCACTATTATACCGAAACGTCTGAGCTTCTTGGTCACATCCATCCCTATCTCCTTATTTGATTTCTCGCTCTGTAACTTCGTTTTTTGATTATACTCCAAATATCGGGACCGTTGCAAGGGCGTTCATGAGCCGCTCCTTTCGGACTGCAGCTTTACAACAGATGTGAGACCCTCATGGCAGAAAAAAACGATCAAGTCCGTTAGAGACGACTTGCAGGAGCAGATGGGAAGGTGCATGCGTCGATCTAACAGGATCCCGATGGCTGTGCTTAGCTGGATATCGCCCTTAGAGAAACTCTCGCAGCTTGGAGCATAGTATCCGGCTCATATTCGATATAAGTATTTTTGGCCATCCATTTTGATGATACCTCATGACCTTTTTCTTTACGGATCAGGTCTCACATCATTGACTGATGTACATCGTAGGGTATAAGGCAGTATCTGTATGCTCCTTTGTAATAATTTCTATCTGACAAAATTGGTTGTGCGCACACTTTCCTTTCTCGGCGATCCCAGCTCCTTTTTCCCTATTTCTATGCTTTTCATAAGAAATATCATTAGATAAGTCATAAAATAAAATCGTTGTCGCCCCCGTCACTATCTACACTCCATCCCTAAAATGCCAAAATGATGATGAGTAAAGGGATTGGGTTTAGATTTGTTTTTCACTGCAATAGTCCAAAGATGGATCGAATTTTCTATAGTCTACCATACTCTTCATATGATACAGGTCCGCACCATTGGGTCGATACATCTTCCCCATCTATCTCCACGACAAGATGGCCCATCCATGGATCCCCGGCCGCACCATTCCCATTTTTGACACAGAATCTTCAATTATGTTAGCATGATGTGGATTTACAGTTCATACACTTTATCCACAAAGTATTATATGGATATGTATGACGAGGTGGATATCCCGCCTACAGCCGTCATGAACAAATCAACGCTGTCCGTATCAAATCACTGAAAAATATGAATGCAAAAGGTGAAAAATGACTTTTGAGATCTGTAAAACAGGCATACAAGGCCTGGAAAAAATGAGCCTGGTGGACTGGCCCGGTAAGATCGTGGCCGTTGCTTTTCTCGGCGGCTGCGATTTCCGCTGTCCTTTTTGTCATAACAGCTCTCTCATCCCCATCCCCCGCAGCTCCTCATGTGATGAAGATCCCGCCCTTTCATCCCCATGGCCGGACGGATCCATGGCCGTGAAGGATTTTATGGATTTCCTGCAAAGGCGAAAAGGCCTGCTTGACGGTGTCTGCATCTCCGGCGGCGAACCTTTGCTGAGGACAGATATAGAAGATCTCCTTGATGATATACACGCTGTCGGACTGCCTGTGAAAATCGACACCAACGGCAACCATCCGGAGGTCCTTCGCTCTGTCATTGAGAACAGACTTGCCGATCATGTCGCAATGGACGTCAAAAACAGCCGCGAAAAATATTCTTCCACTGCTGGTGTCCCCGTAGACCTTTCCCGCATAGACCAAAGCATATCTCTGCTCATGGAAGGCAGCATACCTTATGAGTTCAGGACCACAGTCGTAGAGCAGTTCCACGAACCGGAAGACATAGAAAATGTTTGCCGATGGATAGAAGGTGCGGAAAATTATTACATACAGTCATTCGTTCCAAAAGAATCCGTGCTCTGCCCGAGCCTGACCCCTCCCTCCGAGGACATGCTCGGACATTTCCTTGCCATGGCCCGAGTATACGTGAAAAATGCGGCTTTGAGAGGTATCTGACTCTTTTGGGGCATTTCCCCGCTTCTTAGGACACTCCTATATATAGTGGTTGCACATTTCAAAAATACCATATATTGCGAATTTCTCTTGACTTGAACATCCTCCTGTGGTAGTCTCGTTTTATCTTTTAATTGTCACAAATTTTTTTACGATCGTTATTCTACACATATATCGGGGAAGAAGGTGTTCACATGTATGAAGTAACAAAGAGAGACGGCAGTACTGCTCCTTTTGAAATAAGCAAAATAAGCGATGCCATGACCAAGGCCTTTCTGGCTCTGGATAAACAGTTCCATCCGGGTGTCATAGACCTTTTGGCTCTGAGAGTCACCGCCCATTTTGAACCCAAGATAAAGAACGGTTATATTTCCGTCGAAGATATACAGGACAGCGTAGAGGAGATCCTGAGCGACGCCGGTTATGCAGACGTGGCAAAGGCATATATACTCTATAGAAAGCAAAGAGAAAAGGTGCGAAACATAAATTCCACTCTTCTCAACTACAAAGACCTGGTAGATGATTATCTCCATATCAATGACTGGCGCGTAAAAGAAAATTCCACCGTCACATATTCCGTGGGAGGACTCATACTGTCTAACTCCGGCTCCATCACGGCCAACTACTGGCTCAGCGAGATATATGACGAGGAAATAGCACAAGCCCACAGGAATGCAGATATACATCTCCACGATCTTTCCATGCTCACCGGGTATTGTGCGGGCTGGTCCCTGAGGCAGCTCATAGAAGAAGGCCTCGGCGGTGTTCCGGGGAAAATAACATCCTCTCCCGCCGCACATCTTTCAACTCTCTGCAATCAGATGGTCAATTTCCTCGGCATAATGCAGAATGAGTGGGCCGGCGCCCAGGCCTTTTCGTCCTTCGATACATATCTCGCTCCTTTCGTAAGAGTCGATGATCTTTCACAAAAGGAAGTCAAACAGTGCATACAATCATTTGTGTACGGGGTGAACACACCCAGCAGGTGGGGTACCCAGGCACCTTTTTCCAATATCACTTTAGACTGGAAAGTCCCCTCGGATCTGGCTCCCCTTCCCGCCATAGTCGCAGGAAAGAAAATGGATTTCACATACGGAGACTGTCAGAAAGAAATGGATATGATCAACAAGGCCTTCATCGAAGTCATGACTGAAGGTGATGCCAACGGACGAGGCTTCCAATATCCCATCCCCACATATTCCATAACCAGTGACTTTGACTGGAGTGATTCTGAAAACAACAGGCTCCTCTTTGAGATGACCGCCAAATACGGCACACCCTATTTTTCAAACTATGTGAATAGCGATATGGAACCTTCTGACATAAGATCCATGTGCTGCAGGCTCAGGCTGGATCTCAGAGAACTCCGCAAAAAATCCGGAGGGTTTTTCGGTTCGGGAGAGTCCACGGGAAGCGTCGGTGTAGTGACCATAAACTTACCACGCATAGCATACCTGGCTGAAAGCGAGGCCGATTTTTACGCTCATCTGGATAAGATGATGGATATCGCCGCAAGGAGCCTCGACACCAAAAGGACCGTCATAACCAGACTCATGGATGCCGGTCTCTACCCGTATACCAAAAGATACCTTGGGAATTTCGACAACCATTTCTCGACCATCGGCCTTATCGGTATGAACGAAGCGGGCCTAAACGCCAAATGGCTCAAAAAAGATCTGACTCATACGGAAACCCAGGAATTCGCCCGGGAAGTCCTCAATCATATGCGTGAAAAACTGAGTGGCTATCAGGAAAAATACGGTAACCTATATAATCTGGAAGCTACACCTGCCGAGTCCACCACATATCGACTTGCAAAACATGACAAGGAAAGATATCCCGATATAATAACGGCAAATGAAAATGGCACGCCTTATTATACCAACTCATCCCACCTTCCCGTGGGATATACGGATGATATTTTCTCCGCCCTGGATATACAGGACGAATTACAGACCCTGTACACTTCAGGTACGGTATTCCATGCTTTCCTCGGCCAAAAGCTCCCTGACTGGCACTCCACAGCATCTTTGGTCAAAAAGATCGCTGAAAACTACAGGCTGCCCTATTACACCATATCTCCCACATACTCTGTATGTAAAGATCACGGTTACCTTACGGGAGAACAACCTGTATGTCCGACTTGCGGCAACCGGGCCGAGGTATACAGCAGGATCACCGGATACTACAGGCCGGTACAGAACTGGAACAACGGCAAGTCTCAGGAGTTCAAAGACAGGAAAGTATATGATCCCTCTGCGTCTTCTGAACCTCACGGCATAAACCGTTGCGATGCCCCTGTTTCATCCGTGAAAGACATGGGGAGCAATATCATTTTGTTCACTACCGGCACATGTCCCAATTGTCATGAGGCGGAAGCCATGCTTCAAAAAGCCCATATATCTTACAAAAAGATACTTGCTGACGAGGATCCCGATTCGGCGATGAAGTTCGACATCGAACTGGCCCCCACCCTTGTGATAACTGACAGCGATGGACCTGTCAAAGTGGCCGGACTCGGTCCCGTGAAAGAGTTCATCGAAAGCAGATCAAATATGAATTGACCTGTGGCAGACCGGTTTTCCGGGAAGACGATGTAAGTTTCTATAAAAAGTCCTTATGGAAATACCACAAGGACTTTTTTGCGTGAACGATCAAATATATACGATGCACCTATATCATACAGCGATCATACATACTTTGTCATAGCCTCATCTATGTCTCCCGGCTCTTCCGGCAAAGGCTTGTCCATCTTGTATCCTACGATCATCAGTACGACCCCCAGAGCCAGCAGGGCAAGGCCTCCCCATTGTAATATATCGAGCATCTGAGGCACATAGTTAGCGAACATGTCATAATCTCCGGTTCCCCACTCGCCGTAATCTATCTCATACCACTGGAGCCAGAACTGTCCCAGGAAAGATACTCCGCCGAGGCACACGAAGAACACTCCTATCCTCACAAGGTCTCCCACTGCCATCCTGGTTTTTTCATTGATGGGATATCTCTCAGGATCCTTTCTGTAAAGACCGCCCTTGAATATCTTGAAGAGTATATATGATACGGGACCGGTTATTATGCCCACCACGCCTACCATGAAGTAGTCCGTACCATTTATCAAAAGGGCGAAAATGGATATGGCTATAGGCAGTATCGTAAAGAAATACAAGCCGAATTTTCCACCGGGCATCACGTAAAGATTTCTCTTCTTTCTCTCCTCCACAGGATATTTCTTTCTCAGTTTTATGGTGCATAGAGGAAGTATGATGTACAGAGCCAGTATGAATACTACTTCCATATTCACCAATGTGGAGAAATCGAAATTGGCCAGTATGAGCGTCACGGCAGAAAGGGAAAGTATACCTATATAAGGAGTTCCCCATCTCTTGCTGTTTTTGACCAATGCCTTAGGGAAAAGATAATCGTCAGCCATTACAAAGAATCCTCTGGAGCCTGATGCCAGATAGGTATTGAATATAGCACACTGTGATATTATCGCTATGAACAGGAATATATATCCCCACACAGGACCCAGGTATTGTGTAAGTACTGTGGCATATCCCACAGTGCTGCCGTCAAACCCGCCGTCAGTCGACCAGTTTTCCCAATTGCCTACTGAAGCCAGTCCACCCAGGGTGGGAAGCACATATGTGAGGGCTATGAGAGGCATGGCGATCAAAAGACCTTTCGGTATCACCTGTGGATTTTTTACCTCGCCCGCAACAGTGGAGATGCACTCGTATCCGCAGTACATCCAAACAGCTATACATATACCTCCGCTTATACCATCCAGATAGTTATAATCCGGAGGCAACATAGGTTCCATGGGATTTTGGTTCCAGTTGATCAGACCAACTACGGCAACGAGGGCGAACGCCAACACGATAAGAACAGAAAACACAGTGCTGGCCTTACTCACTTCCCTTATACCCAAAAGATTTATAACTGTGAAGATCACTATCATCAGGACCTTCAAAACGAATGCCATGGTGTCTGACATAGGTATGAACTGTCTTACATAACCTACCACCAATGCCACGTATACCCCGTTGGTGATATAGATGGACATGGTGTTGTACCATCCCAACTGGTAGCCCCAGAATTCTCCGTAGGCTTCCTGTCCCCATATGTACACTCCTCCTTCTGCAGGCAGTACCGAACCCATTTCCGCACATATGTTGCTTATGGGCCATGCCCATATTATGGGAAATACCACCAGAAGTATTATGGTCATCCCGGGCCCGGCTTCAGGTATCATCTCCTCGATGCCAAACGCTCCGGCCGCAACCAAGCAATAAATCAGAAATACGACGCCGCTTGTTTTGATATCATGCTTTTTCAATCCCGCAACGCCGTCTATAGCTTTTTGCTGCTGGATATTGTCGCTCATCGCTCATCCCTCCTTTGTCGGTTTTCATGCCCGGGAAAATATATGATGATTGCCTTTATTCCTTACTGCCGGACATGTATCGATGAATTGGATTTTACCACAACAAACCGCCACTTTCAAACAAAGCCTGTCACAAATATGCTGCAACAGGCTTATAAATTTGCTTTATTTTATTTTTCAGGCTTTTTTATCGATCACTCACCCTGTTTTCATCGCTCTCATCGAATTCAGTATGGCTATGACGGCGACGCCCACATCTGCAAAAACAGCTTCCCACATATTGGCGACGCCAAATGCACCCATGATCATGACTACGGCTTTCACAGAAAGGGCAAATACCACGTTCTGTTTCGCTATCCTTATGGTGCTTTTGGCTATATCGATCACCTTTGAGATTTTTGAGAGGTCATCGTCCATTATTATTATATCCGCCGCCTCGATGGCTGCGTCAGAACCGAGGACTCCCATGGCTATGCCTACATCGGCACGGGCGAGTGTGGGAGCGTCATTGATCCCGTCGCCTACGAAAACTACATGGCCTTTGGATTTTTCTGCCTCGCTATCATCTATGATATTTTCTGCAAGTTCAAGCTTGTCCCCGGGCAAAAGCTCACTATATACTCTATCCACACCTACCTCTTCCGCTACTTTCTCTGCCACTGATCTCCTGTCTCCCGTCAGCATGATCGTATTCCTTACTCCGCTGTTTTCGAGAGCTTTTATGGAAGATCCGGAATTTTCCTTGACGGTGTCTGTTATGGAAATACATCCAAGGTATCTCTCCTCATCGGCCACATATATGGCTGTCGAAGCAGATCCCTCCGGAAGGTCTTCATATCCCAATTCCCTCATGAGCCTGCCGTTGCCCACATATACTGTACGTCCCCCGATGTCAGCGCGGATCCCCTTACCTGCCAGTTCCGTCACGTCCTCCACCCTGCTCTTATCTATATCCTTACCGTATGCTTCCTTTATCGACATAGATATGGGATGGTCAGAATAGCTTTCCACGTAAGCTGCCAATTCAAGCACCTCTCCTTCGCCCATGTCAACAGGCGACACTTTCTCCACCTTGAATTTCCCCGTGGTGATGGTCCCGGTCTTGTCGAATATGACCGTGTCCACGTCTGCCATGGCCTCAAGGAATGCCGTTCCTTTCACCAGTATCCCTTTCCTGGATGCGCCTCCCACACCCCCGAAAAATGCCAGGGGCACCGATATCACAAGAGCGCAAGGACATGAAATTACCAGAAAGATCAGAGCCCTTGATATCCAGTCCGAAAAGCTCTCGCCGGGGAACGATAAGGGCGGTAACAGAGCCATTACGGCGGCAGATATAACTACCACCGGAGTGTAATACCTTGCAAATTTGGTTATGAATTTTTCCACCCTGGCCTTTCTGTTCCCGGCATTTTCCACCATATCTAAGACCTTAGCCACTGTGGAATCCTCATACTCTCCCGACACTCTGACCTTGAGCATACCTGTCATATTCAGGCAACCGCTGTTTATCCCGTCGCCTGTTCCCACATCTACGGGCATGGACTCACCTGTGAGAGAAGACGTGTCCACAGATGAATATCCCTCTATTATCTCACCGTCAAGAGGTATTCTTTCTCCCGGCTTTATTATTATGACATCATCCTTTTTCACATCATATGGATCCACTTTCATCTCTTTGCCATCCTTTATGAGATTGGCATGATCCGGCCTTATATCCATCAGCTCGCTTATGGAATTTCTGGATCTGTTGACCGCATAGTTCTCAAAGGTTTCTCCTATAAGATAAAACAGCATGACGAATACCGCCTCAGAATGATCCCCCAGTCCGATGGCCCCTATGGTGGCTATGGCCATAAGGAAGTTCTCATCGAAGATCTGGCCCCTCCTTATATTCATCACCGCCTCAAGCAAAGTGTCGTATCCGGCGACGAGATATGCGCTCATAAACACTGCTACGGGCAGGATGTCTCCCAGGTCCAATACTTTTTCTGTCAGCACACCTGCTATAAGCAATATGGCGGCGGCTGATATCCTGATTATAGCTGTCTTCTGTTTCTTATCCATGTTCATACCTCGTTCTCATCGATCGCAAAGTCATATGCATCACCTTTCTATGGTGCAGTGTCTGTCGATTTTACTCACCGCTTTCTGTGCCTTTTCAAGGATCTCATCCATTCTGTCCTCGTCGGCCTCTATGATCAGTCTTCGTGACAGAAAGTTCACGGTGGCATTGTCCACTCCGTCTATTTTGTTTATGGCAGCCTCCATTTTTGCTGCACAATTCGCACAATCCACATCTGTAAGTTTGTAGTTCCTTTTCATTTTTACCTCCATCGCTCATTTGATTAAACGAATAAATAATTTTTTAATTATTCTTCAAAAAAATAATTTTTTTGTCCACCGCAAACTGTCACTCGTGTTCGACCCCAAAGGCATTGTCCACCAGTTTGTGTACCATACGGGCGTCCTCGTTGTCCGCCAAAGTGTAATATATCTCTTTTCCCTCCCTGCGGGACTTTATTATACCGGATTGTTTCAGCACCCTTAAATGATGGGAAGCCGCCGGTGAACTCATCTCCACTGCCGCAGCTATGTTTATCACACACTCCTCGCTGTGACATAGCAACCAAAGTATTTTCAGTCTCGTTGCATCGCTTATGAGGCTGAACATATCGGCCATCTCCAGGAATTTTTCCTCATCGGGCTTCGTTGCCATTATTTTTTTCGTATTACCGCCATGATCATGGGGGAGTTTTATCATAGTCCTGCCCTCTTTCATCCGAAATGATTAAACAATTAAGTATTTATTTAATTATATTATAGCCTTCATCTCTTATCTGTCAAGTCCCTGTTATAAGATATATCGCTGTCCGTTCTTAACTGTCAAGACATATGTTACACTTTGAGAAATACTCTTCTACAATCTGGTTCGGGCTTTTAAAGCCTAAACAGTATTTCGCCGTATTGTTATA
>CASDUO010000010.1 GCA_949284065.1 uncultured Bacillota bacterium
GATACTCCTTTTGGTTGTTGTTTTTTTAGTCAGAAACATTATATCAAAGTATCTCTCTCTTTATCTTTTATTCTGTAACATATGTCTTATCACATTACACTGTTATAAGATATATCGCTGTCCGTATTTTACAGCACCTCATATATCCGGTACTCAACCCACCCGATGCAATATCAACTCCCGTCTTACCTCTTTTATATAATCCAAAGCATCATCCAAAGAAAGACCTTCTCCCTGGATCTTTTCTCTCGCCGTCATAAGATATCTTTTACTCTCTCCGGATGTGCGTTCCGCCAGTTCTCCCATAAAGGACGATATGGAATCGTTCACTCTGTACTTGGGTCTGGGCACCGGTATGTAGGCTATCTTCACATCCTTTTTTCTGCGGTTATAAAAAACTGTTTCGCAGGTCAGAGTTATCTTCCCCGGATCTATTAGGAATTCCCGCGATCTTCCCAGGGCCCATATGGTTTTTTCCACTATCTCGAAGACCTTGCTCACTTTGTCGAATTCCATCGAAGCCACCGATATATATCCGTCTATATGATAAATTATCTGCTTCTTCCCTCCCATCGACATTACACTTACAGGCACGGTAAAATCACACAGTCCCGACATGAGCACCCTTTCCTCAAAAATCATAATCTCCCCGTTTCCTACTTCCAAAATCATCTGATCTGTCATGGTATCCAAATTTTATCCTCCTTCCAAATCTGCTTTCATGCAGGCGTCTTTACATCCCGAACCTGTCCGGCCGTCCGTCTGTTCAATTCCAGCACTTAAGGCAGGGCGTATACCCTCTGGCAACGGCTTCGTCTTTACTCATAGAAACTACATACTTATCTATGGTATTGCATCCGCCCGCGTGATAAGCCGTGCCGTATCCCGGGAAATAATATATGAGCCCGCCATCGGCCACATTCCCGGGATCACAAATCTCACATGGGTGGTATCCACTCCTTATGCCGGGTCCCATCAATGTCTGGACCGGTGAAGATGAGACAAATGTGCAGTCCTCTTTGTGATACCTCACTCCCGATCTAGGGAAGAGCCATACCTGTTCATCCTCTTCATACCGGCCCATTGCATCAAACCCTACAGGTCCCGTATTGCCGTCAGTACCTATGAACCCCCTTAGTCTGACCCGGTCCTTCAGCGTGAACCTGTCAAACATCTTTATGGGAAGATCCACATTTATGACGGTCTCCGTATGAAAACCGATCAATCCCGTCATCCCATCCTCTTCATACAGATATCTGAAATCCCGGACACGAAACATATCTATATCTTCATTTTCCTCAAAAGCCCTGCTTTCCAGTCTTGAAGGGAAGGTGATATTCTCCTTTTGTGAATATGCCCTTGAAGCCATGTAACGCGATTCATCCACGGCGGCGTGCATGATCTCTTCGCTGCATGCGGTGACTTTTATCAGATATCCCACAGTCACTATGGCCAGTATGAACAGAGGCAGGAATATGGCCGCTTCCACTGTATAATATCCGCCTCTTCCGCTGATCACATTCCCCGTGGTCCTGCCTGATCCTCCCTTTGAAGCTTTTTTCTTCACGGTCTAATATCTCTCCTCATATTCGTATTCACGTCCGTTCACCACTCCTTTGAAGCGAAATCCTCTGTTCATTTCCTTCATCAAAAATTCCCCGTTATAATTCCCCTTCATGTTTATCTGTATCAGATCCATCATGCGCATGAGTTTTTCCGTCCTGTCACATACCAGGAGGAAAAGCTGGAGATAACCCTGATATGTAAGTCCTGTCCTGTTGTTCATGCTGATGTAGTCTTTCTTTTCCTTTATCAACACATTTTCGGCGCTCAATGCCCAGCTTGCTTTATCCTTCAACATGGGTACTTTTTCCCCATGTTCCAAAAGTCTCACATCGTTTTCCGCTTCGGCCAGCGCCCATATCTCCGCCAGCACCAGTTCGGCGGCAGCAGACACCGGAGGAACTGTTATCATCGCCGCCACTGCCGCAAGCTCCGCTCTCTTTACAGGATCCGTGTATATATGGGCGAGGTTTATGGCATTTCTGAGCAAAATGAGATCTTTTCTGAAGGCACTATAGTTTTCTTTATCTCCGAGCTTGCCCTTCAGTATGTATTCAGCCTCGCATTTGAAAAAGGTATCTCTGTCCAAAGACCGGTCCTGAGCATTTTTGAACTTATCCAATATGTAATAGTTGAGAAGCAAGTTTTCTCCGGTGCCTTTCAGCATTTCTTTCCATCCACCCCGGGCAAGGACCTGCACTTTCTGCCAAAGAGATCCGCTCCCTTCAACTTCCCTTGAGGGAAGTGAATTTATTATATTTCTGTTTTTCAACTCTGACGATCCGTTTTTTCCGTCAAAGTCTGTCACCTCTTTTCCTTCACCCTTTTTTTCAGGTGATCCGGTCTTTTCCATCAGACCTTCGGCCATGGCGTATCCCACATATTCCGTCACCTCTTCGGCGAATACGTCAGTATCGGTCATGATGTTTCCCGACACATCCACCTCGACATTTTCAAAAGAGGTTTTTTCATTATTGTTCAATGTATATCCCGCATAGTAGTTCAACTTATCTCTTATGACGCCGGGAGATCCGGGAAAAGCGAAAAGTCCATACTCCTCCTTCAGACCTTTGTGGAATTCAGACATGACCGATCTTCCGGCAAGTCCCAGCACGTTATCCGAATAACCTACCACTGCTATCCTGTCTGCGGCGGCTACCACTGCGAAGGTCAAAGTGATCATGGAGGCAAGTACCAGCATGAGGAATATGGATGAACTCCCCTCCTCATTCTCCATCAAGGAGATCTTTGTATCTGATGAATTTTTTCTCATGGACTTCATATACCCTTCCTTCCAGATCCTTTTGAAATCCCGCCATGAACAAAAGGCCTTCCCGGTTTATACTGGATCTGCTCTTCCATACCTTACGTCCGCCTGTATATCCTGTACCGATGTTCTCCTGCTCCGGCACTCTGCTTTTGACCGTCACCGTTTCCGTCTCTTTTCCCATGGCTTTGTTCAAGGCCATATGCATCTCCACGTTGGCTGCCGTCTGGCTGTACATAATGGCCAGTATGAATACCAGCACAGCCATAGAAAATATAACGATGGGGAACACAGAGGCAGCCTCCACCATGACGCTCCCTCTGTCCTCACTGATTTTTTCCTTTAACGTCCCCATATCAGAACCCGCTGTTCAGGGTGGACAGTGTCTTGTTCACGAATGCCGTTATCTGATCTTTGAAGATCAGTCCCAGTATGATCGCGATGGCGACCAGTATGGCCACCTGGACCATCTCCATCCCCCTTTCCTCCTTGAATAATCTAAACACCTTCAAATCCTCACCTCCTGTCCTTTCAGATCTCCAGCATTGCCGGAGCTACGGTTATCATCACTAAAACCAAAAGCAATATCATGAGAGGCCCTGTAAGTTTCGTTTCCGCCTTCTTCCCTTTCTCCTCAGCCAGTTTTTTCCTTACGAACCAAAGGCCTTCTGTCTCTCTTTGTAGTTTCGTGACGAGGTCAGACCCTTTGTTTATATTGTCATCTATTATGTCAGCTATCCGTATGAGTTCTCTAACACCGCTTCGTTTGCCGAATTCTTTGAGCTGCACATGTACAGGCTCGTTGGTTTCCTTCGCCCTTACATATATGCCGTAAAGCTGCTCATAAAAATGATCATCCCTTATGCCTGAGCCCTTTTCATCCCTTTCCCCCTGTGGACGTACGGACTCATGATCCTTCATTATCCTGTCAAAAGCGCTGCTCACCACTGCTCCGGCGTTCAACATCAGCACCATCTTATTGGTGAATACAGGCAGCCCCCTCACTATACTTTCTCTCGCCATTTCTTCTTCTTTCTTTATGCCCCCTCTCCTGCCCGAATATATTATCAGCATGATCAATATCAGGGCCAACAGTATCACTTCCCCATCGAACCCGGCCTTTTTCTCCCATATCAGCCTGGTGCCGTCCTCAAGTTTCTCAGGGAGTTTAACTTTCTTATCCGATCTGTCCTCATTGAGGCCCATCACGGCTGTGGATATCTTTTGTCTCAGCAAAGCTTCCCTGTCCATACCTTGTGTATCTTCGACAGAAATGTCCGCTCCTCTTTTTCCTCTCGGCTCGAGGATTATGCTTTCTTCCGTGCTGACACCTCCCTGGTCATCTATGGCATATACCCTGGCATCTACAGTCAAAGGACTCTCTCCTGTCTCCGGTCTTTCGATATATGTGATCCTGCCGTCTTCTCCGGTCGCTACACTTTTGTCCCTTTCCATCTGCATCCACAGTGAGAGGGCCACCAGTACTACAGATCCCAACACCGCCATCCTGTAATATCTCTTCAATTTTTTTCGTTCTTCTATGAGCCTCTGACGATATCCTTCCTCCCCGTAGATCCTCTTATACCTTTCTTCAAGATCCCGTTCATCACCGTACAACAGCTCATTGAGTTTTTCCCATATACCGGATCTCACATCATCCGCCTCCCCTTTCACACTTCTATATCCATGAGTTTCATCGTCATATCCCAGGCCAGATACATGCCCGCAAGGCTAACAGTCATTATCATCCTCCCCTGAAAGGTGTCGTATAAGGGAGCTATGTAATCCGGAGATGTCAGGTTTAGCATGAACAAAAGGACTATGGGTATGGCGGTGATCACCGCTCCTTCATATTGTCTTTGTGCCGTCTGCATTTTCACATCCCTCTCTATGTCCATTTTTTCGCATATGATCTCCGCAGCCCTGTTCACCACCTGCTGCATGTCGCCTCCCGTCGTCCTGCATATGAGGTACACGTCCACAAAATTCTTTATATCTTCCACATGGCTCCTTGATGCGAAGCTCCTGAGCAACTCCTCCTCTCTGTCCCTGTTTTCCCTGATGCTCCTCACCATCACGTCCAGTTCCTCTACCAGGGGACTGTCATCATCATATATATCCTTCAAATGGTCCAGGGCTTCAGCCATGGCTTCCCGCATATGCCTTCCCGCAGCTACAGAAGCGCTGACGGAAATAAGCATGTCCTTGAATTGGACTATGAGAAGCTCCTTCCTCTTTTTGGCCATGTACAGGCTGTATCTTTTCCGGAACAACAAGACCACAGTCCCGCACACGGCCGCAAAGAGGATGCTATGGTAGAAAAGCAGACACAGAAGCACCACAGTAACATAGGCGATCACGCAGAAACGCTGCCATTCCGTCTTTGTAAGTTCGTAACTCTCATAATCCGTGTCCACTTTTTATCCCCTTTCTCAACTCTATTTTTTCCATATCCAAAAGCGGTTCCTCTGTCCTCTTCAATCCGGTGTCTGGCGAGTACTTGAACAGCGGCACCGTTACGATATTCCCTTCCTCCATTCCGGCCACCTGGGCTATTTCCAGCACCTTCCTGCTGTTGTCACTCATCTTTGCCAAATGTATCATTATGTCTATCCCCTCCGCTATCTGAGCCCTGATGGCCTCTACGGGGAACTCCGCTGCTTGCAGGAACATGGTCTCCAGCCGCTTCAGCATCCCTCTGATGCTGTTGCCGTGACCTGTGCTCAAAGATCCGTCATGGCCCGTGTTCATGGCCTGTATCATGTCCATCACTTCCCTGCCCCTGACCTCGCCGACTATTATCCTGTCAGGTGTTTTGATCAGATCCGACATGTTCACCTCTCCTGTTCCGGCACTGCCTGCCATACGACATTCCATCCTTACTATGTTCTCGATATAATCCAACTGCAGTTCTGCCGAATCCTCCATGACTATCACCCTTTCCTCTGCCGGTATATATTGACAGAGAGCATTGAGCAACGATGTCTTTCCGCTGGACGTGCCGCCACTTATGAAAATGTTGTATCCGCTCTCCACCAATATCCTGAGGCCGGCAGCCGCCTCGGCAGTCACCGTGCCGAAAGCTATCATGTCTTCCATGGTGAACCACTGCTTGGGGAATTTTCTTACAGTAAGAGACGGGCCGTTTATGGCGATGTTTTTATATACCGCGTTCACTCTGGATCCGTCTTCAAGACGCGCATCCACTATGGGCTTAAGCTCGTTTATCTCTCTGTGCATCTTTGCCGCTGCCCTCCTCATGACTTCTTCCAGATCTTCCACCGAGTCGAAAGTATCCGGCACTCTTATGAGCTTTCCCTCCCTTTCTATGAAAATATCCTCTTTGCCGTTGACCATTATCTCCGATACCTTGGGATCCTCCATGTATTTGTGGAGAAAGTCCATGTCCTTCCTTATGGCGAAAAAGATCCGCTCCACTGTATCTCTTTTCTCCTCGAAGGTCATGTCCACAGCGGCAGGATCCGCCAACACACTGTCCTCTGCTCTTTGGAACACTTCCCGGTCATCCGTCGGTCCGGAAACCGTAAGCTCCCTCCTCATCTCCTCTATTATTCTTTTTCTGAGCTCTCGTTCCATTTCATATTTATTTACAGTTTTTCCAGTTTTTACCATCTTATTGACAGTATAAGTCCTATCCACCATATTTGCAAGGACTATTTCACATCATCCAAAGTTTTTTCATAAAAAAAGAGCCGTTTTACAACGGCCCTTCCTGGTATCTTTTATTTCCGGCTCACCTCCGCGAGCTCTTTCAAACAATCCTCCCATCCACGGATCAGCTTGTCTATGTCCTCATCTGATGTTACCGGGGATATGAGCATCATATTATGGAAGGGTGTGATCAACATCCCTCTGTTGTGCAGATATACATGAGTGTAATACATTAGCTGCCAGTCGAAATTGTTCTTTGCCTCTGTGCCGTTCTTCGGAAGCACGGGCATGAACTGCAATTCGCATCTTGCCCCTGAACGGGTCAGGCTCCATGGGATATGATATTTTTCGAGTACGGCCTCCAATCCGTCCGAAAGCCTTTCCTGACCTCTGAACATCTTTTCAAAGGCCTCTTCCGTAGCGACTTTCGACAGCGTCTCCTTCATCGCGGCGATGACGAACTGGTTTGCCGACAGCGTGCCTCCTATCCCCATGGGATCGGAAACTCCTCCACGACCGTAGGTTTCGTTGATTTTTTTCGTTATCTCCTCAGTGAACCCATAAACAGCCACCGGGATGCCTCCTGCGATGGATTTCCCCAGGGTCACGAAATCCGGTTTCAAGCTGTGAGCCCTCGTATATCCGCCGTAACCGTTGGACAGGGTATGGGTCTCATCTATTATCATGTACGAACCGTACTTGTCGCACAGCTTTCTCAACCCTTCGAGATATCCTTCGGCCGGGAGCACCATGCCGCAGTTCGTCATTACAGGTTCCAGCAGGACCGCAGCCACATCCTCATGAGCCAGCTCTCTTTCCGCTGCATCCAGATCGTTGAATTCCACCACTCTCGTAAGCTGGTCTTTAGGCAGGCCAGGGTTGGAATCGTAATCTGTACGCAATGCCAGTTCGCCTTTTTCGTTGATATGGGGCAATGATTCATCCAGGCTTCCGTGATAACATTCCTGCATGACCATGATCTTGGGACGGCCCGTCAATGCCCTGGCATTCCTTATGGTATATCGGTTAGCTTCTGTAGCGGTCATCGCCACCTGCCATGTGGGAAGGCCGAACCGTTTTTCCAGCTCCCTGCCTATTTCCAGCGCATCCGGCGTAGGCATCATGGTGGTTATACCTCTTGCCGCCTGTTCCGTGATCTTCTTCACTGTAGCCTCGGGGGAATGCCCGAACATGGCGCCTGTATCTCCCAAACAAAAGTCTATATAAATGTTCCCATCGATATCCGTACACCTGTTTCCTTGTGCTTTTTCCAAAAATATCGGATATTCCGTCCCCCAGTCTCCCATCCAGGGCATGGGCACACCATTGAGCAGGTTTTTTTGAGCTTTTTCAAAGGTTTCTTTGCTCTTTCTTGTCCTGTCTTTGAATATATCGTCCTCTCTGGCTCTGAGTTCCGCCAGCTGTTCATCTGTCACCAGTCTGTATGGACTCTTTTTATCTGTTATCATAAGGTGCTCCTTTCGCCATGTGCTTATCAATAATAAAGTTCCGCAGGGCCTTTATATTCCTGTATGGTATTCCCTCCGTCAACCACCAGGGCTTCTCCCGTTATGTAAGATGCCTCTTTAGATGCAAGGAACACTATGGCGTTCGCCACCTCTATCGGATCGCCCCCGCGTCCCATAGGTGTATTCAGCCCTCCGGCCGCTTCACTTTCTGTTTGAGAAGCAGTCGCTATCCACCCGGGCAGCACATTGTTCACAGTTATATTGTGAGACCCCACTTCAATGGCCAATGAACGGCTCATTCCTATGATCCCCGCTTTTGCCGCACTGTATGCCGATTCCCCAGGATTGCTCACTATTGGTCCTGTAACAGATGAAACATTGACGATCCTTCCGTAATCCTGCTCCACCATAAAGGGAAGGACCTGCTTGGTAACGTTGAAGCACAAGGTCAAATTACGGCTGATGGATCTGTCCCAGCTTTCATGAGTCATATCCATCAATCCGGAAAAGTCTTCCTCTTCCCCCACCTGTGTCATCCCCGCATTGTTCACCAGAACATGGATCCCTCCGAAATCCGTCACGACCTTTTCCACAGTATCTTTCGTTATATCTCTGTCCATAAGATCGGCAACATATCCTTTTGCGGTGATCCCTTTCTCCTCCAGCTCTGCAGCTCTCTGAAAGATCCTTTCCGTCGTGGATACCATGGCGACCTTAGCGCCCAGACCTCCCAGTATCCCGGCTGTCGCGAAACCTATTCCGGCAGAGTTTCCTGCTCCCGTGATCAGACAGACCTGGTCCCGGAAGTTGATAAAAGAACCCAACATGACGATCATCCTTTCTGCTTTTTCTCTTTTGTGTGCCCTCAGTACATCCTTCCTAATGGCTATATTATACCTCAGGGGGAAATTATAGAACAGATGTTTTTATTTTTCATTTGGTCAAAATGGATGATCACACTGTTTCTCTTTCAGAAAATGCAGCTGGGCTCAGGAGATATGTTATGAAACTTTTTTGCCGACACCATATGTCCAAAGAAATCAGCATGGTCAAGCAGGAATGAAAAACTACCTATCATTTTATTTCGTTATCTCTCATCGTTCCCATCAATCACAGGAGCGCCTCCATATACCTCAGACATTGGGATTCTGTCCAATGCAGCATCCAGCTCCCGGACCTCTTTATCGCTCAGTATCACATCTGCGGCGCCGAGATTTTCCGTCAGCCGTCCAGCTTTACGTGTTCCCGGTATGGGAACGATATATGCTTTTTTGCAAAGCATCCATGCCAAAGAGATCTGCGCAGGTGTGGCATCCTTCTCTTCCGCCGCGTGTCTCAGCAATTCCAAAAGTTCTCTGTTCTGTTCAATGTTTTCAGGCCTGTACTGAGGCATGATAAGGAGGTCAGATATATGCCTGAAATCAATCAACTGACTCAGCTCGTGGCAATAGTTGAACACGGAACGATCTCGAAGGCAGCCCAGGAACTGCACCTGTCCCAGCCGGCTCTCAGCCGATCCATGCAAAAACTCGAGGAAGAGATGCAGGTCTGTCTGTTCCAAAGACAAAAAAAACAAAATAGAGTTCAACGAAAACGGGAAACTTGCCGTGGAGTATGCGGAAAAAGTCATAGATCTCGTCAGTACCATGGAGGAACAGGTACGTCAGCACGACCGTAAGCAGCGCACTATTTCCATAGGCTCCTGTGCTCCTGTACCTATTTGGGAAACGATCCCAGCTCTTTCCGATCTGTATCCCCATATGACTATCTCCTCGGAAATGAAAGATAACGAAACCCTGCTTCAGGGTCTTTTAGATGAACAATACCAGATGATCTTCCTCCCCTGCCGGGACGAGCAGGAAGATATCTGCTGCATCAAATATCGGGAGGAACATCTTATGTTCTCTCTTCCTCTCACCCATCCCCTTTCCGCAAGCAAATCTCTGTACCTTGAAGATCTCAACGGGGAAAACATGCTCCTGCGCTCGCAGATAGGGTTTTGGGTGCGCGTAAAGGATAAAATGCCGGACACCCGCTTTCTGATCCAGGATGACTCCTTTGCTTTCAACGAGCTCGTTCGCGCTTCGGCATTACCTTCATTCACTACCGATCTGGTAATAAAGCGGGACGGCCCCGTACAAAACCGGATAACCATACCTATCGAAGACGATGAGGCGAATGTGACCTACTACCTGCACTATCTGAAAAAGGATCGCGATCTGCTTTCGCCTTTCCTCAAGCAGCTGCTCATAAAATAACGGAAAACCTTTGTTTTCTCATGACGCCGCAACAGGAAAAGAGACCGTCCCATCAGCTTAGGATGGTACGGCCCCCTCATCTCATACCGCATCTATCGATTTGAAGTCGGGAATCATGATCCCTGATACGACTGTACCTGATCATGTTAGATATAACTGATATGATTTCTGCTCTCCCAAAGTCACTGTCCTTCTATGAGTCCGTCCTTCAGGAGCCGGTCCACCATGGTCTGCGCACCTATTACCCAAAGCATGTCTCCTTCTTTTATCAGGGTGCCCGGATCGGGATCCACTATAGGCACGTGGCCTCGCTCTATGCACATGATGTAACCGTTGTATTTATGTCTAAAGTCGCTTTCCACTATGGTCCTGCCATCGAAGAAACCGTCCTTTATGACCCGTATATTGACACTCATCACCTGTTGCTCAGGTTCCACCTCTCTGAACACCTGTCCGTATATGTATTCCTTCAAGGTGACGATAGGTTCCTCCGGATCTTTTATATGCTCCTCTTTCCTCAGCTGGTATATATATGCCTCGAGTTGGTCCTTGCCGCTCATGGCATGTATCTCATCTCCGTGATAAAGGGGCTCCGTACCTTTGGGCATGACTATATCTCTTCCCTCTCTTACGATCTTCACCACAAGTATGTTATATAACCTGTTGTCGTAAAGATCACTTACCGTCATAAGCTCTCCCGGATATTCCATGCTGTATTCCACCACGTAGAGTCTGCTTGAAAGCCAGTCGTCGTCATCGCCTTCGCCTCTTGCCTCTCTCCACGCATGTATGGTTTTTTCATTGAGGTTTGCAATGAAGCGCATCTCCAGATTATATTTCTGTCCGCTGTTGAATGCGGATTTTGTGGTCAAATAGACTAAAACGATAGCGGCGAGACCCAGTATCCAGTAGGAAACTCCCATGAAATCCCTGCAAACTTTCATGATGAACATAGCTGCCACTACGAGCTTTATCGCCCTTAGGGTGATCAACGGCAGTCTGTTCGTCCTGCTCTTGAACCAAAGTTTTTTGAATATGTCAGTCTGCTGCTCCGTGCTCAATATGTAGACTTCTACCAGCATTATCCCCACTATGGCCAAAGTGACGAACACATTGTAGGAATAATCCTGTCGCATTTCTATTATGTTCATCCCTACGTATTTCGTTGCAATGTAAGTTATGTAGAGAACTCCGGTCCAAATAGATAAACTCACAGCATATCTCCTACCGTACCTTGCCCAGTCGCTGTCCTTCTTCGTTCCGCTTTTTCTGTCCGATGTATATTTCCTGACGAATATCCTGAATCCCTCAGGTATCTTTTTGTCTATGAAAGAATACGCCTTTTCAGAATTCTTTATGAAGATAGGAGTAGTCGTTATAGTTATCACCGAAACGCAGACTATTACCGGATAAAGGAATTCTCCTGTAACGCCCAGATTGGCCCCCAGAGAGGCTATGATAAAGCTGAACTCGCCGATCTGTACCATGGAAAAGCCGCCTCTCACAGCAGTTCTGAGGCTGCGGCCCGACAGGAGTATGCCTGCTGTCGCAAAAAACATCTGGAAGACTATAGTCACGGCAGCTATCAGGAGTATAGGCCCTATATATTCCACCAGTATATCCGGCTTCACCATCATCCCCACTGAAACGAAGAATATAGCTCCAAACACATCCTTTATGGGTTTCATCAGATGTTCTATCTTTTCGCCTGACAAAGTACCGCCCAGTATGGAACCGGCCACAAAGGCACCCAGGGCTTCCGAAAATCCCAGAAGAGAACCGATCACGACCATTCCCAGACATATGGCAAGGGAAACTATTATCAGATTCTCATCATTCATGTATTTTTTCACTTTACTCAGGAAAGACGGTATGGCTATGACACCGAAAACCACCCATGCTACCAGAGCTAGGAGCATGAGTCCCAATTCCAGGAACATGGCCATATCCGATCCCGTCTGAGATACCGAAATGGATGTCAATATTATTATCATGAATATACCGGCTATATCCTCCAAAAGGAGCACTCCCAAAATCAGCACGGCAAAACTTTCCTTTTTCAGTTTATACTCTTCATAAGATTTCAAGATCACCATGGTGGATGAGATGGATATCATCCCTCCCAGGAATATACAGTCCATATGTGACCAGCCTAGGATCTTTCCTACGGCAATACCCACAAGTATCATGCCGCACATGATGGTCATCGTGGTCACCACGGCGTTGAGGCCTACATCTGCCAGTTTTTTGAATGAAAACTCAAGACCCAAGCCAAACATAAGGAACACTATCCCTATAGTGGACCAGGTCTGTATGCTATCGGTTTCCAATACTGTGGGGATCAGTTTGAATTCGGGGCTGACTAAAAATCCCGCCACTATATATCCCAACAACACAGAAATGTTCAGTTTTCTGAAAACGAGAGTGACCAACCCTGCAACCACCATTATGAGCGCAAGGTCCACCACCATCTGGTCTAAATGCATCCGGTTTTCCTTTTAGGTAAAACTGTCGTAAAACTTACTCTTGTAAATCAATATTAACACATATACAAACCTGTCGGCAATCAGAATACTAAAAAGATCCACAGATATACTCATACATACTACCTGTTTGACAGCAATTCCCCGGTCATGAGCCTGATCCCTGCCCCGAATTCCCCATCGTATGCAAGTATCTCCCGTCCGTCCCTTACGGAAAAGCTCTCCCTGTCGAAATCTATGACTATCCCTTCGGGTCTGGGCGCCCTTTCCACCCTTTCCCTGCCGTCATCATCTATGAAGATCACATCTATGGGATAGTACTTATTCACCACACACACGTCTGCCCGGCGATCGCTCTTTTTCATTACGGCATGGAATCCCTTTTTTTCTTTCCTGTCGAACTCCGACACTCTGCAAAGCCTGTGGCACATATCCATCGCATATCCCCCGAGTCCGGAAACTGTCGCTCCTATATCCATTACCAGATGATCGAACTTCCCGACCGATGTCAAACTTTTTATCACAGCATCGAATTGCGGTTCCCTAAGACTTCTCAAGGGATTCGATCCCTCTGAAACATTGAATACATCCACACCGTCATTGGTTTTTCCAAGAAAAGTTTCTATACAGGAACATAAATTATGTCTACCACTCAAAAGATAATAGATATAATCGTTCAAAGTGCATCTCCACTTTTTTTCCTTTCCAACGCTTTCTTCCCTTTCAAACCCCGTTCTGTCATTTCTCGTTCCCTCATCTCTTTCGTCACAGATATGCCTGTTATACATGGATCCGCTGCAGGCATAGTTGGATCCGCTTTCATATTCCTCTAAACTGAGATAAAGCACCCTCTTTTTATATATCCTTACCAGTTCTCCTCCAAAGGCCATAGCCAAAGTACTGCAGCCTGCTCCGCCCTGGCCGGAAAAAAATCCCGTGATCCTTATATCTTTTTCTCTGCTTACCAGGAGCTGTCCGCCTGTGTAGGAGCAATATGCCATATTTATCCCGTCTACCAGATGGGAAAGTCCTCCGTATTTATATAGGCAGAACAGCCTTTCCTCCGGATCTATGATAACTCGTGATGATTTCTCAACCAGATATACGACCTTTTCAAATCCGGTCACCTGCACTTCCGTTATGATAAGGTCCTTTTCTTCTATCGTTATCTCTTTATCCTCCGGCATTATCAACTCCACTAAAATACCCCTGCCTGAAGAAGCAAGGGCCTTCTGTAACGCCTTTCCGTAATCTATATCTTTAACTATCAAAGCCAGCCGGATGATTTCCATGACTTTCCTCCTGTTGGGTTAATATTAACTCAATTGGAAAATTTTGTCAATCAGTTCCGGCGACCTCAGGAGCGACCGTCATCCATATCCTTCTTCATCCTTAGGACCGCATTTGAATGTGACTTTGAACACAGTCCCTTCGCCCGGAGTGCTTTCCACACTGGGTTCCCCGTTAAAGAGCGCAGCTGTATGCTTCACTATGCTGAGCCCCAGTCCCGTACCGCCCTGTTCTCTGGATCTGGACTTATCTACTCTGTAGAACCTCTCGAAAAGTCTGTCCAGATGCTCCTTTGATATGCCAATGCCTTCATCACGTACCGCAACTTCGATCTTATTGCGTACCCTCTTCCCTGTGATCCACACCCGCTTTCCTTCAGGAGAATATTTTATGGCATTCTCAACGAGATTCATTATCATCTGCCTGAACTTATCTTCGTTGCCCTCCAGATACATATCCGGATCGACATCTATATACAGCTTTATCTTCCTCCTGTCGGCTATCGGCAATATGGCATCAACGGTGCCTTCTATGGCATCCTTGATATTGAGTTTTTCAGATTTTACATCTTTCTTGTTCTCTATCTCCGACAAGACGAGTATATCATCTATCAGCCGTTTGAGCCTGGCAGTTTCTATCGCCATTATATCTATGAATTTCGTCCGTATTTCCGGATCTTCTGCAGCGCCATCCTGAAGGGTTTCTATAAACCCGCTTATGGACGTGAGAGGTGTTTTGAGCTCGTGGGTGACATTTGCAACGAACTCTCTGCGCATATTCTCTATTCGGCTGTTCTCTATTTCCATCTCTTTCAGCCGATGTTTCATAGACATCACAGGGCGCACGATCCAGGCATACAACATCCCCACCCCTGCACCGGTTATGCCCAATATCACGAAAAAAAGGGCCAGGGTGTTCTCTATATGGCGTACTGCCAATATATCCAAGGCGGTAATTATTACAGCTGCAAAAATACAAGGCTTGACACTCATGTTTCCCCATTCTCCCTACCTTCGGGATCTTACTTGATCTTATATCCTTTTCCCCTTATAGTCTCTATGTATTTATCCTCATCTCCCTGAGACAGCTTCTTCCTCAGATGTCTTATATGCACATCCACAGTACGTGTTTCGCCAACATAATCTATTCCCCAGACCTTATCCAGTATTTCGTCCCTGGTAAAGACGTGACCTCTGTTTTCGGCCAGGAATCTCAGCAGTTCAAATTCCTTCAGGGTGAATTCTATTTCCTTTCCTCCTTCAGTGACCACATATCTGTCAGGGTCTATGACCAGATCCCCCACGGTTATGGTATGGCTGTTCGTTTCGGTCTCAGGCGATATGCCGGGGATGTCCGCCACATCGTATCTTCTTAGCACCGCTTTTATCCTTGCCATCATTTCTCTTATTCCAAACGGTTTGGATATATAATCGTCGGCACCGAAATCAAGCCCCCTTACCTTGTCCGTTTCCTCATTCTTGGCTGTGAGCATTATGATGGGAGTCTTTATGCCCGCGTTCCTAAGTTCTCTGCATATTTCAAATCCGTCTTTACCGGGCAGCATGATGTCGAGAAGGATCAAATCAGGCTTTTCCGAAT
Source organism: uncultured Bacillota bacterium (assembly GCA_949284065.1). GTDB lineage: Bacteria > Bacillota > Clostridia > Peptostreptococcales > Anaerovoracaceae > CASDUO01. Next base: position 15,602 of record CASDUO010000010.1, read on the forward strand.
ACACCATATCCATGCCAACGTTGCCGTCACCGGCTTCAAGGACTTCATATCCGTTGACTTTCAGGTTATAATTCACGAGTTCCCTTATGCTGGGTTCATCTTCGATTATGAGTATCTTTTTCATAGGCTTTCCTCAGTCAGGCGTATCTCCTGTCCGTACCTCGATCGTTTCTTCTTCACTGTTTTTTTCTGAATGAAAATTTTCTCTTGTCCGGCTTTTCCTCTTTTTCCGGCGATCCATCCGTATCCTCCGGGATCTCGATGTCCACTTTTGCCCTGTCAGGCATATCCTTCACTGCAAGAGCGATATTCTTACAACAGTCTCCTATTTTCTCCACCTGATGGATGGCGTCGTTATATACCACCGTGAATGCCGGTGAACAGGTTTTGTCGTACACTCTCTGCATATGTTGTTTTCTCAGTCTCTCTTCGTTTTTATTTATTTCCTCTTCCTGCCGCAGCACACTGTCGGCGGCGAACTGATCATTCTCATCAAGCGCTTTTATGGCGTATCTCAATATCCTGCTGCCCTGATCGAAACAAAGATCGAGCTCTGCATTGGCCCTGGTGCTGAATTCATATTTATGCTTTTGTTTTTCTTCTGCCAGTTCCACGATATTCTTGCAATGATCTCCCACATGTTCGATATCACCTGCAACGTGTATCAGATGGGATATGGTTTCAGTCTGCTTGTCCGTCACGCTGTCCGTAGCGAGGATGGATGCCAGATAATCTACTGTGGCATTCTCCAGCTGATTGACCGCCTCTTCCTTTTCCATGACCTTTGCCGACGCCTTCCTGTCTCCCTCGAGGAAAGCTGTTTTGGAAAGCTTCGTCATATCCAAAGTGATCCTGGCCAGTCTCGTCAGCTCTTTCGTAGCCAGATGTATGGCAAACAAAGGTCTGTCTATTATCTTGTGATCCAGATATCTCGGTACCGATTCCAGCCTTTCCTCCTCGCTTCCCGGAATGAGCTTGGTGACTATGGCAGCCAATATGCTTATCATGGGAAGCCATATGAGTGTGGTGGTGACGTTGAACAAAAGATGGGCGTTGGCTATCTGCCTGGATATGACATCCACTTCGGCGCCTTTGGGCGATATAGCCGTAACTATCTCCGCTATCTGCGGTATGAACCATATATATATCAAAGTTCCCGAAAGGTTGAACAACACATGGGCGGCCGCAGCTCTTTTTGCACTCAATGATGCTCCTATAGAGGCCAATACCGCCGTTATGGTCGTACCTATATTGTCACCGAACAGTATAGGCAGGGCCCCTGTAAGACCTATTATGCTGGAGACCCCGTCAGGTCCTGCAGTTGCCGCCAAATTCTGGAGCACTGCAATGGTTGCGGAACTGCTCTGCACTACGACTGTCATGGTGGTTCCTATGAGTACGCCCAATGCGGGGATATCCTGTACACTTACCATCCAGTCCATGAACACCGGCGATGTTGCCAGGGGCTGCATAGCTTCACCCATTACGTTGATACCTACGAACAGCAACCCGAATGAAAATATTATCTGGCCCAGATCCTTGACTTTCTCTCTTTTCTTCAAGAAAAAGAACATTATGAACCCGATGAACACGAACAGCCACGCATAGTCGCCTATTTTGAACGCTATGAGCTGAGCCGTGATGGTCGTCCCTATGTTGGCACCCATTATCACTCCGATAGCCTGCCTCAATGTCATCAATCCGGCGCTTACGAATCCTATGGCCATTACCGTAGTTGCGGAGCTGCTTTGGAGCACCGCTGTACACAGGGCCCCTGCCAGCACTCCCATTATGGGGTTTGACGTAAGGAGAGACAGAACGCTTTTCATCCTGTCCCCTGCCGCCTTTTGGAATCCGTCACTCATAGAGTTCATCCCGTATATAAACAAAGCCAGTCCACCCAGCAATGTAGTGATCATCTGAAAGGTCTCGCCACTCATTTTATCTCTCCATTTGCACACAAAACCGAAACTTCAACAAACAACTCTATTAAACCACATTTTGACTTCGGATTAAAGAGTTTTGATACAATAAAAAAGCAAGTTTTCCGGCAGCGGAAAACGAGGGATATCCCTGCGATCACCCTACAGTCCGCCCAAAAGGACTACGAAGATACACAATGTGAAAATAGACAGCACCGTGGACAGCATGACGCCCTTCGTGGCAAAATCAGCATCCGCACCGTATTGCTGTGAAAAAAGTGTAGAACAGGCCGCAGCAGGCATGGCGATCTCAAGGACCATTACTTTGACCAGGAGAGATGTATTCCCCATGATCAATACGAGTACGACGAAAGCCACCATGGGAAGCACTATGAGCCTGACGGCAGACACTATATACATCCTGTAATCTCCTATCAGGTCTTTGAACTTCATATGACCGAGCTGGAGACCTATGGCTATCATAGAAAGGGGCGATGTCGCGCTCCCTATTATCTCTACGGAATCTCCCAAAAATCCCGGCAGAGAAGTGCCGGTGAAAAGCAGCGCTATACCGATCAGAACGCTTATGAATCCCGGTGTCAGAAGCCCCTTCAGCTCCATCTTCATCTTATGTCCCGCAGCAGCCTGTATGAGCATTATGCCCACTGTGAACATGAATATATCGCTTACCATTTCCAGAAGGGACGCATAGAAAAGTCCATCCTTCCCATATATGGCATTGACTATGGGCATACCCATGAATCCGCAATTGCTGAATATGAGCATGAACATCACTATGTAGTCCGTCCCGCCCTCCATCTTCATGGTCTTCCTCATAACGATGCCTATGGCCACCGCAAGGAAAAATGTACCCAGCACTATGGCGGCGACCTTACCGATATCCGAAAACAGGTCGGGGGCATATTCGACCTGAAGTGCGTCCACTATAAGGCAGGGAAAAGTTATATTCACCACTATGGATGATACCACATGGTTCTGATCTTCCCTTATCATATTTGTCTTTGCCGCTATGATACCCGGTATTATCATGACGAATATCATGGCAAGAGATGTTATGCTTTCAACAGTGCTGCCCATCTTGACTCCTGATATCGCTTATACATAGCCTTTTCTCGTCCCTGTCATATCACTGGCACAATGAGGATTATAGCACAAAACCTTTGTCATGTGTGCCTCATTGAAAAACTTGCCCTGCGATTTTTATCCTCGCAGGACATACGATCCCGGACATCCTGCCTCATGGCCTGAACATATGGAGATATTCTTTCCCGCCGTAATAAAAAGGGCTGTACCTTACGGAATATAGCCCCATAAGGTACAGCTTCCTCTTTTTGATCTGTTATGTCATCTGTATGTTCCGGACTTTCCGGCCTACTTCGTCATTTCAGCAGGCTCAGGCAATCTCTCGCTTATACAGTTCATCAGGCTGTCGGTGCACTTATGCTGCACTGCGAATTTCGCCTTGTCGACTACTACCAGTTTCGGCTCTCTGGGAGCTATGACGCCGCCAAGTACTTCGCCGACTTCGGCATATTTGTATCTGGGGATCATATCATCCATCTCAACAGATATGTCATATGTGTCCTCAAATCCGAAATCTTCTTCGTAGACTTTCGCTATTTCAGCGGCAACTTCCCAGTTCGTGAGGAATACGCCTTCATCGATAGCCGCTCCTACAGGCATGAGTCTCCTCTCCGTGTTAGTATATGTGCCGTCAACAGACGCGAAACCGGTTCCCGGCATCACTACATCCGCCTTCATGGCCGATTTCGTCATATGGGTATCGCATACCATGAGGAACTCGATATCCTTAAGGTCTCCCGGCGCCGGATCTTCACCGAACACCAGCAGAGCCTTGACTCCGTCCATGGCTTCAGGACCTGCTGTTATACCAATATCTCTGATACCCTGAGAATTGTTCTTGGGCCTTACCTGGAGTATACCGTCTCTGGGCGTTCCTATATGGCCGGACAACAGTGCGATGTCTCCTATGAGTGTTGCGGTCTCTGCCGTTGCAAAGTTTTGTGTGAACACTATCATCGCTTTCTTTGCCCCTGCATATATTTCCGCGATCTCCTTGGCATCCGAGTTGACGCTTACATCATCCAGTGATTTTTTGAATGCGTTGAATCCCTTTGCATCAGGCTTTTTACCCATATCTACGAGAGCCTTGGCCACTTTCTTTAGGAATCCGTTGTCATTGCTCGTATATACGACTTTTGACGCATATTCCATATGAGACTGAGGTGCGGTCTTAGGGTTTATCAATATCACCTTTGCACCGGCCTCAGCTGCCTGCTTCATCTTCAATTCGATAACAGGGTTGTCCACCGTGTTGAATCCTACTGCCAGTATGACCTCTGTGCTCAGGAGTTCATCGATGGTGTTGGGAGAATCAGCTGTTCCCAGAACTTCTTCCAATCCGCTCTGTCTCGTGTTGAAGCAAAGGGTCTTTGCTCCCATCAGGTCAGCCAGCTTCTTCATGACGTAGGCTTCCTCATTCGTATATCTGTCGGATATGGCTACGGCTACGGCATCCTTTCCGTATCTTGTAGCTATGGATTCAGCCTTCTTTGCCACCATGACAGCTGCCTCGTAATAGTCAGTTTCTCTGAAACCCTTATCGGCCTTGATCATCGGGAGCTCGATCTTTCCGTCCAATACGGCACAATCGAATCCCCACTTACCTCTGCCGCAGGCGAGACCTGCATTCACAGGGCCCTCTTTGTCAGGGTTTGCCTTGACCAGCATATCCCCGCAGCTTTCCAAAAGGAGGCTGCATCCCACTGAACAATGTGAGCATGTGGTTTCTGTGACATCTGTCTCCGTAGGTACTTCCTTGATGACAGTCTGTCTTTCCTGTAAAGCTCCGCAAGGACATACAGACACGCACTGACCACATGATACGCAGCCGGATTCGATGAGAGGCTTTTCCAGATTGGGCTTGACCACTGTATCGAATCCTCTGTTCACGAGTCCCAGAGCACCGATACCCATCACTTCGTCGCATACACGCACGCAGAGTCCGCATAGTATACACTTGTTGGGATCTCTGACTATGAACGGATGATCGTCTTCGAAATCGATGGCATTGACTTCTCCTGCAAACCTTTCGGGTTTCACGTCATACTGATTTGCAAAGTCGATGAGCTTACATTCAAAGTAGTCGTGACATCCGCATTCCAGACATCTGCTTGCTTCGAACTGAGCATCCTCCTCGGAGAAACCGTCAGGGATGACTTCAGAGAAGTTGTCCTTTCTCTCCTTGGCCGTAAGCTCGTCTATCTCAGGTCTGCACATTCTTTCTCTGTCTTCGAATGTCTTCTCCGTTATATCATCTCTGGTCACGGAGTATTTAGCTTCATACTTTATCTTTTCTCCTGCCAGATAAGCATCGATTACGGTTGCCGCTTTCTTGGCATCTGCGACTGCTTCAACAGCTATGGAGATCTTGTCGTTACCGCAGTCACCGCCGGCAAATACTCCGGGTATGCTGGTCATGAAAGTATCGGGGTCGTAAGCTATAGCGCCCTTCTTAGTCTTGTTGATCTTTTTGAACATGGAGGAATCGACTGCCTGTCCGATGGCCAGGATCATATTGTCTATATCCAAAGTTTCCGTCTTTCCCTTTACAGGTATAGGCCTTCTCCTGCCTGACTCGTCAGGTTCTCCCAGTTCCATGACCTGCAGCACCACCTGTTTCACATGGCCGTTTTTGTCTGTCTTTACCTCGATGGGGTTGGTCAGATTCTTGAAGATAACTCCTTCTTCTTCCGCCTCGACGATCTCGACCATGTCAGCCGGCATCTCTTCTTTTGTTCTTCTGTATATGTTATATACTTTCTTCGCCCCCAGTCTCACGGCTGTTCTGCACGCGTCCATAGCAGTATTACCACCGCCTACGATGGCAACTTTTTCGCCTATCTCCTGAGGCTCGTTCCTTACGACTTTTCTGAGGAAATCGATACCGCCTATGACTCCTTCTGCATCTTCACCTTTGCATCCCACTCCTGTGGATACCCAGGCACCTATTCCCAGCAATACGGCGTCAAAATCTTCTCTTACTGTATCGAAAGGTATGTCCACCCCGACCTTAGTGTTGGTTATGATCTCGATACCCATCTCCTCCATTATCTTGATCTCTTCATCGATAACGGCTTTGGGCAATCTGTATTCGGGGATACCGTATCTCAGCATACCGCCTGCCTTAGGCATGGACTCGAATATGGTCACTCCGTGTCCCTTCTGCCTCAGGAAATATGCTGCGGAAAGACCTAAGGGGCCGCCGCCTATGATGGCAACGTTCTTTCCCGTATCCTCATCACAGTCGGGAACCAGATCCATCTCATCGAACATGGCCTGGTCGAATGCGAATCTTTTAAGGTTCTGGATAGAGATGGGCTCATCTATAAGGCCTCTCCTGCACTCGTCTTCACAAGGGTGGGGACATACTCTTCCCAGTGAGCCGGGCAGAGGGATCTTTTCCTTGATCAGCTCAAGAGCCTTGTCGAATTCGCCGTTCGCTATGAGTCCCACATAACCCTGACAATCCGTCTGTGCGGGGCAAGCCAGTACGCAAGGAGGCCTGCAGTCTCCAACGTGGTTGGAAAGCAGCAGTTCCAGGTTCGTCTTTCGCGACTCGATTACCCTTTTGGTGTTTGTCTTTATAACCATGCCGGGCATTATGTCTGTGGCACAGGCCTTTACCAGTTTGGGGTTGCCTTCAACTTCACAAACGCATATACCGCATGATCCATATATCTTGGTTCTTTCATCAAAGCATAAGGTCGGTATGAAAATGTCGTTTTCTCTTGCTACTTCAAGGATAGTCTGACCGGGAAGACCGAATACTTCTTTACCATCAATGTTCAATCTGAATTTTTTCATTTCTTCGTTCCTCCTTCCCTTACTCTACCGTTATAGCGTCAAACTTGCAGCTTTCGATACAACGTCCGCACTTGATGCACTTGTCCTGATCGATAACATGCTGTCCTTTTACTTCTCCGCTTATTGCGCCCACAGGACACTTCTTGGAGCAGAGAGTACATCCCTTACACTTGTCAGTGATCTCATATGTTATGAGAGGTTTGCAGGATTTCGCCGTACACTTCTTGTTGTAAATATGATCCTCATATTCATTTCTGAAGTATCTGATGGTGGTGAGTACCGGGTTGGGGGCTGTCTGGCCCAGTCCGCACATGGAACCGTCCTTGACTTTGCCTGCCAGTTCTTCCAGAAGCTCTATATCTCCGTCCTTACCTTCACCTGCGGTTATCCTCTCAAGGATCTCCAGCATCCTCTTCGTTCCGATACGGCAGTAGTTACACTTACCGCAAGACTCTTTTCTGGTGAAGTCAAGGAAGTACCTTGCCATGTCTACCATACAGGTATTCTCGTCCATTACGATCATACCGCCCGATCCGACTATAGCTCCGGTCTTGGTTATATCTTCATATGTTACGGGTGTATCGATCAGTTCTGCAGGCACACATCCGCCTGAAGGTCCGCCCATCTGAACGGCTTTGAACTTCTTGTCGTTCTTGATGCCTCCGCCTATCCCGAATATTACATCTTTCAGAGGAAGACCCATGGGCACTTCTACGAGTCCGCCCTTCTTGATCTTTCCTGCAAGAGCGAATACCTTCGTTCCCTTACTCTTTTCAGTTCCCATATCACCAAAGGCTTTGCCGCCGTTGAAGATTATCCAGGGAACGTTAGCGAAGGTCTCCACATTGTTTATGTTCGTGGGCTGCTGCCAGTATCCCTTTGCTGCCGGGAAAGGAGGCTTGAGTCTGGGCATTCCCCTCTCACCTTCCAAAGATGCGATAAGCGCTGTTTCCTCACCGCATACGAAGGCTCCGGCTCCTGCCTTTATCCTCATGTCAAAATTATAGTTCGTTCCAAAGAGATTCTTTCCAAGGAACCCTTTCTGTCTGGCCTGTTCCATGGCAAGCTCCAGTCTCTTTATAGCCAGAGGATATTCTGCACGGCAGTAGATGACACCCTCTGTAGCTCCCATGGAGTATCCGCCTATGATCATACCCTCAATAAGGGAATGGGGGTCTCCCTCAAGCACGGATCTGTCCATGAATGCACCCGGGTCTCCTTCGTCCGCATTGCATACTATGTATTTTTCTTTTCCTTTATTCTGCTTTGCAGCATTCCATTTGAACCATGTAGGGAATCCTGCACCGCCTCTTCCCCTCAGTCCGGAGATCTTGATCTCCTCGATGACCTGATCGGGAGTCATGGAAGAGATCGCCTTTTCGGCTGCCTTATATCCATCCACCGCAATATAATCTTCTATATTCTCCGGATCTATGGTTCCGGCATTCCTCAATACGACTCTCTTCTGTTTTTCGATGAACTGCTTGTCCTCATCGGAAATTATCATTTCCTTCACGGGCTCGCCCTTTGCCAAATGTCCGTCAACTATGGCGGAAACATTTTCCGGCTGAACCTTTACATAACGGGTGAGATTATCGTCATCATCGTAAACGTCAACTATAGGTTCCAGGTAACATGTTCCCACGCAACCCGTAACGCCTACTTTGGCATCGAGGTTCTTTTCTTTGATCTGTTTTTCAAATTCGGCCGCTGTCTTCTTTGCTCCCGTAGCAATACCGCAGCTGCCCTGTCCTACTACTACTCTCATCATTTCACCTCCTAAGCCCTTTTTCTGATATCATCCAGGATATCCTTGACGCTGTCCTTGGTCAGGTTGCCGTAGGTCTCTTCACCGTCGGGACCCTGTACCATCATTACAGGCGCTAAGGAGCAACAGCCGAGACAGGCAACGTTGTTCAGGGTGAACAAACCATCTTCCGTCGTCTCGCCATCATTTACGTTCAGGTGTTCCACAATGGATTCTTCTATGATGTCAGCACCGTTCACGTGACATGCCGTTCCTTTGCAGAGCATGATAAGATATTTGCCTATCGGCTCAAGTCTGAATTGTGCGTAGAAAGTTGCCACGCCATAGATCTTAGCGGGCTTTATGCCCGTTTCCTCAGAGATGTAATTGATGGCATCCACGGAAAGATAGCCGTAGATGTCCTGCGCCTTCTGAAGTATCGTAATGAGACTTCCCGGCACTTTAGCATACTTCTCGAGTACCGGAGCCAACTCCTTGAACTGCTGGCTCTTGTCACAGCCACATCCGCAGCTGCATTTTTTGTCACTCATGTTTTTCCTCCAAGACTAAAATAAGAATAACAAGTTTACTTTTACCCAAAGAGGATTTTACCACAATTCTGACAGGTAAAATGGGGTCTTTGAATTTATATACATGTATTCGTGTATACAATTTCTTGAGTTTGTTACATTTTTAACGTGATTTTGTGATAAAGTTTGTCATATTTGACAATAGGCTTTCGGGGTAGACTTTCTTATTTGAGAATTTTTATTTATTTAACACAAGTAACATTTATATTTTTTTGTTTTACAAAACAAATCGCTTTTTCCTTTTTTTCAGATTTTTTCGATCTTTTTAAATGGCAAAATCCTTTTCCTTGAATCTCCGTGACAAACGGATATTTTTCTTCGTGGTCTTATATCGTCCTCGTCAGAGCTTGTAGTTTTTTTGGCAAGATCTGTCTCTCCTAAGCATCGTCCCTTTCATTTTTCGACATCTTGCCGAAATCGATCTCCATGATGAACATCCCTGCTATCAATATGACGGCACCCAGGTACGCCTTAGGTGCGAGCACTTCTCCTGCGAGGAAAAAAGCAACTACACCTGCGAACACCGGCTCTAAGGTGAATATGACGCCCACTCTTTCTGCGGTGGTATATTGCTGGGCAAGAGCCTGCACGATAAATGCCACCCCTGTGCACAGTATGGAGAGGAATACGACTGAAAACCACACAGATCCGCTTTGAGGCAATGCCGGCTCCTCTGTGAACATCATGGTGAAAAAGCACAAGAGGCCGCATACCAAAAGCTGCAGCACTCCTATATGGAAAGCGTCCACTTCTTCCCTTCCCACTGCAAGCTCCATCAGGATCATCTGTATGGCGTATGCGAAAGCACACATCATGCACAACAGATCTCCAAATGCAAAGGAAAGGCTTTCATTCAGTGTCAGAAGAGCGATCCCCACTGTACACATGACCACCACCAAAGCCAGTTTTTTCTCAGGCTTTTTTTTACGGAATACGAAATTCAGCACAGGGCAGATGACCACGGCCAACGCACACAGGAACCCGGCATTTGAAAGACTTGTATACATCACTCCGAAGGTGGCTCCTATGTAAGTGAAAAACAGGGCCGTACCGATCAATATGCTGTAGATCACGGTGATCCTGCTTATCCCCTTCATCTTGTTCCATCCAAGTATGACGGCCACCACGAATGCGCCCAAGAACCTGTAACTGTTCAGTGTAAAAGGCGAAAGCTCTATGAGACATATGTCCATCATGTAATACGACACGCCCCAACACAACGTGACCAAGACCAGCATCATATCTGCCTGGAACCGTTTGTTATCACTCCTCAGCTTTTCCATTTCCCTCACATCATGCCTATAAGCATCTCCAAAGCCATCTTCTCGTTCAATGCCCCGGACTTTATCCTGTCGTCGGTTTCCAAAGCCAGGGCCAGCATATCCTTCAACTCTCCGACCTCATATCTGTCGGCAGATCTCATAGCTTTTTCTGCCCGGTATGAGTTCACCTTCAAGAGCCTGGTCATGGAGCTCATGGTCATGCCGTCTTTTTTCATCTCTTTGAGTTCCAGCATGAGCTCCGTTTGCGAGACTATTATACCCAATATCTTGTATCCGTTTTCGCCCGAATCCATGAGGCCATGCAAAAGCTTCATGGCCTTGCTCTTGTCGCCGGCACTCACTGCACTCAACATCTGGAACACTGCATGTTCGGGATTGTCCGAAATACATTCCAGCACGTCGCTGTTCGTGATTTCTTCTCCATCTGACAGGGCGACCATCTTCTTTATATCGTTTTCAAGATTGAAAAGATCGTAATCCACATTTTTGTTGTCGTATCCACTTTCGGTTATAAGCATGTCCACGGCCTTCGAAGATATTTTTTTTACTGCCCGTTCGAATCTCTTCACTATGAATCTTTGAGCGTCTTTATGGGACAAGGGCCCGAAGTCATACACCTTGCCGCTATCCTCTATTACAGACAACAGGTCTCCGTTCTTTCTTTTGTCATCTATACGTCCTTCGGTGAATATCAGCAGCACCGGTCCATCCTGTTGAGGACTTCTCATATCCTCCACATATTCGATGAGCTCCTTTACATCCCCCTGAGCCTTCCCCCTTACATATGGACAGTTCTCCACGATCACCACTTTTTTTTCTGACATCACGGGAGGGGTCCCGGCTGCCTCTGTTATTTCAGCCACTGATGCCTTTTCACCGTCCAACAGGGTCAGATCCAACACCTTCACAGACTCATCCACGTACCTTTCCGTCAGCTTCTTCGCGGCCCATGACACCAAAAAACCTTCCTCTCCGCAGAGAAGGATGACATTAGGTACTCTGTCCTCTTTTATGTCTTTCACTATCTCTTTGAAAGAGTGTTCTTTCGCTCCCGGCATCACTTTATTTCCAATCCCGACCTGAATGCTTTGGCTACTGTGTTTCCTATGGCTTCATAATCGTTCGTCACCGTATTGTATGTCATGGGCTTAATCTTCTTTATGTCAGGAACGCCGTTCTCATCTGTTTTTTCTTCGTCCACCATAGTGTCTATAATCTTCCCCACTATGTGTATGTGTTCTCCCACATCCATCATTCCCATGACCTCACACTGGATGTTCAGTGGGAATTCATCTATGACAGGAGCGTTCACTTTGTCCCCTTTTACCGGAGTGAGTCCCGTCTTTTTGAATTTATCCTCTTTATGTCCAGAAGCTATACCGAAATAATCGGCCTCTTTTACATGCTCCTGTCCCGGTATGTTTACAGTGAAAGCTCCCGTTGCTTTTATGTTGTCCATAGTCTTCCTGGAAGGCCTCACAGATATACACAATGCCGGAGGATCGGATCCGCAAACCCCTCCCCATGCGGCATTCATGGCGTTGGGCTTCCCATCTTCATCATATGTTCCCACTATGAACACCGGTGTGGGGAAAACATATGTCTTTGCGCCTAAACTCTTTTTCATCGGTCTTGCCTCCTCTTGTTATGGTAATAGAACAAGTATACCATAATCCAGCGGTGTTTGCCCCGGTTTTTAAGGATCTTCTCGGTCCATTACCGTTTCATACCCTATCCCTCCTGCCTCATCTTCATATATCCCTACGGCTCCCATCCTGTCGTTCCTGAGCACCATTATGTCCCTCTTCCCATATCTGGCTATGGTCTCGGGCGCAGGATGGCCGTAATAGTTGTTCCCGACTTGTACTACCGCCATTTCAGGCTCCACCATATCTATGAATTCTTCCGTAGAACTGTATTCGCTTCCATGATGGGGAACTGCGACCACATCGCTTTTCAGACTGCCCGATATGTCATACCTGTCCCAAAGGAACCTCTCCGTATCCTCTCCGATATCTCCCGTGGCAAGTATGCTCATACTGCCGCAAACCACACGCACCACAAGGGAATATTCATTTTGCTCCTCCAGCACAGTTCCTTCCTCTTCCCACGGCATATCCCTGTCCGGCCAAAACATCTCCATATATACTCCTTCTGCCAGATCCACCCTGTCTCCAGCTGCAAGGTATAAGAAGCGCTCCTCCTCAAGTCCCGTTTCCTTTGAGAGTTTCTCCTCTATGACTTCATTCCCCGAAAAAAGTCCGATCCTCTCCACCATCCCCTCCTTTGCCAGGGATCTGATCCCTCCGTAATGGTCTTCGTCCAGATGGGTCAATACCACGAGGTCCACCTTTCTGCATCCGTTTTTCAAAAGGTACGGCATGACTGTCTTTTTCCCCACATCGTAATCGGGACTTCCTCCTCCGTCTATCAGGATATGCTTCCCTGTCTCCGTCTTGATGTGGATACAGGAACCCTGACCCACGTCTACGAAGACCGTCTGGGCCTTTCCGAATCCGTCATCCAAAGACCCTGCTATACCTATGGACATAATCGAAAAAAGTATCGTGACCGCCGCCATGCTTTCCCACTTCTTTCTGTTTTTCCAAACACAAAAAGTGTCCGATAGCAAAAAGAAGAAGCCGAAATAGAACATGATGACAAAGGCAAGGGGCGGGCTCGTCACAAGAAAGGTGAATGCACCCTGCCAATAGGTGACACTGTTGCATTTTTCCATAAGGTCGCACAGATATTCCAGCATATGGAATGTCATATCTTCGAGAGGCGGAAAGAACAGATATGAAAATATGGCCGCCATGCCCATGGGGACTATGAGCCCCGAAAGGAATATGACCGGCACATTGGCAAAAATACCTCCCGCGGAAATGTAGTTGAAGTTATAGGCTATATATGGGATCATGGCCAGCTGTATTATAAGTGACGGCAGAAGCATATCCCCTATCCATCTGCTTATATTTTTGTTTTTCAGTATATTCATTCCAACGGACAGAGAGAATACCGCCAAATATGACATCTGGAAGCCCGGATGAAATATACAGAACGGATTCTGTATCATCATTACGAAAGCTGATGCCGCTCCGGCAGAGAGGAGATCATATCTCCTGTGTGTAAGGTCCCCCAGTATATGTATGAGGATCATTATCACCGCTCTGACGACCGACGGAGTGAAACCTACCATAGCCATGTATATCAACAGGCATGCTCCTATGATCACGTTTACCTTAGGCTTCCTCCTGCCGCCGGTCACTATGCAGAAGAATCCGTATATCAATCCGATGTGCATCCCCGATACGGCAAGGACGTGGGCTGTCCCGTTCCTTTGGAATTCCTCGTACACCTTCTCGTCCATGGAGGATTTGTCGCCGAATATCATGGCCATCGCCACGGCGGCGGCATCATCAGCCATATGTTCCTCCAGAGTTTTTTGGAAGGCCGTCCTGAATACCCATATCCTGTTCATCAGGGGATCCTCTACATCTCCGATCTTAGGGGCATGAGAGATGCTCATCTTAGTATTTATACCTTCTGTCCTGAGATATGCGCGATAATCGAAACATCCCGGGTTCCTTTCACTGTCAGGAAGTTCAAGCTCACCTCTCACCGTGACTTTTTTCCCCACACAGCTATCGAAATCAGAGAACCCGGCATAAATACCGACCACACAACGGCTGTCATCTCCTGCTCTCACCACTATGCTGTATTTTTCCTTGCCCTTTTTTTCCGCCGAGATCACCCTGCCGGAAAAAGATATCTCTTTTCCGACCATCTCCAACAGAGGATCCGGTCTCTGAGCATACGAATCCATATGAAGTCCGCCTAAAAACAGGGCACATAAAAGTATGGGAATGATCCTATTGTCTGTGAAGATGATAACAAAAGCCACAGGCAGGGCGAGGAAAAAGAGCATCCTGCCCCCTATGGCAAAACTGTGGCAAATGACTATACCGAGAGCGAATGCTCCTACGGTGTATAAAACAGGTCTTCGCATGTCTCCTCCCAAAAGAAGGAGCTACCTGCATTTCCGTTTTCATTATACAACGGCAAGAAGTTTATTTCCATATTTTTCCATTTATTTTACGGTCCCTCCATCTCCACGATCCTGTCGCTTATATGTTCTACCATGGGGATATCGTGAGCGATGAACAAAAGGGCAAGCCCCCTGCGATCCACCAGTTTCCTGAAAAGATGCACTATCTGGGCTTGTGAAGATACGTCCAGTCCCGTCAAAGGTTCATCCGCCACGATCACATCGGGATCACGTATTATGGCCCTTGCTATAGCGACTCTCTGTCTCTCTCCGCCCGAAAGCTCCCAAGGCTTCCTGTCTATAAGGTCGCGGGACAGATCCACTTCGTCCATCACCCGTAGTACTTCATCCTCTCCGGCATTTTTGCCCGTCGCTATCCGCACAGGCTCACCGATCATCTCCCTGACAGTCATCCTGTCGTTGAAGGCATTTCCCGTATCCTGAAAGATCATCTGTATATCCACACCGTGTCGGATATCTATGAGCCCTCCATCCTTTTTCTCTATGCCGCATATACACTTTGCCAACGTAGACTTCCCGCAGCCGGACCTGCCTACGAGGCCCACTATCTCTCCTTCCGAAACGGTCAGATCGAATCTTTCCAGCACAGTATGTTTCCTTTTTCTTCCCAGAGGAAAACTTTTACACAAACCTTTTATGTCCACCACTGTATTACGACCTGTCCGTCTTTCCCCCGTGTGGGAATGACTCCCCGCCTTGCCGTAATTGGCATATCTGATCAGTCTCTTCGTATATTCATGCTCCGGGGCGGAAAAAATACGGTCTGCAGATCCCCTTTCTATGATCCTTCCATCCTTCATTATGGCCACGTCTTCGGCCACTTCTTTTACTATGCTCAGATCATGAGTTATGAATATCATGGCTGTGCCTGTATCTTGCCTCACCTTGTTTATCAGGTCCAGAATGTCCCTCTGCGTCTGCCCGTCCAGACCTGTAGTCGGTTCATCGGCAAGTATTAGGTCAGGTCCTGCCGCCAAAGCTATGGCTATGGCCACACGCTGTTTCATACCGCCGGAAAACTCACAGGGATACTGACTGTATCTGATCTCCACATCGGGTATGCTTACAGATCTCATCAATTCCATGGCGCGGGACTTTGCCTCCTTGCCTGTAGCCATACCGTGTATTTCCAGGACTTCTCCTATCTGGTCCCCTACAGGTACTCCCGGATCCAGAGCCCCGGCAGGATCCTGGAATATCATGGATATCTTCCTTCCTCTCAGACTTTTCATAAGTTCTTCTCCTGCAGAGACCAGCTCGTGCCCGTCAAAAATTATGCTGCCATCCTCTATGAGGCCTCCGTTCCCTACCATGCCCAGTATGCTCCTGCAGAGCATGGTCTTACCGCTGCCTGATTCCCCTACGAGTGCTATGCTCTCTCCTTTTTTCAGACACAGCGAAACTCCGTCCACCGCTTTTACGATGCCGTCGGATGTATCGAAGGACACTTTCAGGTTTTTTATCCGCAACAGATCTTCCATGGTTTCCATACTCGATGCTACTCTTTGTTCATCTCACTTTTTTACTTTCTTCCATATACTGTCCGCTATGGCCTCATTCTATCTCCCATTCATGTATGTTCCAGAATATACCCACACCGTGATGTCCGAGTACAGTATCCTCGGTTATACCGGATATATTCGATGTGCCCGCATATATGGCGTCCACATAAGCGATGAAGGTATATGCCGGATCATCGGCAAGGACCTCCTGGAACCGGCTGTAAAGATCGGCTCTTTCATCCGTGTCATCGGTCTGCCTTGCAGCTGTCAGCAAACTGTCCACTTCTCCATTGGAATAGCCGTTGTAGTTGGCCCCCTTGCCAGTACCGAAGACTTTATATGTGTGATCATCTGCGTCAAAGGGGCTCCCCCATCCTATGAGGAAAGCTTCCTGACCTGCCCAGTCTATTTCGGCAGGGCTTTCCACGGAAACATCGATCCCTATGTCTCCAAGGTTTTGGGCGCATATATTGGCCATGTCTATACGCACCTGATCCCCCTGACTGCAGTTTATGGTAAACGCAAGTTTCTGCCCGTCTTTTTCATATATCCCGTCTTCACCTTTTTTCCATCCCGCATCCTGTAAAAGCTGTTCCGCCTTTTCCGGATCGTAGCTGTACTTCTCTATATCCTCATTGGCATATATGTTCTTTTGCAGGGGAGAATATGCCACCTGTCCCTGTCCCAGGAGTACACTGTCTATTATGGCCTCCCTGTCTATGGCATAACTCAATATCGCGGGAAGCTCTCTGTTCTCTTTCCACAATTCGTTGTTGAAGTTATACATTATCCCTCTGTAATCCGCCGTCTCCATGTCATATACCTTGAACCCATCTTTTCCTTCGAAATTCTCTGCGGATTTGGGAGTGATCTGGGCAAAGTTCAGTTCCCCGGACTCAAGCTGCATAGCTCTGGCATCGGTATCGTCGTTTATCTTGAAAATGACTTTTTCTATATTAGGTGTTCCGCCGTAGTAATCGTCGAACCTTTCCATCTCTATATACTGGCCCTCTTCCCACTCCACGAACTTATATGGTCCGGCACCTACGGGCGCTTTGTTGAAGTCCGATATGGTCAGATCCTCACCCTCCAACAGATGAGAAGGAAGTATACCTATGGACAGATAATCGGGCATGGCGGAATTTGGCGCTTTCAACTCGATATCCACACGGGTGTCGTCTACTGCCGTTACGCTCTCTATATCTTCAAAATTGGATGCGTTTTCAGACCCGTTATCCGGATCCTGTATCGCTTCGATAGTGAACTTGACATCTTCTGCCGTAAGATCGTCACCATCATGGAAAGTCAGTCCTTCACGCAGCGTGAAACTGTACGTATTCGTGCTTTCATCGAATTCCCATTTTT
Source organism: uncultured Bacillota bacterium (assembly GCA_949284065.1). GTDB lineage: Bacteria > Bacillota > Clostridia > Peptostreptococcales > Anaerovoracaceae > CASDUO01. Next base: position 32,988 of record CASDUO010000010.1, read on the forward strand.
TCGCAAGACCGGGCACCACATTATTGTCTCCGTCATGGGCTGTAAGGCCGGCAAAGAGCAGCAGATTTATTTCTCCGTGTTCATAGAGGGCAGGATTTATCGATGTGTAGTCTCCACTGCCATAGACAAGTGTGTTCTCCCCTATATCTCCACTGCCGCCGCATCCCGATAAAACTCCGGTCAGCAGGATCGCCGTCAACATCATTATCTGTATTTTCCTTTTCATCCTCTTCATATGATCCTCCTCTTCATAAAACCGTTCCTTGCTATCACCGCTCCTCTTTTATTGTTCACCCTCAGATATTCTCCCACATCCATGATGCATATCAATGTTACTGTAAGTACCGTTCCCGGTATCAGCAGAATCCACCATGCTCCCGACAGTATGGCTCTTTGAGATATGGACAAAAGACTTCCCCAGGAAAGTTCATCCAAGGGCAGACCCAGTCCCAGAAAACTCAATGTGGCCTCCGTCATTATGGCGGAGCCTATATTGGATACGATCATGAACATTATGGTGGACATGAACCCGGGCATCAGATGCTTTCGCAGTATATAGAAAAAGCTTCCTCCCATGGCCTTTGCCGCAAGGACATAACTGCGGTTCCTTATCTGTTTCACTTCATTCCTTACGATCTTGGCTACAGACGGCCATGCGGTCGCTCCTATGACTATGATTATCGAAAAGACCGTTGCATCTCCTATTGCGGCCTGTATGAATATCACCAGAAGTATGGACGGTATACTCATGATTATCTCTGTGAACCTCATGAGCACATCATCCAAAGCCGCCGGCGCCAACCCGGCAATAGTACCATACAGTATGGCTATAAGGGTGCTTATCCCGGTGGCTGCGATACCTATGACAAGAGATATCCTCCCGCCATACAGTATGGCGGAAAACAGGTCCCGTCCCATAGTATCTGTACCTAAAACATGATCCTTTCCGGGAGATGTGCTTATCGCCGACAGATCCATATACCCCGGGTCGTAAGGAGCTATGACATCTGCCAGTAACGTCGCCAGTATTATCACAGACAATGTGGCCACTGCCACATAGGGCATTTTCTTTTTCACAGCAGCTGCCCCCTTTCCTGTTTCAGTTCAGGGTCCATCTGCCGCCTTATTATATCGGCTATTATGTTCACCGTTATGACCGTGGCTCCGGTAATGATGCAGACCATCATCAGCAGATTATAGTCGTGGTACTGTGCACTTTCCACTGCCAGTTTGCCCATGCCGGGATATGAAAAGACCACTTCGACAACATAGGCGCCTGCCAGCAGATGAGGCAGGAACACGGCCATGATCCCCACTACAGAAGGTGTGATGTTCCTTACACAATGCCGATAGACCGTCTGCTTTTCTGAAAGACCTTTCGCCATACAGAGCAAAACATAATCCTTGCTCATTTCATCGGAAAGCCGGCTGCGCATAAGATATGTGCAATACCATATATGGGAAACGGATATGGCTGCCACAGGTAATATCAGGTGTACGGCTCTATCCAGGAACCCCCCTCCTCCAACAGATACAGCACCGCTTTGGGGAAGTATCCCCAAGATGACGGAAAAGACCATTATGAATATCATCGCCATGAAAAATTCAGGCACGCTACCGGTCATCACTCCCAGTTTGCATATGACCCTGTCCACTGTCTTCCCCTCCCGCCTGACACAGAATATGGCAAGGGCGAGAGAACACAGACTGATGATGATAAAGGAAACCAGCGCCAGTACGGCTGTATTCCCTGCCACGTCTCCTATGACGTCCATAACAGACCGTTTATACTGGAAGGATATGCCGAAGTCTCCCTGGAACACCTGTCCCAGCCAATCGAAAAACTGGACTGCCAGAGACTGATCGAGCCCCAGCCTGTGCTCTGCATGAGCCAGCTGTTCCGGCGACATCCTCTCTACAGCCTCTCCGTAATATGCTCTCAATGGATCTCCCGGAGCCAGCCTGGACACGACAAAGACCACCAGTATCAGAACGATCATAGATATGACGAACTGCAGGAGTTTTTTTCCTATATATATCCGGGTACTTTTATCCATGGTCTTCCTTCATCCCGGGCTCACTGTCCCGCTGTTGTGCGATAAAGCATTCAACGATAAAATATCAGGTCGGCGACCGGTCCACAAGCCCCGCCGGGGGTTATTTTTTTATCCGGACCTCATTCCGAAAAACATGGTCATTTCCCGTCAACTCCTCATTTTACCTCTCCGCCGGTACCAAAAACTATACACCGTCTGCGGCATCCCATAGGAACTGACACAAAACCTCTTCCTCATTTCCGTATTTATGATAAAATGTATAGGCGATGCTACCATGTGGGCATCATGATATCCCAGGCAGAAGGAACGACATATATGAGCACTATCACTTTAGCATTCGATGCCGTCTTTCCTATACTTGCTACTATGGCTATAGGGTTTGCAGCCAGGAAGGCCGGACTTTTAGACGACAACTTGATCAAAAAAACCAACAGACTCGTGTTTTGTCTGTTTTTGCCCGTACTCATATTCGTCAACCTGTACGGTACCGACTTCATGTCATATCTGGATGTGAGACTCATAATCTTCGTGGCTGTCACCACCATCGTCATCTTTCTTGCGGCATTCATGCTGGTTCCCCTGTTTGAAAAAGAAAACAGCCGGCGGGGAGTGATGATACAGGGTATGGTGAGAGGGAACGTGGTCTACATCGGACTCCCCGTCCTCATAACGCTAGCTGGTAACCAGTATGCAGGCCTCATGGCCTTGGCCATCGTGACTACCGTATTGCTCTATAACATAACGTCCATAATCGCCCTGGAAACATTCCGCCATTCGAAGATAGCTATCGTTCCCATATTCAAGGGCATTGCCACCAATCCCCTGATCCTCGGCGCCCTTACAGCCGTTATCTTCGTGTCGTTCGATATACCCATAGGCGACACCGCATGGAGCGTCCTCGATTCCGTATCGGGAGTTGCCACACCTCTGGCCCTTATTTTACTGGGCGGGAGCATAAGGTTCTCTCATGCGAAAAAATACAGGGTCCAGATATTTTTTACGGTTTTCGTAAAACTCATCCTCGCTCCTGCCATATTCATCCCCATAGCCATATTCCTCGGATACGCTCATTACGAACTGGTAGTGATCTTCGTCGTTCTTGCGGCGCCTACGGCAGTGGCCACTTTTACCGTAGCTCAAAACATGGGCGGAGACGGAGACCTGGCGGCACAGATCGTAGCCTGGTCATCCACCTTTTCCCTGGGCACCATCTTCCTTTGGATAATAATCCTTCAAAATTATATATTGCCCTGATCCGGTGAGCGGATAATGGCGGAGACCGTCTTTACAACCCTTACGCTGTTACATGAACATGGCAGCCGTGAATCCCGCTCCGAGAAAAGGTCCCAAAGGTAAATGGCCATCCCGTGCGGCCCTTTTTCTTGCGATCATGAATATGCCGAATATACCGGCAGCGATCATAGCTGTTGCCATGCCCCACATAAGGTGTTCCATCCCCAAAAACCCGCCGGCAGCCCCGGAAAGTTTGATGTCTCCTCCTCCAAAGCTCCCTTCTTTCACGAGAGCAAAAACCAGCATGGGCCCTGCCCCGAATATGATCCCTGCAAGCCTTTGCCCGCCCGTCACACATACAGGCGACCACATTCCCATATTTTCACTGCCAACGCCGGAAGCTTCTGTCACTTCCGCGAATATCATCACTGCAATGGTCAAGATCAGTACGGCCAGCACCAGTGTGTCGGGGATACGCATGGTCCTGCCGTCTATTACGGCCGCTGTGACCATAAGGCCGGCAAATACTGCGCAAACAAAAACAGGGATGGTTTCCATCATATCACTCCTATCCCTTTTCCTCTCAGCTCTCCCTCATTTGACATTATCATGACTCCTCTGAACACAGGAGTCCGCCTATAAGGACAAACTGCTATAACAGAGACATTTCGATCTGATCCGTCTCAGGCAGACCTTCCAGCATGCCGCTGTCCCTCATAGCTTCCACTGCCGTCTTGTTGACTCCCCCTCTGATCCTTATATCTTCCACGGTAGCAAATTCCATTTCGTCTCTGGCCTTTTCCATACTCATGGCAGCCTGCTCTCCCATACCCTCAAAAACACAAAACGGCACCTGTACCCTGCCTCCGCGAACATAAAAACCCGTTCCTTTAGAAGCCTTCAGATCTGGTTCGATGAATGAATATCCTCTGCTGAGCATTTCATACACGACCTCCAAAACAGTTTGGCTGTCCCTTTCTTTTTGCTTTGCTCCCGTACCCATCATGGATATTTCCTCTATCCTTTCCCATACTTTTTCTCTGCCCTTCTGGACGCAGGACCAGTCAAAATCCTCCACCTTCATGGTGAGGTAGGCCGCATAAAACTCCGGCGGATAATAGACCTTGAAATATGCGATCCGGTAGGCCATTATGACATAGGCCACCGCATGGGCCCTGGGGAACATGTACGATATCTTCCTGCACGAATCCACATACCAGGATGGCACGCCACACACCTTCATGGCCTCAGCCTGTTCATCGGTGACTCCCTTCCCCTTTCTCACCTTTTCCATGATGGTAAAAGCCTCTCTGTTGTCCATGCCCTGTAGTATGAGATAATTCATGATGTCGTCCCTGGTGGAAATAGCGTTGCTCATAGTCGCTTCACCTGATTTTATGTAATCTCTTGCGTTATTGAGCCATACGTTGGTGCCGTGGCTGAACCCGGATATCCTTACCAGATCACCGAATTTTTCCGGTCTTATATCATCCAGCATCTGCCTTACGAAAGCGGTCCCGAACTCCGGTATACCAAAACTCCCGTGGTCGAATTTATAATCGTCCACTTTTATATCCAGGGCCTCCGTGCCTGTGAAAAGGCTGTCCACTTTTTCATCGTTGAGGGGTACTTCCAGAGGTTCCACACCGGTCATATCCTGTAGGCTCCTTATGATCGACGGCGCATCATGGCCGAGTATGTCCAGCTTCAAAAGGTTCTTGTCTATGGCATGATAGTCGAAATGGGTAGTCACTATGCCGGACTCTCTGTCGTTCGCAGGATGCTGCACGGGGCAGAACTCATGTATGTCATGGCCTTCGGGAAGTATTATGATACCTCCTGGGTGCTGACCTGTGGTCCTCTTCACGCCTTCGCACCCCTTCGTGAGCCTGTCAGCTTCATATTTGTTTACCGGGATCCCTCTGTCCTCAAAATAGTGCATGACGAACCCGTATGCAGTCTTGCCCTGTATGGTCCCTATGGTTCCAGCCTTGAAAACATTCTTCTCTCCGAATATCTCTTCCACATACTTCTGCGCCGTATTCTGATACTCTCCTGCAAAATTGAGATCTATATCAGGTTCTTTATCGCCTTCGAATCCCAGAAAAGTCTCGAATGGTATAGAAAACCCAAGCCGGTCCATATCGCTTCCGCACTTCTCACATTTCCTTGCAGGCATGTCCACTCCGCAGTCATATTCTTTTGCATCTCCCCAGATGAGGTTCTTACATACCGGACAGAGATAATGAGGCGGCAGGGGGTTCACTTCCGTTATGCCTGCCATAGTAGCCGCAAAAGAAGACCCTACGGAACCTCTGGATCCCACGAGGAAGCCGTCGCTCATGGATTTGTCTACCAACATCTTGGCCGCAACATACATGACCGCATAACCGTTGGATATTATAGAGTCCAGTTCTCTGTCAAGTCTGGTCTTTATCTCCAAAGGCAGGGGCGTGCCGTACATATCCTCTGCGTTTTTCATGCACGTATCCGTCAGGATCCGCTGTGAGTCCTTTATCTCCGGAGGGAAGTTCCCTCTGGCTATGGGAGTTATGTCCCTGTCTGTCATCCCGAATATCTTCGAAGGGTTCTCCACCACCACTTCATAGGCCTTTTCACGGCCCAGGTATGAAAACTCCTGGAGCATTTCCTCAGTGGTCCTCATATACAGTCCGTTGCTGCCTTCATCTTCGTAGCCCTGTCCAGCCTGCAGTATCCTTCTGTATATCTCGTCCTCCGGCTCGCAGTAATGGGCATCTGTAGTGGCCACTACAGGTTTGCCCATCCTTTCCCCAAGTTCCACTATACGCCTGTTGTGTTCCCTGAGATCTTCCTCGCCCGAGACCATGTTTTTCTCTATCATAAAACTGTTGTTCACTAGGGGCTGTATTTCGAGATAATCGTAAAAAGAAGCGATCTCCTCCATCTCCTCTTCCGATTTCCCTTCATATATGCCCTTGTACACCTCACCGGCCACACATGCGGAGCCAATTATGAGCCCCTCTCTCAATTCCGTTATGAGGGACCTGGGCAGTCTGGGCACTTTGTAGAAATATTCCATGTGAGACGCAGTCACCAGCTTATAGAGGTTCTGCATCCCCTTTTGTGTCGCCGCAAGTATTATTATATGGCTGATCCTGTTTTTCTTGTGATCTATATTTCCCTTTTCATCACGGCAGTCACTGTCATCGAAAACATATCCTTCCATTCCGTATATTATGTTTATACCGTTTTTCTTTCCGGCTTCCATTGCAGTGGGAAATGCCTGGACCACACCGTGGTCGGTTATGGCCACAGCCTCCTGGCCCCATTTCGCGGCGGTGCGCACCACATTGTCTATGTCGCCGAGGCCGTCCTTGGCACTCATCTTGGTGTGGCAATGAAGCTCTATCCTCTTTTTCTCCGCATCATCTATTCTCTCTTCCTTGACTGTCTTGTCTATCTTCTTTACTCTGATGACATTGGTCTGCTCAAAGCGGTTTTCTTCCCGCTCCCCCTCTATAAGCACCATCTCTCCTGTCTTCAGATAGGGTTTCATCACCTGCCAGTCATCGGAAGGGAAAAAGAATTTGCAACATGCTGATGTCTCCTTGTCTGTCACATAAAGACTGACGAGTTCCTTGCCGCTTTTGACCTGTCTTGAATCTACCTTGAAGATCTCTCCCTTTACGGTTATGGGACCCACATCTTTCGATACCTCGCTCATAGACTCCGGAGCCGTCTTTATGCCGCTGCCCAATATATGATCGCCATTCACCTCGTATTTTTTTCCACCTCTTTTTTTGCCGTTGCTTCTCCTTACTCCATTGGCTCCTGCCGGACCGGGAATGCTGTTCCCCGTCCGTGTCCCATTCGTCGCATATCCCTCCTCCTTATCCCTTCTGTCTGTTCTTGAAGCCTGCACATGATACGGCTCGGCATCGGGATCATTTACGAGGGGGTATGTGTATTTTATGAGTAATTCGATTTTGGGATATCCGGTCTCTTCTACCATACGTTCGACCAACACGGCCTTTTCTTTTGCGCTTACACGAAAATTAGTGCTCATCCATATGGTGAGCACACCGGTCTTTTTGTCATATGAACCCTTTTCTATTTTATATTCATATCCCTTCTTGGATATCCCCTCAAATACATCCATTTTTATACTTCGCCTTGTTTCATTTGTCTTTATATGCAATATTTTCTGCTGCTTCAAGGAGCTCTCTTACTATATCGTCCTCACTTACAGTTTTTATTATCTTTCCCCTGACAAAGAGTGAACCTCGGCCCTTGCCCCAGGCCACTCCCACATCGGCCGCCTCCGCTTCGCCGGGCCCGTTGACCTCACATCCCATGACGGCTACGGTGATCCCTTCCAGCGAGGAATTCTCAAAGGCTTCCTTGACCTTGGTCACCGCCTTTTCCAGATCCAATTTCGTCCTGCCGCATGTGGGACAGGATATGACTTTGACTTTTTCCTTTCGAAGACCTGCCGCTGCCAGTATTTTTTTCGCTATATACACTTCCTGCAGGGGATCTCCCGTCACAGAGACCCTCATGGTGTCTCCTATGCCTTCAAGGAGCAGGGCTCCCAGCCCTACGGCGGACCTGATGACTCCATCTTCTCCGGATCCGGCCTCTGTCACTCCTATGTGCAGCGGATGATCTGTCATTCCCGCCACTATTTTATATGCCTCATATCCCGCCGCTACATCTGATGTTTTCACAGAGATCACTATATCGGTGAAATCCATCTCTTCAAGAAGCCTGACGTTCCTCATGGCGCTTTCCGCCAGCGCCTTTCCGGTCCTTCCCATGGTATGCAATATATCCTTTTCCAGGGAACCTCCGTTGACCCCTACTCTTATGGGTATCTTCCTTTCGTCTGCCTCTTCGACCACTTTTTTCAAAGCATCTCTTCCCTTCAGGTTGCCCGGATTTATCCTTATCTTATCTGCTCCTGCCCTTATGGCTTCGATGGCGAGTCTGTGATCGAAATGTATGTCTGCCACCACAGGCAAGGGAGAAAGTTTTTTGATATCCTCAATAGCCCGGGCCGCCTCCATATCAGGTACTGCAAGACGGACTATCTGGCAACCGACATCTGCCAGATCCTTTATCTGCTTTACCGTAGATCCCACATCGCGGGTATCGGTGTTGGTCATAGACTGGATGGAAACAGGGGCGCCTCCACCTATGATCACATCTCCGCATTTTACCGTCTTCGTCATGTTCATTATTTATCCGACTGCTCTTTTCAAAGCATCGCCTTTCTAATTGAATATGGGGACTATGAAACGGACTATATCGTTCCATGTCACCGCAACCATCAAAATCAACAGGACCGCCATCCCCGCCATATGTACACCGGCTTCTATCCTGTCTGTTATGGCCTTGCCGGTGATCTTCCTTATCACTATGAACACCAGCCTGCCTCCGTCCAGAGCCGGGAAGGGCAGCATGTTGAATATGGCCAGGTTGAGACTTATAAGGGCGGTCAGGAAGAGCAGATACATCATTCCCATATCCACGCTTTCATTGACCATATATACTATCCCCACCGGTCCTGTCAGGTTGTCCGTCGAAACTTCTCCCGTCACGAGCTGCTTCAGCACCACGAACATGGATCCTGCCAGTTCTCCGGTCTGGGTGAACCCGTCACCTATGGCTCCGATCAGGTCATGCTCCACCTGGGTCCTGACACCTATTATCTTTCGCCCGTCCTCTTCGGTGATGCCGCAGTCCATGACCACTTCTTCACCGTTCCTCATAACTGTCACAGATACTGTATCCTTGTCAGTCTCCGCCAATATGGCGGACAGATCCTCCCACTGATCCACCGGCTCTCCGTCCACTGAAACCAGACGATCTCCCTCCTCTAAGCCTGCAGCAGCGGCGGGAGTGTCTTTCATGACCTCTCCTATGGTAGTAGTAGCCGTGCCTACGGCAAAGGAAATGATACACATGATCAATATGGCCGCGATGAGATTCATGACCGATCCGGCACACACTATGATGGCTTTCTGATAAGGTTTTTTCTTGTTGAAAGCTCGCTCATCATCTGAGTCCTCATCTTCACCTTCCATTGCACAGTATCCGCCTATGGGAAAGACCCTCAAGGAATAAAGGGTGTCCCCTTTTTGCTTCTTCCAAATGGCCGGTCCCATTCCTAGGGCAAACTCGTTCACTTTTACATCGCACTTCTTCGCTGCTATGAGATGTCCGAACTCATGGACGAATATGAGCAGACAAAACATTATCAACGCATAGATTATCGTCATATATTTTCCTCTGTCTTCCTTCTCGTCTCCTTGTCTATATACAGTATATCCTCAGGATCCCTTACCGAAACAGGCACATGTTCCTCAAGGGCCTCCTCTATTTTGGCCGCTATATCCGTAAAGCCTATCCTGCCGTCGAGAAATGCCTGCACCAGGACCTCATTCGCCCCGTTCAGTACCACGGGGTAGCTCTTTCCCCTTCTGATAGATTCCTCAGCCAGTTCCAGCGCCGGGAATCTTTCTCTGTCAGGCCTCTCAAATGTTAACCTTCCCATCTTAAAAAAGTCTAAAGAAATCAGCCCCTCATCGGCCCTTTCAGGGTAGGAAAGAGCATAAGATATGGGGAGTTTCATGTCTGGAAGTCCCATCTGCCCTATGACTGACGTGTCGACAAATTCCACTGCCGAATGGAGTATGCTTTCCGGGTGCACCACCACTCTGATCCGGTCCGGCTCCAGATCGAAGAGCCATCTGGCTTCGATGACCTCAAGGCCCTTGTTCATCATCGTAGCGCTGTCTATGGTTATCTTGTTGCCCATATTCCAGTTGGGGTGTTTCAGGGCCTCTGCCGGAGTCACCTTTTTCAGCTCATCTGCCGGAGTGTCCCGGAACGGCCCTCCCGACGCTGTGAGCCATATCCCCTTTATATCGCCTTTCTGGCCCTGTATGCACTGGAATATGGCGCTGTGTTCACTGTCCACGGGAAGCAGTCTCGTTCCCGCTTTCTTCACCGCATCCATTACGATAGCGCCGCCGGCTACGAGGGTTTCTTTATTTGCCAGAGCCACATCGTTGCCTGCCCGTATCGCAGCTAAAGTAGGCTCCATACCTCTCATACCCATAAGGGCGTTTATGACCATGTCACAGGGCACTGCTCCGGCTGCCTTCAAACCGTCCCTTCCCCACATGAAGCTGACACCGGGAAATTCTTTCCCCAGAGAAACAGCGTCCTCCTCCAGGGCTGTCACTGCCAGTTCCGGGGAAAACTCTCTTATCTGCTCTCTGAACCTCTCTGCGTTATGTCCGCATGTAAGGACCTTTATCCTGTATTTTTCCCTGTTCCGCCTTACGATCTCCAAGCTTTGTACGCCTATGGAGCCTGTACTTCCAAGGAGGACTATCTCTTTCATAAGGAATACCTCCCCTTACATGAAGATCCGGATATAATAGAAAACCAACGGCGCCACGAAGAGCACGCTGTCGAACCTGTCCAGTATCCCTCCGTGACCCGGTATGATATTGCCGTAATCCTTTATCCCCATGTGCCTTTTGAACACCGAGGCCGTCAGATCGCCCAGCTGGGAGACGATACCTCCCAACACTCCCAGTACGAGGCAGTGCATCAATATATCGCCTGCAAAGAAATAGCCGAAAAGCCCGCAAAGGAGCACGCTTCCCAGAGTACCTCCCACAGAACCTTCCACTGTCTTTTTAGGGCTTATCTTCGGACAGAGTTTGTGTTTACCCAAAGCCATGCCTGTAAAATATGCGAATATGTCCGTACCGAAGGCCGCTAGGACTATTATCCATATCAGTATGGGCCAGTCGCTCTGATCCACAAGGAAAAAGTGATAGGAAAAGAATATCACATAGACTATGCCCGTAACTGTAGCCATGGCATCTGCAGGTTTGCGCTCATCTATTTTGAACATATACAACAGTGAAAGGAGCACGCTGACGAAAAGCCAGAAAATATACGGATCCGAAAGCTTTATGATACCTGTCATATCCCCTGCTCCTATGCCGTAGAGCAGCACTGCCGAAACCACGGCGATCGGATATGAAGGCTCCACCTCCATGGCCCGGAAGCCTTTATAAAATTCATAAACTCCCACTACACCGATAATGAAACAGCCTGCCATGAGCACATAGTCTCCGAAATACAGCAGGGCCAGCAGGGGCACCATTATCAGTCCGGACAATATCCGTGTTTTCATACGATTCTACCTTTCCGACTTTTCAAACGTGTTTCCACAAATCACTAAACTTCTTTACTTGCGCCCTCCGAACCGCCTGTCCCTCGATTGATATTCTTCGATACATCTGTCGAATTCCTCGGGCGTGAAATCCGGCCACAGTACCGGACTGAACACCATCTCCGTATAAGCCAGCTGCCACAGGAGGAAATTGCTCAGTCTCTTTTCACCGCTGGTCCTTATGAGAAGTTCCGGGTCCGGCACACCTGCCTTGCCTGTGTAAAGATGTCTGCTTATGAGCTCTTCATCTATTCTCTCAGGCTCTATACCTGTTGCCGAGATCTCCCGCAAGGCCCTGCATATCTCATCTCTGCCTCCGTAATTCAGAGCCACATTGAATCTAAGTCCGTCGTTTTCCGCTGTGGTCCTCACAGCCTTTTCGATGCTTTCCCTGGCCCTTTCCGGAATAGGTGATATATCCCCTATGACTCCCACTTTCACATTGTTCCTGTCCAGTTCCCTGAGCTCCACGGCAACATATGATGTGAGCAACTTAAAAATGCCGTCTATCTCATCCTCCGAGCGTTTCCAGTTCTCGGTGGAAAAAGCATAAACGGTGAGAAAACCGATCCCCAGTTCTGAAGCCCTTTTCACTATCTGTTTCATGGCCTTCATGCCGCTGTTGTGGCCAGCGACTCTGGGAAGTCCCCTGTCTTTTGCCCACCGGCCGTTGCCGTCCATAATGACGGCAACATGGACCGGTATCATATCTTTTTGAATCATATCCGCTAAACTTCCAAAAGTTCCTTCTCTTTTTCGGCTATAACGGCATCTATATCTTTTATAGCCTTATCCACTGTTTCCTGGATCTCTTCCAGATCCTGTTTCATATCGTCTTCTGTCAGTTCACCGGCTTTTTCTTCTTTTTTCACCTCATCGTTGGCAGTCCTTCTCAGGTTCCTTACTGCCACCTTCGTCTCCTCACCCAGGTGTTTTATTTCCTTGGTCAGCTCTTTACGCCTTTCCTCTGTCACCTGGGGTATGGTCAGTCTCACGACCTTTCCGTCATTGACCGGATTTATCCCTACGTTAGCCGCCAATATCCCTCTCTCTATGTCCTTTATGGACTTGGGATCGAAAGGAGATACCACTATCGTCCTCGGATCGGGACATGACACGTTTGCCAACTGTTTTATAGGGGTGGGAGTGCCGTAATATTCCACTTCCACTCTGTCCAGCAATGCCGGATTCGCTCTGCCGGCTCTTACGGCATTGAGCTCCTCTTTGAGATTCGCTATGCTTTTACCTATTTTCTCTTCCAAAACCTGTTGTACTTTGTCACTCATTTTATGTTACCTCCTAAGTGATTATAGTCCCTATTTTTTCACCGCACACAGCCTTCATGACATTCCCCTCCTGAGCTATGGCGAAAACATGTATGTTTATGCCGTTGTCTCTGCACAGGGATGCAGCAGTGGAATCCATGACTTTCAGATCCTTTTCCAGCACTTCCCAGTGGGTCAGTTCACTGTATCTTATTGCATCGGGATCCCTTTCCGGATCTGCCGAATACACAGCATCCACCTTTTTTGCCAAAAGTATCACGTCTGCATTGATCTCCGCCGCCCTGAGAGCCGCTGTGGTATCCGTGCTGAAAAAGGGAGATCCCGTTCCCGCTCCGAAAATCACCACTCTGCCTTTTTCCAGATGAGCGATGGCCTTTCTCCTGATATACGGCTCCGCCACCTCTCTCATGGTTATGGCAGTCTGTACCCTGGTCGGCATATCTATGGCTTCAAATGCATCCTGTAAGGCAAGAGCGTTTATACATGTGGCAAGCATACCCATATAATCTGCCTGGGCCTTATCCATATTCTCGCTGGTCCTGCCCCGCCAGAAATTTCCGCCGCCTACGACTATGGCCACCTGGACACCCATCTCGTGGACATCCTTTACCTGCCTTGCAACTATGCGGAGCATCTCATCGCTCAGACCGAAGTGTTCCTTCCCGGCCAGAGCCTCTCCGCTGATCTTCAAAAGAACTCTGTTATATTTAGGTTTCATAAGACACCTCCGCGCATTTATGACATTATACCACAGTATAGGGTCAAGCTACATTGTTTTTTGCCTGCCGGGTGTCATATGTGAATGCCGGACCCGTTCCGCCAAAGCCCGCAAATGTGTCAATGACGCAAATCCCCAAAAATCCAAAACCATGCCGTTTTTCTTGCTATACCACTTCAAAATTGATATATTTGAGTGTAAGCAGGTCAGCCTGCTCCAACATGAAAACATCAAGGAGGAAAGAAAATGGCATTACTGAAATGTCCCGAATGCGGCCATGCAGTATCGGACAGCGCCATGGCATGTCCAAACTGCGGATGCCCTCTGACACCGTCCCAAAAAGACGATCCGTCAAAGGCCGGACAGCAGCGCAGATACCATGACGGAGGTGCCCGGCCGGAAAGCCGCAGATATGATGATCGCGGAACATCAGGCAACAGGGACTACGATGACAGATATGAAAAGAAAAAGTCCGGTCACGGCGGTCTGATCGCTGTAATAATCATCCTCATACTTTTAGTGGCAGCCGGCACCGGGTACTATATATGGTCCAATAACAAAGCCGCTGCAGAAAAGGAAGCCCTCATGGAAGAACAGCAGGAGCTTGAAAACGAAATAGACCAGTACCAGCAGGAACAGGAACAGCAGCAGCAACAGGAGCAGGAAACTCCTTCAGCACCTGCTGAGGAGGACCCGGAACCCTCTGAACCTGAGGAGATCCCTCCTGAAGAACCTGTACAGCCTGCCGAATAGGCCTTTGACGAAACAGAATATGATCCGAGAACTAATGTTGCCGGTATCCCGGACACGAAAGGAGAATCATAATATGAGCGATAACGATATGCAGGGCATGCGAGAAAAAATAGATTCCATAGATGAACAGATCTCAGAACTTTTCAGGGAAAGGATGGAAACGTCTCTCCGTATTGCCGAATATAAAAAAGAACATGACATACCTGTGACCAACGACCGCAGGGAAAAAGAGGTCCTACTGAAGATCTCCGACCAGATCGGGGAGCCTTTTGACGATTACGGCAGGCTGGTCTACGGGAGCATACTGGACGCAAGCAGGTCATGCCAGAACGATTACCTTGCAAGAAGATCTGACCTTGCTGACAGGATAGAGTATGCCATAGAGAACACACCTAAGACTTTTCCAAAAAAAGCTGTCGTCGCCTGTCAGGGCGTTGCCGGATCCCATTCCCAGGCCGCCTGCGACAAGCTCTTTGAACTGCCCAGCGTCATGTTCTTCACCAGCTTTGAGGGAGTGTTCAACGCCGTGGAGAAAGGATTGTGTTCATACGGTATCCTTCCCATCGAAAACAGTTCTTACGGTTCTGTAGGCGCTGTATATGACCTTATGCAAAACTACAATTTCCATATAGCCCGTGCGATAAGGCTCAGGGTCAGCCACAACCTGATGGCGAAAGCCGGCACCAAGCTGTCTGACATAAAGGAGATATTTTCCCATGAACAGGCAGTGGGCCAGTGCGGAGAATTCCTCAGAAGTCTTGGGGATGTAAAGGTCACAGCCTGTGAAAACACAGCTCTTGCAGCAAAAATGGTGGCTGAGAGCCCGAGAAAGGATGTTGCGGCCATCTCTTCAAAAGAATGTCTGGACCTTTACGGTCTGGAAATGATAAAAACCAACATACAGGTCACTGACAACAACTACACACGTTTCATATGTATATCGAAGAATCTGGAAATATACCCGGGAGCCGACAAGATAAGCCTCATCATGTCTCTCCCCCATGTTCCCAGATCTCTTTACCAGACCATAGCAAAGTTCGCTGCACTCGGTATAAACCTTACCAAGCTGGAATCCAGACCCATACCGGGGAGCGACTTTGAATTCCTTTTCTATTTCGATCTGGAGGCTTCCGTATACTCCGACAAACTCATGAACTTGCTGAGTATAATGGAAAACCAGCCGGAGACCTTTGTGTTCCTGGGAAGTTATTCGGAAAGGATATGAGGCGACGATGCGATCCAAAATAGGCTCCCGGACGGTAGTTCGTAATAAGACAGGTTTATAGTATTTAGTGAGAACAGCGTGGCGTGAAGTCACGCTGTTCTGCTTTTTACTGCGTGATTGACCATTTCTGTGATAATGCTTTCGGGTAGGAAACCGATACAG